>NZ_CAJZFJ010000021.1 GCF_915070105.1 uncultured Porphyromonas sp.
AAGTCGAGGACAAATAAAGTTCGCCCTCGTCGCCTTACCTAGGTGACGAGGGCATTTTTTTGTTGGGGCATCTCCTCGTCCTCGGTCTCTTCGCCACATTCCACTTGGTATACCCGTTGCCTCCTTACTCGGTATACCCGTCTCTCGCCCTCGGTCTCTTCGCCACATTCCACTCAGTATCCCCTTTGCCTCTTGCTCGGTATACTCGTCTCTCGTGTTCGGTTTCCTCGTCACACCCCACTCGGTATACCCTTTGCCTCCTGCTCGGTATACTCGTCTCTCGTGTTCGGTTTCCTCGTTATACCCCACTCGGTATACCCTTTGCCTCCTCACTCGGTATCCCCGTCCCTCACCCTCGGCCTCTTCACCACATCCCACTCGGTATGCCCCTCACCCTCCCTATATGTGCCTGTCATGCTCGTACGTGTACATGCTGAAGCAGTCTCCCCGGCGAGATGGTGGCTGAGCTAAGGTTAGCTATTTTGCACCTCCTTCCCTAGGGCAGATCCATGAATTCGCTGGAGGGTAAGCACGAAGTCGCCGAGGGGTATAGACCGAATGCAGAAGTAGCTGTACCCTAGATGTATGCTTAGCGGACATATCCCTATTACCTAGGAGGGAAAAGTATACACGCGTGTATACAATAGTGTACACGCGTGTACACTATTGTGTACCCACGTGTACACAACAGCGATCTAAGTATCTCCTCTGTGGGCCTCTCGCATGGTCGTCCCTTGAGCCTAGTGTCCAAGCGCTCTCAGGGTGAGCGAGGGCGCTCTAGGGGAAGAACTCATGCCTCAGTAGAGCCCAGGAAAGTAGAGTGCGGGCGAAGGGTACACACAGAGACCCTCTCCCACCTCTCCATCCCTAGGTATTCCCCTAGATACTCTATACGAATGGTATAAAGATTATTCTTATCTTTGCTGGTGCTGAAAGGCGATATGTGCATAGCAGGGGCACACCCTCTATCCCCCCTAATGACTTAACTAGGATCGGGGAGGCATGAGGAGCCACCCACTGTGTGCAGGTGCTATAGGCCAGAGGGGAACCGAGAGGTTGTCCTCAACACTCGACTTAAGTAAGTATTAAACACAAACCCAGAACATGGCAGAAGACAAAGACTTTCTTCCTCGACCAGAGCAGAATTCGGAGGATATGGCCGTCCGTCGTGTACGCACTCGTCGCATCCCCACCGCTTCTACTGAAGGGACACAAGCTACTTCGCATGGCTCGACGGCTCATCCACGCCGTAAGCGTGTCTATATCGTCTCTGACGACCCAGCTCCAAATCCTAGCTACAGCACCCCTCGGAGTCCACGGTCCGAACATGCCTACGACAGCCACAGCTCATCTAACTATCGTGGACACACCCCCTCGAGTGAACGCTCACAGTACGACGAACGCTACCAAGCCGAGCGTACGAGTGGCAACTACGGCCATCAGTACAACCGCTCCGAAAGGCCTCGCTCGAACCAAGGTGGCAACCCATATTCTGGCCCGAAGAAGGGTAGGAAGCCCATTAAGGGAGCCCCAAACAAGAAGGGTAAGGGTGGAGGCAAGAAGCCTCGTGCCTTCGTCCCACCACCTCCTGTTAAGTACGAGGAGGTAGTAGATCCATCACAGGATCTACGTCTCAATAAGTTCCTTGCCAATGCAGGGGTTTGCTCTCGCCGTGAGGCCGACCTACTCATCGCAGCTGGTGAAATCACCGTCAATGGACAGGTCGTCACAGAGCTTGGCTCCCGTGTGACACGGCTTGATGAAGTCGTCTACAAGGGTCAGCGTGTCTCCTGCCAGAGCAAGATCTATATCTTACTCAACAAGCCCAAGAACTGCGTCACGACCTCCGACGACCCCGAGTGCCGTAGGACCGTGATGGACCTCGTCAAGGGTGCTTGTGAGGAGCGTATTTACCCCGTCGGTCGCCTAGACCGTAATACCACTGGGGTCATCCTCATCACCAACGATGGAGACCTCTCCAGTAAGCTTACTCATCCCTCCTACATGAAGAAGAAGATCTATCATGTATGGCTCGACAAGCCCGTAGCTATCGAGGATATGCAACGTATCGCCGAGGGCATAGAGCTGGAGGATGGGGAGATCCATGCCGATGCGATCAGCTACGTCAGCGAGGAGGATCTGAGCCAGGTGGGTATCGAGATCCACTCTGGGCGTAATCGTATCGTCCGCCGTATCTTCGAGCACCTCGGCTACCATGTCCACAAGCTGGACCGTGTGTACTTCGCCGGGCTCACGAAGAAGAACCTCGGGCGGGGTCGCTGGCGCTACCTCACCGAGCAGGAGGTGAACAACCTACGTATGGGCGCCTTCGAATAGTCACTACATATATATACTAAGTTTGTATCTATGAAACGAACAAGAATCATCGAGCTACTCCGTGGTGAACTCATCGGACAGACCGTAAACGTAAAGGGCTGGGTACGTACCCGCCGAGGTAACAAGGCTGTTAGCTTCATCGCACTCAATGATGGCTCGGTCATTCATAACATACAGATCGTCGCAGACCTAGAGAAGTTTGATTCCGATCTCCTAGCTAAGATCACCACAGGTGCAAGCCTGAGTGTCGTAGGGGAGTTGGTCGCCTCTCAGGGGCAGGGACAGTCGGTAGAGATCCAGGCACACGAGATCGAGGTGCTCGGTACGGCTGATCCTGCGACCTACCCGCTACAGAAGAAGGGACACTCGCTGGAGTTCCTACGTGAGATCGCACACCTACGTCCTCGCACGAATACCTTCGGGGCGGTCTATCGTATGCGCCACCACATGGCGATGGCGATCCACACTTTCTTCCATGAGCGTGGTTACTTCTACGTGCATACACCCCTCATCACAGCTAGTGATGCAGAGGGTGCAGGCCAGATGTTCCAGGTCACGACACTCGACCTAGACAACCTCCCTCGTACGGAGGATGGTGCGATAGACTACCGTGAGGACTTCTTCGCACGTCATACCTCCCTCACGGTCTCCGGTCAGCTGGAGGGTGAGATGGCTGCTCTAGCCTTAGGTGGGATCTACACGTTTGGGCCTACCTTCCGTGCAGAGAACTCCAATACGCCTCGTCACCTAGCTGAGTTCTGGATGATCGAGCCAGAGGTGGCCTTCCTCGAGATCGAGGAGAATATGGACCTCGCAGAGGAATTCATCAAGTACTGCGTGCAGTGGGCACTGGATCATTGCCTAGAGGACTTGACGTTCCTCGCCGAGCACTTCGATGCAGAGCTCATTGATCGCCTACACTTCGTGCTAGAGAAGCCCTTCAAGCGTATGACCTATACGGAGGGGATCGAGATCCTCGAGGCTGCGGTGAAGGCTGGGCGCAAGTTCGAGTTCCCCATCTATTGGGGGGCAGACCTTGCCAGCGAGCATGAGCGTTACCTCGTTGAGGAGCACTTCCAGCGTCCAGTCATCGTGACGGACTACCCGAAGGAGATCAAGAGCTTCTACATGAAGCTCAACGACGATGGTCGTACCGTCCGTGGTATGGATGTCCTCTTCCCCAAGATCGGGGAGATCATCGGTGGTTCGGAGCGTGAAGCTGACCTCGAGAAGCTCACCAAGCGTGCTCAGGAGATGGGTGTCCCCGAGAAGGACATCTGGTGGTATCTGGACTCTCGTCGCTATGGGACAGCTCCTCACTCGGGCTTTGGACTCGGCTTCGAGCGTCTACTACTATTTGTCACGGGTATGACCAACATACGTGACGTGATTCCCTTCCCACGTACGCCACGTAACGCAGAGTTTTAGTCTGAGATAGTCTTAGACTATACACTCATAGTGAGTATATAAGCCCTCGGTGATCCAGTGATCACCGAGGGCTTACTTTTCTTTAGGTGTTAGGGTCGGGAGGGCTATCTCTGGAGCGGCTATATGGGTGCTATCCAATCGGAGAAATGGTGGTCTTGGTGCAGCTAGTTCCTAGAAGAGCTTAGGCAAAGGATGACGTATACCTCGTACTATACTATTAAATAATGGACAAGGTGGTCATCTCCGAATAAGGAGATGACCACCTTGCCATTAGGGTGTATATCCCTTATTGTATAAGGGGATGGAGGCTACTTATCTACCTGTAGCAAGGATAGGATCTGAGTGCGTAGTAGGAGGGTAGCATCGGGATCCTCAAGTACATCGGAGAGGAGCCCGAGGAGTCTATTGACCTTGTTCTCGGGCGTATGCTCATCATTAACGGGTAGGATACGTATCGCCTGCTCATCGCCACTGGTTGGCAGTGCCTTGGCCAAGTGTATGCGCTGGGTGGCGAAGAAGGTGAAGGGCTTCATCTCGGCAGGTAGACGCTCGGCATCCTCTGCTAGAGGGAAGAGTGGACGATAAGCATGGATGAACTTGTAGAATGGGCCGATGACAAAGGGATTGATATGCTGTAGGATCGAAGAGAGCTGTACTGGCGTCAGGTGTTCCAGTGTCTCGACGTGCATATAGAGGTGCTTCACCTCGAGCTTCTTCAGAGCTAGGGAGACAGGGTTCTTCCATTCCTTGAGGCAGTCTGCATCATTGACATAGACGAAGGAGGCACGAGTGCCCTGAGGAATTTGGATCTTGACAAACTGCTCCTGCGACATCACCTGTACGGGGAGGTGGACATACTCGCTGTACTGGAATAGGATGGCTTGCCAAACGAGGACATCTGTCTCATTCCCTACGATGATGTAGCCCTTCTCACGCTGCTCCTCACCCTGATAAACCTCCTCTACGAGGCGGGCGATGAGATGCATATAGAAGGGGTGCTTGAGCCCCACGATGAAGCCAAAGCCCTGAAAGCAGAGATCATAGAGTAGTCGCTCGACGACCTCAAAGGGCTCGACCAGCGTATGCTTATTCCACGGGATCGCCTCCTCGGGATAGGTGGCCTTGAGCTCTGCTCGCCACTGCTGCTCCCTGAGACACTCTAGGACAAACTCATGGACATCGTCATAGCAACGGAAGGTGGATGAGATCGCCTGAGCCTGCCTGCATATATGGTCTAGGTGTACATACTGCTCTAGGGGAAGGATCCCATCCTCGTCGAAGTACTGATAGAGTAGACGCTGGTACTCGGCCTGATAGGCTGTACCGATACGTACACGGATGCTACGCCCTCCCTTGTAGCTGACATAGATAGATGTATATTCAGCTGAGTAGCTGAGACCTGCCCAAGGGTATCCTGGTACATGATCCTGGAGGTGGAGGGTGACGGCCTCCAGGTGCTTACAGGTGCCTAGCCCGTTGGTACGGAAGTCTAGGCAGGAGCAGAAGTTGCGATCACTCTGCACCCCACGAAAGGCTACCTTGTAGCGTCCTGTAGCGCTACTGACAAGATAATCCCCCCAGATGCGGTTCTTATCCAAGTGTTCGACTTGGAAGTTGCTCTCTCGAGCATTCTCACGGCGAAGAGCCACCTGCCACTCTTCGACCGTCATATGCTCTGGGCAGATCTTGTTTGATAGTCGATTACCTAATTTCATTTGCGTGTTGGTGTTTGTAGTGTATGTAGTGTGTGGGTTATCGTTGTTGTTGTCTCCTGGCGGTTAGCTTGGTCGGTGGTGTGAGCTCCTCCTTGAGGAATGGAGCGGTAGGACTATCCTGGACGTGTACTAGTCCCTCTGGCGTCCCTTCGTAGAGGAGCCTGCCCCCCTTCTTGCCACCGTCGGGTCCGATCTCAATGATGTAGTCTGCGCTCTTGAGTACATCTAGGTTGTGCTCTATGATGATGACGGTGTTTCCCCGATCGACGAGACGATTGAGGATGCCGAGCAGGACACGTATGTCCTCGAAGTGTAGCCCTGTGGTAGGCTCATCGAGGATATAGACGGTCTTGCCTGTGTCTCGCTTGGCAAGCTCGGAGGCGAGCTTGATGCGCTGGCTTTCACCACCAGAGAGGGTCGTGGAGGACTGACCTAGCTTAATATATCCTAGGCCTACCTCCTGCAGCACTTGTAGTTTCTTGAGGATGTGTGGGACGTTGGCGAAGAACTCTACGGCCATGTTGATCGTCATATCGAGGACGTCTGCGATGGACTTACCCTTGAAGCGCACCTCGAGGGTCTCTCTATTGTAGCGACGGCCGTGACAGACTTCGCAGGGGGCAAGTACGTCGGGCAGGAAGTTCATAGCGATGGTCTTGTATCCATTGCCAGAGCAAGTCTCACAGCGTCCTCCCGATACATTGAAGGAGAAGCGCCCAGGCTTGTAGCCACGCATTTTGCTCTCGGGTAGCCCGACGAATAGGTTGCGGATGTCGGTGAATACTCCCGTGTAGGTCGCAGGGTTGCTCCTAGGGGTACGTCCGATGGGGGACTGGTCTACGGCTACGACCTTGTCTATGAGGTCGAGCCCTTCGATCTCTTGGTAGGGTAGTGGTTCCTTCAGCGAGGCATAGAGGTGCTGGCTCAGGATCGGGTAGAGGGTCTCGTTGATCAGAGTACTCTTCCCGCTACCCGAGACACCAGCGACACAGATGAGTGTACCTAGGGGGAAGGACACGTCGATCCCCTTGAGGTTATTCCCCTGAGTACCTCTGAGGCGGAGGACACGATCGGAGAGGGGGCGCCGAGCAGTGGGTACCTCTATCTGCTGCTCACCGCTGATATAGCGAGAGGTGAGTGTGCCTGCCTGCATCATCTCGTTCGGTGTGCCAGCAAAGACGACTTGACCGCCGAGTCGTCCTGCCTTGGGGCCTAGGTCGATGATGTGGTCAGCCTGCAGCATCATGTCCTTGTCATGCTCTACTACGATCACGGTATTGCCTAGGTCGCGGAGCTTCTGCAGGGAGTGGATGAGCCGTAGGTTGTCTCGCTGGTGGAGGCCGATACTAGGCTCGTCTAGGATATAGAGTACCTCTACGAGCTGGGTACCGATCTGGGTGGCTAGGCGGATACGCTGGCTCTCTCCCCCGGAGAGCGAGGCGGACATACGGTTCATGGATAGGTAGCCCAGCCCGACATCTAGGAGGAAGGAGAGGCGGGTGCGTATCTCCTTGAGTATCTCGGAGGCGATGATCTGCTGCTGGGGACTGAGCTCGTGCTCGACCTGCTCGACCCACTGCATCAGCTGGGTGAGTTCCATAGAGGCGACCTCACCGATGTTCTTGCCTGCGATGAGGTAGTGTAGAGCCTCTTTATTCAGTCGCCAGCCTGAGCATTCGGGGCAGACCTGAGGCTTGGTGAACTGCAGGAGCCAACGCTGGCTCTGCTCACTGTCCTCCTCTTGGTCCTGACTACTCATTAGGTAAGCCCCCAGGCCATCGTAGGAGAGGGGGATACCACGTAGGTCGGGGAATCGCTCGTCCGTGAGGGTGATGTCCTCCTCACTGCCCTCGAGGATCTCCTTGATGAGGTCCTCGGGGAGGCTCTTGATGGGATCCTTGATGGATACTTCATACTTGGCACACAGAGCCTCGATCTGTGCGAAGACGAGCTGACGGCGGTACTTCCCTAGTGGAAGTATTCCCCCTTGGTAGATGCTCTTGCTCTTATCAGGGACGATGCTCTCGAGGTCGATGACACGTACCTCGCCGAGGCCTTTGCATCGTGGGCAGCTACCGTTGGGGGAGTTGAAGGAGAAGTTGTGTGGAGCGGGTTCGCCATAGGATAGCCCCGTCTCGGGATCCATGAGGTGGCGGCTGAAGTAGGAGATGTCGCCCGTCTCCAGCTCCTGGAGCATCATCACACCATCGCCCTCCTTGAGGGTGAGGCGTAGACTGGTCATCAGACGCTCGCGGTTCTTCTCCGAGATGGTGAGCTTGTCGGTCTGTACCTCTACGCTGTGGAGCTTGTAGCGGTCTAGCTTCATCCCGTAGGTGATCTCTCTGAGCTCACCATCGACACGGACGTTGAGGAAGCTCTTCTTGCGTAGCTGCTCGAAGAGCTCCTTGTAGTGCCCCTTACGTTGCTTGACGACGGGGGCTAGTAGCAGGACTTTCTTCCCCGAGAAGCGAGCTAGGAGTAGCTCGAGGATTTGCTCCTCGGTGTAGCGCACCATCGGCGCACCTGTCAGGTAGGACACAGCCTGACCTGCACGGGCATAGAGTAGGCGGAAGAAGTCGTAGATCTCGGTCACCGTCCCCACTGTGGAGCGGGGATTCTTGTTGGTGGTCTTCTGCTCGATCGAGATCACAGGGCCTAGTCCATCTATCTGCTCCACGTCAGGACGCTCCATCCCCCCGCCTAGGAAGCCACGGGCATACGAGCTGAATGTCTCGATATACCTCCGCTGGCCCTCGGCGTAGATTGTGTCGAAGGCGAGCGAAGACTTCCCGCTACCACTCAGTCCAGTAAAGACGGTCAGGGAATACCTCGGTATATGGGCGTCTACGTTCTTCAGATTGTGCACTCGGGCACCCTTGATCTCTAAGTCTTGCATCTAGCTTGCCAAAATATAAAGCATAGTACATACAAAAATACGAATAAAAGCCCATCCTGCGCCTATCTTAGGTAGGGCTGAGGCATGAGGTCACTAGTGACTGAGGGCAAAGAGCTCGAGGAGCATAGCCCGCAGATAGCGACATCTGTACTCTGGGTGTCGGATGACCAGACATATACCTGCTATCTAGGAGGGGTCTGTATACACGTGTGTACACAACTGTATACCCACGTGTACACAACTGTGTACACACGTGTATACTGTAGCGCTCTCGGTATGTCCTCTGTAGCGCTCTCGTATATCGCTCTCTAGGGGCTAACGGCTGACGCTGCAGTCAGGGATAGCTGAGGCTCCCTCGACGGGAATAGTTTCTCTCAAAGTACCCCAAGGGGGCATGATAGAGGCGATCGTGCGCCTGCCCTCTCCTCTCCTTGGGGAGTATGTTTGCCCCCTTCTACCTACGCCCGCCCCTCACGCTTGCCGAGAGCCTTAGGGCAATCGTCCCATAGAGCGGATGATGAGCTGGGTGCGCTCTGGTTGGGCGGGTGACGGCACACTGGGGGAGTGAGCCCTTTGTGCCCTGCTCGAGTCCTCGTATGGGGTAGTTACCGGGGAAAAGGGGTACATTTGTTCCTGAATCGGATAGTCTCCGATGACATTTCTTATAGCAATTCTAGTATGAACTTACCCAACATAGCTGTCGTAGCAGGAGGATATTCGGGTGAATATTCCGTATCTCTACGCAGTGCTTCTGGTATCCTCTCTTGGATCGATCGCAGTGCTTTCTCTCCTTACTTAGTCGTTGTGGAGCGAGAGGGCTGGTTCGTCCACCTAGGGGAGGGGAGCGAGCCTATCCCAGTGAATAAGGACGACTTTAGCTTCCTCAGTCCTACGGGGCAGATACGCTTTGATTATGCCTTCATCACGGTGCACGGTACCCCTGGGGAGAATGGGCTTCTGCAGGGCTACCTTGATCTAGTCGGTGTGCCCTACAATACGGGGGGCGTACTGACCGAGGCGCTGACCTTCAGTAAGTATCACTGCAATCGTTACCTCGCCTCCTTCCCTCATCTGCGGGTAGCGGACTCGGTACGTCTGCGCCAGGATATGCCACAGCCCTCGTCGCATGAGCTCGTGGAGCGTCTTGGGCTCCCTCTCTTCGCCAAGCCCAATGCGGGAGGGTCGAGTGTGGCTACCTCTCGGGTGGATACAGAGGCAGAGCTGGAGCGGGCTATCCGTGAGGCCTTCACCGAGTGTGACGAAGTACTCCTCGAGCGGTTCATCGCTGGCGTGGAGGTCACCTGCGGGTGCTATGAGGCTGGGGGAGCCTTTCATCCTCTGCCCGTGACGGAGGTTGTCCCCAAGGGGGCTTTCTTTGACTTCGATGCCAAGTACAACGGCGCAGTCGAGGAGATTACCCCCGCACGCATATCCCCCGAAGCTACGACGCTCATCCAGCAGCTGACCTCGGAGATCTACCGCCACATAGATGCTCGGGGGATCATACGTGTAGACTATATCATCGAGGCAGATGGCCTACCCACGCTTCTGGAGGTCAATACGACCCCAGGTATGACGCCTACGAGCTTCATCCCTCAGCAGGTAGCAGCTGCTGGGCTCACCATGCCCCAGGTGCTCACCTCTATTATTCGTGAACGCCTACCTCAGGCTTAATTACTACGATCACTATGGATACCGATAAGTATAAGAGCATTCGCCCCCTGACCCCAGAGGAGGTACCTACTGCTATCGCTCAGATCACCTCGCTAGCTCCCCTACGTGAGGTCTACGAGGGACTCGGGCTAAGTGCTAGCTGGGACGAACTGATGGCGGTGCTCAAGACCTGCCACAGTGTCGAGGACTTCAAGAGTCGGGTTAGCTACCATTGGGTCAAGCACATCATGGAGCACTGCTGTCGCTCTGTCGAGCTCACCGGCACGGAGCATATCTCGCAGGCTGGTGCCTACACCTATATCTCCAACCATAGAGATATCATCCTCGACTCGGCCTTCCTCAACGTACTCCTCGTCGATGCTGGGGCGCACTTCCCCGAGATCGCTATCGGGGATAACCTCATGATCTATCCTTGGGTAGAGACCCTCGTCAAGCTCAATGGTAGCTTCCTCGTGCGTCGTAACCTCCAGGGTCGGGAGGTTCTACTCGCTGCCAAGCTCCTCTCCGAATACATGCACGAGGCAGTGGGCGAAGGGAAGAGCCTGTGGATCGCACAGCGTGAAGGACGTGCCAAGGACTCCTCCGATGAGACACAGCCTGCTCTGCTGAAGATGCTCAGTCTAGGCTCGGGACAGCGAGAGGCGGTAGCTGCACTTACGCCCCTGAATATCGTCCCCGTGACCTGCAGCTATGAGTATGACCCCTGTGACTATCTCAAGGCGCAGGAGATGCAGCTCAAGCGGGATGTCGAGGGCTTCAAGAAGAGCCCCGAGGATGATGGCATAAATATGAAGACGGGAGTCTTTGGCTGGAAGGGACGTGTCTCCTTCCACATCGGGCGACCCCTCTCAGAGCTCCTCGTGGGGATAGACTTGCCTGAGGGGGATCAAGCCCGTTATGCCAGCCTAGCGGCTGTACTGGATCGGGAGATCCATCGGGGCTATGCCCTCTATCCAATCAACTATGTAGCTGCCGATGAGCTACGGGGCGAGACCTCCCTCAGCCAGCACTATACGCCCGACGAACGTGCCGAGGCTCTTCGCTACATCGATACCCGTATTGCGCTCATACGTTTGCCCGAAGGCCTTGCCCCCGATGAGCCTTTCCTCCGTAAGGCACTTCTAACGATGTATGCCAACCCTGTGTACAACAAGCTAAGAGCCTATGATCCGAGCTAAGAAGCTACACAAGTACCTAGGCATCCCCCTTTGTTTCCTCCTCTTCCTAGCCTCCCTCTCTGGGGTTATCCTCAATCATCGTGACCTGTTGCAACAGGTGGATGTCCCCCGTGCTCTGCTCCCGAAGGGCTACCGCTTCGACCACTGGAATAATGGTGCTGTCCGAGGGGTCTTGCGCTCTGATAGCCTTGCCTATATCTATGGTGGGGTCGGGGTCTGGCGTACCGATAGTGCTCTGTCGGCACCTGCGGTACTCCTCGATGAGGGCTTCGTCAAGGGTGGGGACGAAGCTAAGATCATGTCGATGGCACGAGACCGAGAGGGGCGGATCTGGGTAGCCTCGCAGTATCGCCTCTATAGGCTCCATAGCTCGGGGGAGCGATGGGAGCAGCAGCCTATGCCCTCCTCCGTACAAGGGCGCCTAGCTGACCTGCAGATCCGTGGGGATAGTGTACTGCTCCTGAGCCGTTCACTCCTCTATACACGCTCCCTATCTAGCCCCGAATGGACGACCTACGAGCTGGGCAAGCCCGATGGATATACTGGGCGCATTCTGCTCTTCCAGATCGTATGGGCACTACATAGTGGAGAGTACTTCGGTCTAGCAGGTCGCCTCATAGTGGACTTCATCGGTCTGCTGGTGATGGTGCTGTGTCTGACGGGGATCTTCTACTCTCTGTATAGTCATAGGCTGATGGGGAAGAAGAACAAGCGAGGCACGAAGAAGGCCTCTGAGGCCAAGCAACGTCTCTCGCGTAAGCTCTCCTTCCATTTCAAGCTACATAAGAGGCTAGGCACTAAGCTCTTCTACGTCGTGCTCTTCGTCTTCGCCACGGGCTGGCTACTACGTCCTCCTATGATGCTTCCCCTCATCTTCACGGAGGCTCGCCCCAATAGCTTCAGCCCACTCTATAGCGATAATCCTTGGTTTGATCGCCTTAGAGCCATCCGATATGACGAGGTGAACGGCTCGTGGCTGCTCTCTACGAGTGAAGGCTTCTTCACCCTCTCTTCCCTCACTGCCAAGCCCGAGAAGTGGATCTACCAGCCACAGATCAGTCCGATGGGGATCAATGCCTTTGCCCAGCGACCTGACGGCTCTTGGCTCATGGGATCATTTACGGGACTCTTCGAGGTGCGCCCCGGACATCCTGATGCCGTCCGCAATTACTTCACCCACGAGGTGATCCGTGAGGTGAAGATGGGGCGACCCGTAGGTACCTACGCTGTCTCTGGGCTCGTCGCAGGGGAGGATGCCGAGCATGATCTCGTCTTCCTCTACGACAAGGGTGCGGTAAGGCGTACGGATAAGGGTGAGGACAGAGCCCAGCAGACGGCCTTCACTCCCCAGCCTAGCGAACTGAATGCTATGCCTTATTCTCTCTGGCAGGCTGCGCTGGAGCTCCATGCAGGTCGCCTCTACAAGCCCTTCTTGGGTAAGTGGGGAACGGACCTCTTTATCTTCATCCTTGGCCTAGCCTCGATCATTGTCCTCGTCACGGGGCTACGCTCCCGTCGGCGCAAGCGCAAGGCCGAGCAACCTCCCTCCTCCAGCGAAGCTACCTCCTAGTCGGTAGCACAGCCCCCTCCCATTACTTTTCGCTTCCCCCCGAGGCTTAGCTTGCACGTAGGCTAAGTCTCGGGGGTGCTTTTTCTCTCCCGAGCCTATCGAGCATGCTTCCTCGGATGCCTTTCTACTGTCTGCCCCGAGATAGTGGGGATACCTGTGGAGAGGTAGTGAGGGCGATCCTTCGAGGGGAGCAAGAGGGGGCTGTGGCGGGCGTTGAGGGGGAGGCAAAGGAGCTGGAGGTACGAGGGAAAATTAGCTACCTTTGGGGGTGAAATCAAAGACGGACTAGAAACTGCAGATTATGATACGAGTACATGAGGTGTGGGATGCCCTAGAGGCGAAGATCCCTTCGGCACTGCAAGAGAGCTATGACAACTGTGGCCTTCAGGTCGGGGATCCATCGGCAGTGGCTACGGGTGTCCTCTGCTGCGTGGATGTCACCGAAGATGTCATCAGAGAGGCTATCGAGCGAGGAGCAAATGTCATCATCGCCCATCACCCCCTCCTATTTAAGGGACTTAAGCGTATCGGCACCTCGAGCTATATCGAGCGGTGTGTGCGCCTAGCCCTCCAGCATGGGATCAGTATCTATGCCGCACACACTTCGGCGGACAATGCCCCTGAGGGACTGAACTACCTGCTGGCTCGTGACCTCGGTCTCCAGCGAGTGCGGGTACTAGAGCCTTCGCCGAACCTGCTCGTGGAGCTGGTGACCTTTGTCCCCAGAGCCCATACCGAGGCTGTCTCAGCTGCTCTCTGGGAGGCAGGGGCAGGCCGTCTAGGAGCTTACGATAGCTGCAGCTACCGCTCTCAGGGCGAGGGAACGTTCCGTGCGCTCGATGGTGCACAGCCCTTTGTAGGGCAGGTGGGTACCCTGCATCGAGAGCCAGAGGATCGGCTGAGCGTCGTCTTACCAGCCTACCTCGAGGGGCGAGTGGAGGAGGCTCTCCTTCGCTCCCATCCCTACGAGACCCCCGCTTATAGCTTTGTAGCTCTGCGGAATCAGGATCGGACTACTGGTAGCGGTATCATCGGGGATCTCCCAGAGCCTCTCCCCTTGACGACCTTCCTCTCTGAGGTAGAGAGCTACTTCGAGACACGACAGCTACGCTATAGTGTTACGAAGAAGGAGACCGTAAGCCGAGTCGCCCTATGCGGGGGAGCTGGGGCATTCCTCTGGAGGAAGGCTCGGGCACTAGGCGCTGACATCTTCATCACGGGAGAAGCGAAGTATAATGACTACTTTGACTGCGAAGGGAGTCCCGTCCTCGTCACTGTCGGTCACTACGAGAGCGAAAAGATAGCCTCACGGTTACTGGCGGAAATCATTTCAGCGAAAATAGCTAACTTTGCGGTCTATCAAAGCGAGTTAGACTCCAATCCTATAATAGCGCTATAGAGCATTTATAATGGCGAAAGAAACAACGAAGAAGACTACAACGGCAGCGAAGAAGACCGCAAAGAAGGCTGAGGCTCCCGTCGTCCAGACCGAGGAGGTCGTCGAGCAGCCCGTCGCTGATCCTGCTGTCAGCTCCCGCGAAGGAAGTGTCGCAGATAAGCTCATCGCACTGAGCCGTCTGCAGGAGACCTTTACCAAGATCGATCATATCAAGACCCTGCGTGGCGAACTCCCACTAGAAGTGCAGGATCTCGAGGATGAGATCGCAGGGATGGAGACACGTCTAAAGCATCTCGAGGAGGACAACAAGCGACAGAAGCAAGCCATCGCCACCGAGAAGGCTCGTATCGTGACCTCGGAGGAGAAGATCGAGAAGTACAAGGTACAGCTCGACAATGTCAAGAATAACCGCGAGTACGATAACCTCTCCAAGGAGATCGAGTTCCAGGGACTCGAGATCGAGCTTTCCCAGAAGCGTATCAACGAGGGCAATGCTGACATCCAGCAGCGTAGCGAGCGTATCTCCGCCCTTAAGGAGACGATAGCTGAGCGCAAGATCGACCTACAGTCCAAGCAGGAAGAACTAGCTCGTATCAAGAACGAGACGAAGCAAGAGGAAGAAGCTCTACGTGCTGATGCCATCCGCCTAGAGGAGGGGATCGAGGAGCGTCTCCTACATGCCTTTCGCCGTATCCGTGAGGGGGCTCGCAATGGTCTAGCCGTAGTGCCCATTGACCGTGATGCCTGCGGAGGTTGCTTCAATAAGATTCCTCCCCAGCGTCAGGTAGACCTGAAGCTCCACAAGAAGATCATTGTCTGCGAATACTGCGGACGTATCCTCGTCGATCCCGAGCTCATCGAGGAGGCTCACGAGCACCAGTAGGCCTATGCCTCATCCGCTCCTCGTGCGGGTCTCGGAGACGATACGGTCTCACCAGCTCCTACCCACCGGGAGGGAGCAGATACATCTTGCCATCAGTGGGGGCGCAGACTCTGTAGCCCTACTGATGGCTCTTTTAGCTTTAGGCTATGGAGCGCATCTACGGCTCCTGCACTGCGATTTCGCCCTGAGGGGCGAGGAGAGTGATGGGGATGAGGCTTTTGTCCGTAGCCTAGCAGAGCAGCACGGCCTTCCCTATCTCGTCCAGCACTTTGACACCCGAGCCTATGTAGCGGCCCACCCAGGAGTCTCTGTGGAGATGGGGGCGAGGGAGCTCCGCTATCGTTGGTTTGCCGTCCTGAGGGATCAGGCGAATGTGCCTACGGTCACTGCCGTAGCTCATAATGCGGATGACCAGATAGAGACCCTCCTGCTGAACCTCTCGATGGGGACAGGTATAAGGGGCGTGAGTGGTATGCCTTACCGCAGGGATACGGATGGGGTTATTCGTCCCCTGATGGACTGCCCGAGGGCACTAGTCCTCGACTATCTCCGCTCTCTTGGTCAGCCTTACTGCGAGGATAGCTCCAACGCAGACCTACGCTATCGGCGTAATCTCATTCGCCACCGCTTAATCCCTTTGCTGGAGGAGCTCAACCCTTCCTTCCGTAGAGCTGCCGAGCGTACTCTAGAGAATCTCCGTGGGGTGGAGACGCTTTACCTAGAGCGGGTAGAGGAGCTTCGGTGGGAGCTCCTCACAGAGCGAGGACAGATCAGTGTGCCGGGTATCCTCGGCTCCTCGGCTCCACAGACGCTACTCTACGAACTCCTTCACCCCTATGGCTTCTCTCGGGAGCTCGTCCTACAGATCCACTCGCAGCTAAGAGAGGGAACTGCAGGAGCTACCTTTCACAGCGATGGGTATACCCTGGTGCGGGGAAGTGAGTATCTGGAGCTGAGCCCACGAGACGAGGAGATCGTAGCCTATCAAGAGACGATTGATATAGCCGAGGGGGGAGTGATAACCCTTCCCTCGGGCTCTGTACTCAGGTGGGGAGTCTATCCTAGTCCCGAGAATCATCGTAGCCTCCTTCCTCTGCCCCCTAATGAAGCTCTCTATGACTACGAGGCATTGGGGGTGACAGAGCTCTTGATCCGCAGACGTGAGGAGGGGGATGCCCTCTATCCCTATGGCATGAAGGGGCGCAAGCTCCTCCGCCGTATCTTCATCGATGGCAAATATAGCCACCGAGATCGGGCAGAGGCACTGCTTCTCGTCCGAGGGGATCAGATCCTTTGGCTCATTGGGCACGTCCCCGATCGTCGGTATGCCCTATCAGCAGAGACCAAGCTGGTCCTGCACCTTCGCCTAAGTAGCCCTCTTGGAGAAGAGAGGGATAGGGAGGAAGAGTAGGGTAGGGAGCTATCCCCCCTAGAAAGTGTACCTTTGTCCCTCCCAAGGTTGATTATAAGCAGAATAAATAAAGCATAGAACGAGTATGTCGATCATACAATCCCTACAGCAGTCTGCGATGGAGGCTGTAGAAGCCCTCTACGGACAGCAGGTCAGTGCCACACAGCTTCAGCTACAGCGGACACGTAGCGAGTTCGAGGGGCAGTGGACACTTGTTACCTTTCCCCTACTGAAGATCTCACGAAAGAGCCCAGAGGCAACAGCACAGGAGCTCGGGAGCTATCTGCTGGAGCACTCGCCACTGGTGAGCTCGGTGCAGGTCGTCAAGGGCTTTCTGAACCTTACGATTGCCCCCTCCGCTTGGCTTGAGGAGCTGAATAGCATTCGCCATGAGGAGCACTATGGGCATGTCCAGGCAGGTGCTGATGCGCCCTTTGTCATGGTAGAGTATTCATCGCCTAACACCAATAAGCCGCTCCACCTAGGCCATATCCGCAATAACCTCCTCGGCTATAGTATCGCCAAGATCCTAGAGGCTACGGGGAACAAGGTCTTCAAGACCAATATTGTCAATGACCGAGGTATCCATATCTGTAAGTCGATGCTTGCGTGGATGCGTTGGGGCAATGGCGCCACTCCAGAGAGTACGGGTAAGAAGGGAGACCATCTGATCGGGGACTTCTATGTGCTCTTCGACAAGCACTACAAGGCTGAGGTAGCTGCCCTCATCTCCGATGGCAAGAGCCAGGAGGAAGCCGAGGCTGCCTCCCCCCTCATGGCCGAGGCACGTGCCCTGCTCCGTCGCTGGGAAGAAGGCGATGAGGAGGTGGTGAACCTCTGGCGCATGATGAACTCATGGGTCTACGCTGGCTTCGATGAGACGTACCGCCGTCTAGGGGTGAGCTTTGACGAGATCTACTATGAGTCTCAGACCTATCTCCTAGGCAAGGAAGAGGTACTCCGTGGACTCAACGAAGGGCTCTTCGTACAGGACCCTGATGGTTCCGTTTGGGCGGACTTCACCAGCGAAGGTCTGGATAGGAAGATCCTCCTTCGCTCTGATGGCACCTCCGTCTACATCACGCAGGATATTGGTACAGCGAAGATGCGCTTTGACAAGTATCCCATCGATAAGATGGTCTATGTCGTGGGTAACGAGCAGGAGTATCATTTCAAAGTGCTCTCCCTACTTCTTGACCGCCTAGGCTATGCCTTCGGCAAGGGGCTTGTACACTTTAGCTATGGGATGGTAGAGCTACCCAATGGCAAGATGAAGAGCCGTGAGGGTACAGTCGTGGATGCCGATGACCTGATGGACGAGATGACTCAGACGGCGCTCACCATTGCTCATGAGCAGGGTAAGGCCAGTGATATGTCCCCCGAAGAGGCTCAGGAGGTAGCTCGCCGTGTCGGGCTCGGTTCGCTCAAGTACTTTATCCTAAAGGTAGACCCTAGGAAGAATATGGTCTTCAATCCCGAGGAAAGTATCGACTTCAACGGCAATACGGGCTCATTCATCCAGTACACCTATGCTCGTATCTGCAGCGTGATTCGTAGAGCCGAGGAGAAGGGACTAGGGGCTATCCCAGAGGTTTTGCCTACAGATCTTGCTCTCTCCGCTAAGGAGATCTCCTTGATCTCCAAGATCACGGACTACCCCGAGGTGGTGCAGGAGGCTGGACGTACCTTTAGCCCAGCCGTCATAGCGAGCTACGTCTATGATCTGGTGAAGGAGTACAACCAGTTCTACCACGACCACTCTATGCTCCATGAGCCGGATGCCTCACTGCGTTCGTTCCGCCTAGCCCTCTCCTCTGTGGTGGCTCGTACGATCGCCTCTGCGTTTGATCTACTGGGGATCGAGATGCCTGATAGAATGTAGCGTTAGTGAATTTTTGTTACCTTTGTGCGTGAGGTAGGGCAAAGAAGTCCTACTTAAGGTCACTCACAAGCGTATCAATGACACTGAGGTCTCTGCTCCTCGGGAGCAACCAAAGATATAGAAAGCCGTATGTCAAGCTCTGCTTGGTAGACGGCTTTTCTCTTTATAATACCTTCGCTGACCGATCTTCATCACCTTACATATAGATAAAGCCCAATGCAAGAGTACAAGCGTGCGACACTGCTCCTAGATGATGGTAGCCGATTCGAGGGATATTCCTTCGGCTACGAAGCCTCAGTAGCTGGGGAAGTGGTCTTCACTACCGCCATGACTGGCTACACAGAGAGCTTCACCGACCCCAGCTATAGGGGTCAGATCCTCGTGATGACCTATCCCCTTGTGGGGAACTATGGGGTACCCTCCTCGGAGCGGGATGCTCACGGGATCGCACTCTACAGAGAGAGCGATCGGATCCATCCCCTAGGGATCGTGGTCTCGGACTACTCAGAGGAGCACAGCCACTGGAATGCAGAGGGCTCACTCGCTCACTGGCTCTGCCAGGAGAAGGTTTTCGGACTCACTGGTATCGACACCCGTGAGCTCGCCAAGACACTGCGGGAGAAAGGCTCGATGCGAGGTAAGATCCTCCTAGAGGGAGCCGAAGACATTCCCTTCGAAGACCCCAATATGCGCAACCTAGTAGCGGAAGCCTCCCCCAAGGAGGTCACGATCTACGGCAATGGACCGAAGAAAGTGGTACTCGTGGACTGTGGAGCGAAGAACAACATCGTGCGCAACCTCATTCGTCCCGAGGTCACACTCTACCGGGTCCCCTGGGACTATGACTTCAACCAAATAGACTTCGATGGTCTCTTCATCTCCAACGGCCCTGGCGACCCCAATATGTGTCAGGTGACGGTGGAGCATATCCGCCGTGCCTTCGAGAGGAAGAAGCCTATCTGCGGTATCTGCATGGGGAACCAGCTCCTAGCAGCAGCTGCTGGGGCTCGAATCACCAAGATGAAGTATGGGCATCGTAGCCATAACCAGCCCGTACGGGAGGTCAGTACGACCCGATGCTACATCACCAGCCAAAACCACGGCTACGCTGTCGATACCTCCACGCTTGGCGAAGGCTGGAGAGAGAAGTACGTCAACCTCAATGATGGTACGAACGAAGGGATCTGCCACGAGACGCTACCCTTCTTCTCTGCTCAGTTCCACCCCGAGGCTTGCAGTGGGCCTACCGATACGGTCTTCATCTTTGACGAATTCCTAAGCCTCCTCTAATCCCCTAAATATAGATAGACGATGATCGACAAGAACAAGATACAGAAGGTGCTGCTCCTCGGATCAGGAGCTCTGAAGATAGGAGAAGCTGGGGAGTTTGACTACTCAGGCTCGCAGGCGCTGAAGGCTCTACGAGAGGAGGGGATACACACCGTCCTCGTGAACCCCAATATCGCGACCGTACAGACCTCCGAGGGGATAGCCGATGAGATCTACTTCCTCCCCGTCACTCCCTTCTTTATCGAGAAGGTGATTGAGAAGGAGCGTCCACAGGGGATCCTCCTTGCCTTCGGTGGGCAGACGGCGCTTAACTGTGGGGTGGCTCTCCATCAGAGTGGTGTCCTAGACCGCTTCGGTGTAGAGGTGCTTGGTACCCCAGTAGAGGCGATTATGAATACCGAGGATCGTGACCTCTTCGCCCGCAAGCTTGACGAGATCAATGTCAAGACGATCCAGAGCCACGCTGTGGAGTGTGTCGAGGATGCCCGCCATGCAGCCTCTTCTCTAGGCTACCCTGTGATTATCCGTGCTGCCTATGCCCTAGGAGGGCTCGGGAGTGGCTTCTGTGACAACGAGCAGGAGCTGGATGAGCTGTGTAGCAAGGCCTTTGCCTTCTCCCCTCAGGTACTCGTAGAGAAGAGCCTCAAGGGGTGGAAGGAAGTCGAGTACGAGGTCGTGCGTGACTGCTATGATAACTGCATCACGGTCTGTAATATGGAGAACTTCGACCCCCTCGGTATCCACACCGGGGAGAGTATCGTCGTCGCTCCCTCGCAGACCCTAACCAATAATGAGTACCACAAGCTCCGTGAGATCGCTATCCGCATCGTCCGCCACATCGGGATCGTCGGGGAGTGTAATGTCCAGTATGCTCTAGACCCCGACAGCGAAGATTACCGAGTGATCGAGGTCAATGCCCGTCTATCTCGCTCCTCTGCGCTAGCCTCCAAGGCTACGGGCTACCCACTGGCCTTCGTAGCTGCTAAGCTAGGGCTCGGCTATGGCCTCTTTGAGCTGAAGAACTCGGTCACGCGTACGACCCCTGCTTTCTTTGAGCCAGCACTGGACTATGTCGTCTGTAAGATCCCTCGTTGGGACCTAGGTAAGTTCCATGGGGTGTCTCGTGAGCTAGGTAGTAGCATGAAGTCTGTGGGCGAAGTAATGGCTATCGGGCGTACCTTTGAGGAAGCTATCCAGAAGGGGCTACGTATGATCGGCCAGGGGATGCATGGCTTCGTCAGCAATAGCACCAAGGAGATAGCTAGCTCCGAGCTAGACCGTGCTCTGAGTGCACCTACCGACACACGTATCTTTGCAATCAGCCAGGCGCTACGCTCTGGCTACACAGTAGAGCAGGTGCACCAGCTGACCAAGATCGACCGCTGGTTCCTCGATAAGCTACAGAGCATCGTCCGTACTTCTCTCCGCCTAGCAGAGACGGACGCCATAGCAGACCTGTCGAAGGAACTCCTCCTACATGCCAAGCGTCAGGGCTTCTCAGACTTCCAGATCGCACGCTTTGTCCTAAACAAGCACGGTGAGCGAGCTCGTGACGAGCAGGCCCTAGAGGTACGCTCCCTGCGTAAGAAGCTCGGCATCCTCCCCGTAGTCAAGCAGATCGACACCCTCGCTGCCGAATATCCAGCTGAGACGAACTACCTCTATCTGACCTACAGCGGTACGGCCAACGACATCTCCTACGAAGCCGATGGTCGCTCTGTCGTCGTCCTAGGATCGGGGGCATATCGTATCGGTAGCTCGGTAGAGTTCGACTGGTGTGGGGTGAATGCCCTACAGACCATCCGAGAGCAGGGGCTACGCTCGGTGATGATCAACTACAACCCCGAGACCGTCAGCACGGACTACGATATCACCGATCGTCTCTACTTCGATGAGCTGACCCTAGAGCGTGTCCTAGACATCCTCGACCTAGAGGCTCCACGTGGGGTCATCCTCTCTACGGGCGGACAGATACCGAATAACCTCGCCCTCAAGCTCCATGCGCAGCAGATCCCAATCCTCGGGACGCAGGCAGAGGACATCGACAATGCGGAGGATAGGCATAAGTTCTCCGCTATGCTCGACCGCCTCGGCATCGACCAGCCCCGTTGGAGAGAGCTTACCTCGCTGTCTGATATAGATAGCTTCATCGAGGAGGTTGGCTTCCCCGTACTCGTCCGTCCTAGCTACGTCCTATCAGGCGCTGCTATGAACGTCTGCTCCAATGCCGAGGAACTCTATCGCTTCCTCGAGCTCGCTGCCGAGGTCTCTAAGGAGCACCCTGTCGTCGTGAGCCAATTCATCGAGCACGCCAAGGAGGTAGAGATCGATGCCGTCGCACAGCGTGGCGAGATCATCGCCTATGCGATCAGTGAGCATATCGAGTTCGCTGGTGTCCACTCGGGTGATGCGACGATCCAGTTCCCTGGGCAGAAGCTCTATGTGGAGACCGTTCGCCGTATCAAGCGCATCAGTCGTCAGATCGCAGAGGCTCTGCATATATCGGGCCCCTTCAACATCCAGTTCCTCGCCAAGGGCAATGAGATCAAGGTCATCGAGTGTAACCTCAGAGCCTCTCGCAGCTTCCCCTTCGTGAGCAAGGTACTGAAGATTAACTTCATCGAGCTAGCTACCCGCATCATGCTCGGACAGCACGTCGAGAAGCCAAATAAGAGTGCCTTCGACCTAGACTATGTGGGGATCAAGGCCTCGCAGTTCTCCTTCGCTCGTCTGCAGAAGGCTGACCCCGTCCTCGGTGTGGACATGATGAGCACCGGCGAGGTGGGCTGCCTAGGCGATGATACGAACGAGGCCATCCTCAAGTCTATGCTCTCCGTAGGCTATCGTATCCCCGAGCGTTCTGTCCTCCTCTCTACTGGGGGCTATAAGCAGAAGGTAGATATGCTTGATGCTGCGCACCTCCTCCACGAGCGGGGCTATACGCTCTATGCCACGCAGGGGACGCACGACATGCTCGCTGAGAATGGTATTCCCTCCACGCTGGTCTTTTGGCCTACGGATGAGGGGCGGCACCCTCAGGCTCTTGACCTCCTGCACGAGAAGAAGATCGATATGGTCGTCAATATCAACAAGAACCTCACCGCAGGCGAACTGACCAACGGCTATCGCCTACGTCGTGCGGCCATTGACCTCAATATCCCCTTGCTCACGAATGCTCGTCTAGCCTCGGCCTTCATCACATCCTTCTGTACCCTTCCGCTGGAGGGGCTCCAGATCAAGAGCTGGCGCGAGTATCGCTAAGACTCAGGCACAACTCCAATAGCTCCACGGGCGAGAAGGCTGGTCAGCCTTCTCGCCCGTGTCTTTACTCCCCCAAGGCGGGGCTATCCCCATCCTCAAAAGTAGAGGGCACAAAGATCCTTGTAGACAAGGTTTTGTGTGCATTCCGAGACCCCTATTAGCGGACACGTAATGATCGCAAGAGCGGACTCAGTATGAACGCCCTCGTCACCTTACATAGGTGACGAGGGCGTTCATTATATGTTCGCATCAGCCTTCTCAGTATACTCACTTTTTCCCTCTCCTAATGCTTGATACAGAGTACCTAAGGATGAGTTTTTGGTATCCATTCAGAAAACTATACCTTCGCCTAGGTAATTTGAGAGGAGAGGTCGCTTTTACAACAAGTTGTACAAGATGAATATCAGGTATAAGGTGTTTAGCTTCCCATCCCTGAGATAACTATCATATTCATATCATAATAACCACTCAAAGCACATGGATAAGAATGCACTAAAGAAAGGATACAAAGAATTCCTTAAAAGTAGAGAGGACCCCAAACTCAGTGAGAATACCTGTGCCTGCTACTCGAGTTTCGCTTTAACGAATAGAACGCTAGCTACATTAAAAGGCTTTGATACCTTTGATATATACGATATATCAGAGCCGTCAGAGTTAGACGCTATTATCACACAACTTAAAGGGGATTCCGAGTATTGTTCCTTGGACAAGAATCACAATCAGCGGAATGCCCTGCGGTATTATTCTGATTACCTCAAATCTTTGGACTTGACAGATGCTCCCATAGAGAGTACTCAAGTCCAGTCCTCTATCCATTCTCATCAGGTCATCTACTTCGGAGCTCCAGGTACTGGTAAGTCTTATACGGTAAAGGTTAAACTGAGGGAGGCTCATGTGGCTAAAGAGAATATCTTCCGTACGATCTTTCACCCCGATAGCGACTATGCTAGCTTTGTAGGTTGTTATAAACCTGTCATGGAGGGGAACGAGATCAAGTATGAATTCACTCCACAAGCCTTTACGGATACTTACGTACAGGCTTGGAAGAACAAGCAAGCTAATGAGCCCATCTACCTTGTAATCGAGGAAATCAACCGAGGGAATTGTGCTCAGATATTTGGTGACCTCTTTCAGCTACTAGACCGTCAGAACGATGGTAGTTCAACCTATGGAATCAAGGCTGATAAAGATCTCGTACACTACCTAGAGACGGTGTTGGGGCAAGGTCATGAGGGGATTAAAGGTGGGGAGTTACGTCTGCCTCCCAATCTCTATATCATGGCCACAATGAACACCTCAGACCAATCTCTCTTCCCGATGGATAGTGCATTCAAGCGCAGATGGGATTGGATGTATGTACCTATTAAGTACAGTGAGCCTGTTTCAGGTAGTTTTAAGATAGCTATTGACGGGAAGAAATACTTATGGGTGGACTTCTTAAAGAAAGTTAATGAGAAGATCCGCGAGATAACGAGCTCAGAGGATAAGCAAATGGGGAACTTCTTCATCACAAGATCGGTAAATGAAGAAGAGTTCAAGAGTAAGGTCATGTCCTATCTATGGCATGAGGTATGTAAGGATGAATATGGAACTCAAGGTAATTTCTTCCGTGATAAGGATGAAAAAGAATTTAGTTTCAATGATCTGTATGGAGGGGAAGGTACGCGGAAACTGAATGGTTTAATGGCTTATCTTGGTGTTTTACCATATCAGTCTTTAGTGTCTGGTAATGGAGGGAGCACAAAGCCAGCAGAAGAGCCACAGGACTCTAGAGCAGAGATTGGTACAGTGAATGCCATAGAGGGAACAGGAGATGCTACAGGGGCTGCAGAACAACCACTGGACTCTAGTACAGAGATGAAAGGAGAGGAAGGTGAAAGTACTACAGAAACTGTAGAAGAGGGAGAAGAGTAACCATCTTAGGACTTTATCGTCGTGAAAATCCTCTTTGAAGACTATCATTATGGACCGAGAGATATCCCCCAAGATATCCTAAAAGCAAGGGGGATAACCTCAACTAAGCTACAAAACGGTGAAGTCAAATTAGGTTGTGTAGGCTATTATCATGATGTAGCCTCTGCAGAGACTATTTTTATTCTCCCCAAGGTCTTCATGGAGAAGGGGTCTGCTTTTGGGCAATATATCCCCCGGAGTCTACGCTCCCTATCGGAGGAGAATAAGCAGATCTCACCTCAGGTTCGTACGTCCTTATTTGATATCTCGGTACAGCTCTACCAAGCAATTGCACTCTACAACGAGCGTAAAGAGCTTAATACGATTACGTCCAAGCAAACGCTGGCCCGTGTCACTGGGTGCAGAGGAGAGATGGAATCCACTTTGCTGGATCATATCCTAGCCCTCCTACGCTTTGCCAAGGAGCATCAGTCCCTCTTCATCCGCATTACGACCATTATGCATAGTGGTCGGAATAGAATACATTGGATCAAAACGATCCGATCGACCTCCCCAGTCTTTAGGGACAAGAAGCCTTACTACCTTGAGTGCAAGACTAAGGAAAAGGCCGTTAACTACGAAGAAGAACTAATCTGCCTCTTCTATTCAACACTAGACTATCTAGGAGCTACCTACCACTTCCCGGTGACGCGCAACCTCAACTACGAGACGGAAAGGCCCGATCGTATCGCAGACTTGATACGGAGTGGTAAGGGGACAAGGAGGCTACGTAAGATTCGAGGTCAATACTTCGCTGATGAGCTAGTACAGCTATGGGACTTACTTTATGCTTTCTATAAGCGAGCGGAGGATATGGCGCAGAAGAAAGAACAGAATGAGTACTTACTCGTGCGGAACTTCAATAACGTCTTTGAGGATATGATCGATTGCTTGATCGGGGATTCCTCCCTGCCAAGTGGTCTGAAGAGGCAGAAGGATGGTAAGATCATCGACCATATCTACCGAGATAGGTCGCTTATAGAGGGAGGTGATATCTACTTTATTGCGGATAGTAAGTACTACAAGGATGATAATGAGGTGAAAGATGTGTCTCTCTACAAGCAGTTCACCTATGCCAAGAACGTCATACAGCATAATATTGAGCACCCAGATCTAACCTTACGCTATCGAGACGAGGTAACGGAAGGCTATAGTCTTACCCCGAACTTCTTCATCCGGGCCTACTGCCATGAAAACTTATCGTATAGTGAAGTTGGGCTGAAACAGGAGAGTACAAACGAAAGTTGGCACTTTAAGAATCGTTTATTTGATCGGGATACGCTCTTAGTCCTTACCTATAGCATCAACTTCCTCTATGTGCTCTCTTCCTATGTGCAGAGTCGAGGCTCGAGCAGGGGTACCAATTATGCTCTTCGTGCCACGTTCAGAAAAGATGTCATCGAGGCCTTTAAGGAGAGGTATGATTTCTACGAGGTAAAGCTCCCACAAGGGGACTCCTCCAAGGAGTTTGTAAAGCGTAACTTTAGGGAGCTCATCGGTAAGATATATCAAACTGAAGTGGGTAAGCTCCTCCTTGCGCTGAAGAAGGGGGAAACAGAAAACGAGGGGATATTAAAAGACCTGCAGGATAAGGAGGGCTGTAATTGCTCTGCTATATCTCTCGAACAACTCGCTGGGAGTCACAGTTGAGAGAGCCCCCTCGTGGGTAATCTCTGCTGGTCAAAGCAACCTCGCTCGGTGAGCGAGAAGGGCTGGAGGAGGGTCATTTGGGGTAGTTGAGCTATTTTTGCAGTTGTATTTTGCCCTAATACCTATCCCAAAGGAAGGGGTGGGGAAGGGTAGATGCACCCCAAGATGAGCAAGCAAACTTCATATCAAAGCGGTAAATGAACCATCCTCTACTCGGTCGCCTAAGGTCGGGGTATCTCTATATAGCCTTACTCTTCGTCATTTGTTTCGCCCTAGGTGCATGCCACGAGCAGAGGCAGGATAGCGGTCGTGTAGCTGTCACGACGACCATCGCTCCCGCAGCCTCGCTTATTCAGGCTATTGGGGGAGAGCTGGTCTCAGTCACGACACTCCTCCCTAAGGGGAATAACCCAGAGAACTATGAACCCACTCCTCGGGATATACAGTCGCTGTCGCAGAGTAGGGGCTACTTCTATATCGGTGATCTGGGCTTCGAGCGAAGCTGGATCGATCGTATTCGATCCCTACAGCCCGAGCTACCCCTCCTACGGCTCGATGCCACTCTACAGAGTGCCGACCACGGACACCAGCATGATGGTCTCGTACATGATCCCCACTACTGGACTAGTCTTAGGGGACTTAGGGCTATGAGTCAGACGATCCTCAGTGGGCTCTCTGCTGTGGATAGTGCACACCGAGCCCGCTATGAGGAGGGTGAGGCGGAGCTACGCCGACAGCTGGACAGCCTAGAGCAGACCCTTAGGGCTCGCCTTCAGGAGCTCCCCTCTCGGAGCTTCGTGATCTACCACCCTTCCCTCTCAGAGTTCGCCAGCGAGTGGTCTCTGGAGCAGCTCGTCATAGAGGAGGACGGTAAAGAGCCCTCTCCCGCACACCTAGAGCGGATCATACGTAGAGCTAGAGAGGCAGGGGTGAAGGTGGTCTTTGTACAGAAGGAGTTCGAGAGCAAGCTAGTCCATAGTATTGCCTCAGAGCTGGGGGCAGAGACCTATGAGATCAATCCCCTAGATGGCGACTGGCAGGGTGAGCTCCTAAAGATAGCTAATGCCCTCTCCCAGCCTGTGCAGACACCCAACCAATCAACCCGATGAGTACGATCCTACGACTAGAGGATGCCAGCATAGGCTACTCTGATACCCTTGTCCTAGAGCACTTCGACTGGAGCATACAGCGTGGCGAGCGCTGGGCGATCACGGGGCCTAATGGCTGTGGGAAGACAACGCTCATGCGTACGCTTCTTAGGCTGATCCCGCTACGTGGGGGGCACCTTCGTTGCTTCGATCGGGTAGGGCAGGAGACCTCCGACCTGGTGATGAGCTACCTCCCGCAGATCAACCAAATAGACCGCCACTTCCCGATACGTGTCTGGGAAGTAATCGACTCTGGACTCCCTAAGGCTCTGCGAGACCCTAAGGCTCGCCGAGAGGAGCGGAGCCGTCTGGTAGAGGCCGTCGGGGTACACGAGCTCCTAGATAACCCCATAGGACGACTCAGTGGTGGACAGCTCCAGCGTACCCTCTTGGCTAGAGCCCTAGCCTCTCAGCCCGAGCTCTTGATCCTCGATGAGCCTCTCAGCTTTCTCGATAGAGCCTACAAACAGAGCTTCCAGGGCCTGCTCACAGAGCTCGTACCCCAGGATGCAACGCTCCTCATCGTCACACATGATATGACCTCGGGGGCAGGTGAGGAGTGGCACGAACTACAACTCGGTCAAGACTAATGCGTATGATGAAGAGCTTATCTAGACTATTGCTCGGCGTCTCCCTTACGACGGTTCAGGTGCTACATGCCCAGCCTCAGTCTCAGGGTGTGGATAGTGTACAGACCTCCAAGGGTGAGATCAACCGACTCCTGCTCCATGGGGCTACGATGTCTGCACCAATAGTAGCAGCAGGTCTGCTCCAGACGCTGAATAACCAGCATGTACGGGAGCTACGCTTCGCCTATTATCCACACTTCCGTCATCACTATGATGACTACCTGCAGTTCGCCCCTTTGGCTGGCCAGCTGGGACTTCGTCTGGCGGGTGTGAAGGGGATAACCGATAATCCCCTGCAGATGGTGGTCGCTGATGCCCTAGCCTCAGCCTCCATGCTGGCCATCACCTCTGCGATCAAGTATACAGCTCGGGTGGAGCGTCCTGATAGGTCTTCACGTAACTCCTTTCCCTCGGGACATACGGCTATGGCCTTTACCTCGGCAGAGCTCCTCGGGATCGAGTATGGCTCTCGCTACCCCTGGATACGTCCAGTCGGCTATGCCGTGGCATCTGCTACGGGGCTAGGACGCCTCCTGAACAATCGTCACTGGGTGGGCGATGTGATCACGGGGGCAGGGCTGGGGATCCTCTCGGCACATATCGGCTACTGGGCTGCGGATCGTATCTTCGGTCGTAGCCGTCGCCAGCTCTCTCCAGCTGCGGCCTTCCCCTCTACGGGTCTTCTCCTCTATCTCCCGATAGAGGCCAGTGCCCTCTACACGGGCAGGCAGGCCGAGTGGTATGCCTCTAGTCGATCCCTAGGACTAGGGGCAGAATACACACCAGAGGGGTGGCCTCTCTATCTACAGGCAGAGCTACAGCTCGCCCTACAGCGTATCTATCGACAGTCTACGACGGCTGTAGACCCCAGCGCAGAGGCTAAGTCCCTGTGCCTACATCTAGGTGTAGGACGTGACCTGCCTCTGTGGTATAATCTCGGGATAAACCTCTCTGTGCATGGTACGCTTCGCTACCAGCACCACGAGCGGGTGCTACGTAGTGACGAGCTAAGCTCGGTCTCTCTGCCTCGGCTGGCTCTAGGTGTGGGGCTGGAGTTTGCCCCTCACTGGCGATTCACCCGCCATCTCGGTATACGTGTCCCCTTCGGTACAGATTATGTGCCCTCGGGGATCCAACTAAAGCCTGTGGCAGGGGATGCTATCCATCTTCGGGGCATCGCCTATCATATCTCCACTTCCCTAGAGGTACATTTCTAGGGAGGACGTACTAAAAGTCACCTATTCTTACTAAAAGTCACCTATTCTTACTAAAAGTCACCTATTCTTATGATTTGGTATTATTTGATGCCCGTGATCTTCATATTGGGGATCCTCGGGATCGCATTCGAGGAACAGATTAAGGTTAATAAGACTGCGACAGCCCTACTGACCTGCGTGCTACTCTGGGCTATTCTCCTCATCAATATAGATATAGCCTCCGGCACGGAGGGCTTTAGGGAGTACCTAGAGCATGCTAAGCTCATGACTGGGGAGCATGATGTGTCGGACTATCTCTCCTTCAAGCTCAATGAGCATCTGGGGGATGTAGCCGGGACACTCTTCTTCGTCCTATGCTCGATGGTGCTCGTTAGCACGATCGATAGCTACGGGGGCTTCAAGTCCGTTGCTAGTATCGTGGCGACGACGAATAAGCGTCAGCTGCTGTGGCGTGTTGCCCTAGCTTCGTTCTTATTCTCAGCATTTCTCGATAACCTCGCAGCCTCGATCGTCATCATCGCCGTCCTGCGCAAGCTCGTTCCCGATACGACCGACCGAATGAAGTATGCCTGTATGTGTATCATTGCCTGTAATGCGGGGGGCTCTTGGTCTCCGATCGGTGACGTCACTACTCTGCTCTTGTGGAATAATGGACGTATCACACCCTACTATCAGATCTTCCACCTCATCATCCCTGCGCTGGTGAGCCTGGTGGTGCCGACACTACTGGCCCACTTCTTCCTCTTTAAGAAGGGGGCTCAGCTCCGTAAGCTACCCGATGTACCCGAGGATGAACTGTATGACATCCTACCTCTGCGGGCTCGTGTGACGGTCTTTCTACTGGGTATCCTATCCCTGATGCTCGTCCCTATCTGGCAGACGTTCTTCGATGTGCCCGCCTTCATGGGGGTTATCTTTGGCCTTGTCCTGGTGTGGATTTATACGGAGTTCATGTTCTCGGCACATAAGAAGCGCCTACGTGAAGCCACTACCCTGCGTATGACCCAGCAGCTCAACAATGCTGACCTGACGACCATCTTTTACTTCCTCGGAATCCTGATGTCGGTAGCAGCCTTGATCGAAGGAGGACAGCTGGCGATGGCTTCGGGCAAGGTCTCAGAGCTCATTCCCAGCTCAGGGGTGCTTGCGCTGATTATCGGGGCTCTCTCCTCGATGCTTGATAATGTAGCCCTCGTTGCGGCGGTTCTGGGGATGTTCCCCGTAGATGCAAGTGGTGCACTCTCGCCCTTTATGCTCAATGGCTCCTTCTGGGTCTTCCTTGCCTACTGTGCTGTGACGGGAGGTAGCCTGCTGATCATTGGATCGGCTACGGGTGTGACGGTCATGGGGCTCGAGAAGATTAGCTTTGGCTATTATCTCAAGCGCTTTAGCCTGCTCGCCCTAGCAGGTTATCTAGCAGGAGCCTTGGTCTACCAGCTACAGTCACTCATCTTCTAAGGGCCCCTCCCAGTATTAAGGATGCTCCCAGTAGACCCGTAGCGATCTACTGGGAGCGTCTTTTAGGGAGGGGAAATATCCTCAATGTTTATCCTAAGGGGTAAAGTCTCGGGGCATGTCGTTCTAAATCTGGAGGCTGATAATAACGTAAGGTAGATATAGATAATGAATATATTTAGAGGAATTATATATGCTATGGGTTTTGCTGCCTGCCTGCTTGCATGCACTAATGGAAGGCGAGGGCAGACATCGGGAGCGCCCACCAGGGTTCATCCCCAGAGATATATGCCCAAGGAATTGGACAGCCTTTATCAGCCACTCTGTCGAGATAGCTTCATTTTGCAGGAGTTACACGACGAGTTCAGGAACCCGACAGAGAGGCTATTCCCCATGGAGCAACGAATGGCTCACAAGACCTGGATCCTGGAGTTTACATGGCGGGAGAAAGTTGATAGCTTGATTACAGTATGGTATGTCAGAGAAGCAGATACATTAAGGAGGCTGAGATACTTCCGATATTCAGAGAATCAAGTATTCTAGTAATTATTCTTCCCCTTAACCACAATTTCTCTTCTGTGAAGTTTGATGTAATAGAAGTATAACTTATGAGAATGAAGACAAAGCTCTTTCTGATTTCCTACTTGCTGACGAGCCTCCTCGCTTGCACAACTCATAGTAGGGAGCAATCGCAACAAATACCTCGCCAGGTATTTCCAATCAGCTACGCACCCATGGAACTAGATAGCCTTTATCAGCCACTCTATCGAGATAGCTTCATCTTGCAGGAGAAGCATGACGAATTTCGCCATCCTGTGGAGCAGCAGTTCCCTATGGAACGACGCTTGGCGCATGATACATGGATATTAGAGTTTACTTGGAGAATTAAAGCTGATAGCCTCATCACGGTTTGGTATATCAGGGAAGCTGACACGCTAAGGATCTTGGATAAATTTAGATACTCTGAGTATGATGAATTCTAGGGCGATCTACTCCAAGAAGGTAGACGACTTGATGCAGTACAAGCCTCATGAAGTGCGTGTGCCCATCCACTACCGAGAGTAGTATCTGGAGGCGGATAATGGCAGGGGCTATCTCCTTATATGTCCCGAGACGTAGTGCACCAACTCTTAGGTATTACTCATGAAGACGACCTTGGACGACTGCGGAGGGTGTTGCTATTCTGGTATAGCTGCGGGTATATATTTTTCTCAGAGGATGAGGATGTCTTATTCGTACGGAATATTGACAGACTACCCAGTAAAGAAGAATTTAAAAACGAAGCCCCAATTATTTGTTCAATCAGAGGAGGCTTATCAATGTGTACAAAGTGACGAATAAATGAAGTCAGGCGCTAAAGATCTGTTCTTCTCCTTTTTGGGGAGTAAATACCAAATGATGAGAGAAGGAATGATAGAACTATATCTGAGTCATAACGTGTCAGAGGAAGACGAGGTGATTTGGATAGAGGAATTATTTCAATCGCTACACTTTCGCCTTCAGCGTAATCCCAGTGATTTAGACGCTTTACATCAGATGACATGCTTAATCGAGTGTCATTGTTTGGTAGAGCATGTGCCAAAGCTCTATGACCTGCTATGGGGAAATGCGAAGAGCATAACTCATGCTCAAGAGGTGGCTATATCTATAGGACGGATCATTCATTTCTTGAAAGACTTGCCCAAAAACCGAAAGGCTAAGGAATATATTAAGATGCTCGAAGATTTAGAATCTCAGCTATCACAAGCGCAATGTCGATCTCTAGGAGACTACTGAGCCTCTGAGATAAAAAACTAGAGTTGCTTAGATAATGGTAATAGGTGCTGAAGCATTAAACGAAACAGCTTTATTTAAGAGATCAGCTATGGGGTAGATTCAGACTCAATGACTGCCACAGGTCGTATGGTTATAAATTACTTTCCCTTGAGAAATAGTCAGAGAACTTACTTTGAATCAGCCTATTTTTCATGCAAACTTACGCTCTTCAGAAAGAGAATTATCTCAAGCGAGACCAGTTCATAAGAAGACAATAGTTGCTTCTAGTAGGACAAGATAGTATAGATAGGCTAGCTACCCAAATCATCTTTGACTAAAGTCTTTGTATAACTGAGGATGTGATAATATGCTGAAGAGAGTTTGCATAAAAGCATTGTATAAGGTCATATACGGAGTGTAAGATAGATAGAACAGAGCTGACGCATGAAATCACCATAGTGCGAGGGCAAGGTCGTCAAGGAGCATA
>NZ_CAJZFJ010000022.1:0-30000 GCF_915070105.1 uncultured Porphyromonas sp.
ACGGCGACCACCGAGATCTACACTCTTTCCCTACACGACGCTCTTCCGATCTCATTACAAACTGGTTATCATTTGAAAATGCCATTTGTAGATAAGATTTATACATTGTCCACTTCGGTGCAAACCAAGACAATGGAAAAGCTTACAACTCAGACTAAGGACGGACAATGGCTGAATACAAATATTGACGTAAAATATAAAGTCAATAAGGAAAAAGCTATGACCGTATTCTCTAACTATACTACATTAGAGAATGTAAATGAGAATGTTATTGCCCCGGCAGTGCAAAGAGCGATTGAATCTGTTACGGGTAATTATGACATTTATGATGTTCTTGGTGCAAAACGAACTGAAGTCTATGAGGCTATTGATAAAGCTTTGAAAGAGAAGTTTCAGTCATACGATTTAGAGTTCGTTTCATTTACAATTACTGACCAAGATGCTGGTGACGAAATTGAGAACGCAATTAAAAACGAAAGTGTCAAACAAAAAGAAATTGACACTGCTAAACAAGAAAAAGCAAAAGCAGAAGTAGAAGCTGATACTAAGAAAGTTCAAGCACAAGCTGACGCTGATGCAGCTGTAATCAAAGCTGATGGAGAAGCGAAAGCTAACAAAATCAAATCAGACTCTATTACAGATTCTCTAATCCGTATGAAAGAAGCGGAAGCAAGAGAAAAACATGGTTGGGTAACTGTTAATGGTGCAAATGGTGTCATTACTAATCCTAATCAATAGTAAATGAATTTATTTGGGGTATTTGTTAAAATGGAACAATATTGCCGGTTCGATTCCGGCTGCCCTATTATTACACACCGTTCGTCTAGCGGTTAGGACGCTGCCCTTTCACGGCGGAAACACGGGTTCGAGTCCCGTACGCACCGCACATCGATAGATGTCATAGGGTTCCGTAGCTCAACTGAATAGAGCATCTGACTACGGATCAGAAGGTTACAGGTTTGAATCCTGTCGGGATCACGCAGAGACGCCCCATAATGGCTAGCCATTATGGGGCGTCCGCTATTTGTATAGTCGTGCGTGGGGCGATACCTGCATTAGCCTTAGCCTCTCGACCAAGAAGCCAACATCTGCTATTTGCACACCTAGGAATAGGGGTTATCGACTATTGGGTTAGCCCTCAATAGCCAAAGCAACGTGATCCATGCTCGTGGTCGGGGATAGGGTTAGCCTGCATTGACTTTGGCATTTCAGTTGCCCTGCCAATATCTAGCATTTATGCCGTCGAGGATAAAAAGAGCTGTATGCCCCCCTGAAGGCGCACTTTCAGAGGTCTACTCTTCACGACAGTTTGCAGAGAGTACCTGCTGGAGCTAGTCCTGGGGAAGGCGCACTTTCATAGGTCTACGCTTCACGGCAGAGGCTCAGCCTCCGATAGCGAGGGCTAGATCCGAGCCTAGCGCAGAGCCTGCCCCCTACTCCTGCACAAGGAGACCGGGATGCTGAGAGAGCCTTTGGGCAAAGGCCTCCTCGGCTTCGGGGGAGTCGATCTCGTCAATATCGAAGATATGCCGAGCCTGCATATAGATCGGCTCACGCAGCTCAAGGGTACGCTGAGTGAACTCCAGGAGCTCCGCTCCACTCTTATCTCGTATGGTCGGACGAGTGCGCTTGCAGAGCTCGAGCCGTGCAGCTAAGACTTCGGGAGAGGAACGAAAGTAGACCGTCTCGCCCGCCTGACATAGGAGCTCCATCATATCTAGGTGACAGGGCAGACCTCCCCCAGTGGCAAAGACCGTATTGCCCATACTCATGAGCTCCTGCATGACGACACGCTCCCTGCGTCTAAAGACCTCCTCACCCTCTCGAGCAAACATATCGACGACACGCTGCCTAAAGCGTGTCTCGATGAACGTATCCGTATCTATGAAGCGTAGCTGTAGACACTCGGCGAGACGACGGCCGATGGTACTCTTCCCAGAGCCCATGAAGCCAACGAGGAATATAGGTCGGTACATAGTGTATCGTGAGGGCGAGGACTTACTTCTTGTCGGGGTAAGCTATACGAGCGTGATACATCGTCTTGAGCTTGAGGTAGAAGACCTTCTTGATCTCCTTAATGTCTCGGAAGGTCAGCGGTGTATCGTTCAGTAGCCCTTCGGAGACAATCCCATCGACGATCTTGTCGATTAGCGCACGGATGCCCTCCTCGGTGTATTGGCTTAGGCTACGACTGGCAGCCTCGACACTATCGGCGAGCATGAGGATCCCCATCTCCTTTGTATAGGGGTTGGGGCCTGGGTAGGTGAAGGGCTCTGGATCGACCTGCTCCCCTGGATGCTCGTTGCAGTAAGAATTGTAGAAGTAGCGTGTCGTACTGCGCCCATGATGCGTACGGATGAACTCGATGACCTGATCGGGCAAGCCGTGCTTCTGCGCTAGCGCTACCCCATCATGCACATGCTGGATGATGATACGGGCACTCTCCTTATAGTTCAGGAAGGCATGGGGGCTATTGGTAGGCGCATTCTCGGTAAAGTACTCGGGGTGCAGCATCTTGCCTATGTCGTGGTAGAGCGCACCCGTACGGATCAGCTGGGGATCCGCACCGATCCTGGTAGCAGCGGCAGTAGCGAGGATCGACACCTGGTAGGAGTGCTGGAAGGTACCCGGGGCTACCTCAGAGAGCTCCTTGAGCAGAGGAGTAGCCATATCACTAAGCTCCACCAAGCGAACATTGGAGACATAGCCAAAGAGCTTCTCCACAATAAAGGCTAAGATGTAGGTGAACATGAGGAAGATCAGGTTCACCCCATAGAAGAGCAGGGAGATCCAGTACGAGGGGAGGATCTGCCCCTCTCGTATCCACTCGATGATCATCGACGAGCCTATATAGGCCGTGTAGACAGCGAAGGCCGCACGGATCAGCTGACCACGAGAGTTCAGACTCTGGAGCGTAAAGACCGCCACGAAGCCTACAACGAGCTGGACAAAGAGGAACGGCAAAGGCTCGGGCACGAAATACGCTGCGACCAAGATCGTCACGAGGTAACTCGTCAGAGCCAGATGGCTATCGAAGAAGATGCGCAGCAGTAGCACCAGCATCACATACGGGATCACCTCCAGCGGATACCACTCACTGCTGACCTGTAGCTCCGTCAGTGCGATGAAGGCGAGCATGATGGAGAAGAGCAGGAGGATATTGCGCCCCTGCACGCACAGAGCTCTATTGAAGAGCATGAGGTACACCCCGAGAATGGCAAAGAGGAGTGCTACGTAGAGGAAGAGCCCGAGGTTGAGTACAGACTGCGTCTCCCCACCTGCACGATGGATCTGCTCCATGCGTAGCGAGCGGAGCACATTGTATATATAGGGAGTGACGATCTCGCCCTTGTCGATGATACGCTCGCCCTGCTGCACCATACCTGTGGAGGTGGAGAGCCCGGAGAGGGCATCGGCTAGGAGCTTATCGGTGTAGTCCTTGTCATAGCGAATATTAGGCTCGAGGTAGGAGGAGACGTCCATCTTCTGGAGCTCCTCTCGGCGAAGTCCCTTCGCCTCGGCATGGTCAAAGGCTTGGTCGTAGACCTCCTTGAGGCTATAGAAGCGAGTCAGTGGGGCACGTGACAGGACATTATTCGCCCCGAGGAGGTTGAGCTCTAGGTGGCCCTCAGAGCGGAGCTTAGAGATCTCGGAGGCCTCGACGATACCGATATTGTAGCTCTTGCGCAGCACCTCTTGGAGATAGAGGTAGTAGGCACGAGGGACGGTCTGGATGAACTCCTTGGTGTAGCGGTCGTGCAGCTTATTGAGCATCCGAGGGAGCATTTCGCTGTCGAGCGTATAGACAGGTAGTGCCTCCTGACGGATGCTATCCTGCTCCATACGCATCTGCTCATCGGACTTGTATATGGGGAAGTCATACGGCGCCGTAACCAGCTCATACGCCCAAGGCTTACCACTGCTGAACTGATACTGGAAGCTCCTATTGCGAGGGGCAAGGAGCATCACGACCAAGGCAGCGAAGGCAAGGGCAATGAAGGTCTTCAGCCACAAGCTCTGGAGAATCCGTCCAAATGGTATCTTGTACATAGCCTATATATCTTATAATCTATTGAGATAAACAAAGATAAACAAAAGACACCAAGCACACATGCCCGAGAGCTCGCCTACACCCCTCGGGGCAAGGGCAGAGTCGAGCCTGCTGCATCCCGAGCTAGAACCCCAATGGGAGTATTCCTCGGGGAATGGGCAGAGGCAGGGGGAGATGATACCGAGGGGACGACCCTTTGGGGCGAGGATAAATTCACTATCTTTGCAGGCAACTAGCAGGGGGGGCTTGTCCTCACATGGCTAGGTACGGGCCCTCGTAGTTCAACGGATAGAACAAGAATTTCCTAAATTTTAGATAGCAGTTCGATTCTGCTCGGGGGTACAGCAAGGCGACAGCACGCACGAGTCTTAGGCTCATGCGTGCTGTTGCCGTTTATCAGGGGTTGGTCACGAAGTAAGGTGCACTCCCCTACCCCCGGAGAATCCCCAAGTATAGCCTCACGAAGTGAAGCTATACGCCACAATACAAAAGACCCGAGCGAAGGTGTGCCAGCGTGGCACGAGCCCTTCGCTCGGGTCTTGTCTGTCTATGCAGGTGGGACTATTCGTCCGCTGAATGTTCGTCGGCCTTAGCTGCAGAGGCGAGCTCACGCTGACGTGCGACAGCCTCCTCGTAGCTCATAGGACGAGAGGGACGAGGAGCAGGGACTGCTGCACTCGGACGTTCGTCTGTCGAGGGTGTGGGCTGGGGCGTAACGGGACGCTGAGGCTGAGCCTGCTGAGATTCACGAGCAGACTCGGCACTCTGCTGAGACTGAGCCTGACGCTCCTCATGAGACTCTCTGCGCTCAGAGGGAGAGGTAGAGTTCTCCGTAGAGGAGGGATGCCCCTCGGGGCGAGGACGACGTACCTGCCCCTCGTGCTGCGCCTGAGTGCTGGATGAGGGATTAGCCGTAGGACGAGGCTGGGCAGGCTGAGCCTGCTCCGATGGAGCTACCGATGAGGACTGCTGGCTCTGCCCCATAGCAGAGGACTGAGAGGAGCTCTGCTGGGCGGGACGCTGCTCTCTACCCTCGGCTGTACGCTCGGGACGAGGACGGCGCTCCCCCTGCTCACGCTGGGGATTAGGGGTGGAGGACTGCTGGGGGGCACCTTCGCTGGAGCGGGACTGGTTGTCGCCATTCCCGTTGCGTTCGGGGCGAGGGCGACGTTCGCCCTGCTCACGTGCCCCAGCTTGATTGGGGGTAGAGGAGTTGGGCTGGTTGCCTTGATTAGGACGCTGTCCTTGGGACTGACGCTGCTGTCCACCCCGACCATTCTCCTGATTACCTCGCCCTGCATCCTGTGCGCCACGAGCATTGTCTTGGCCACCACGAGGATTTTCATTGCCACTGCGGTTGGAGTCTCGGCCGCCTTCGTCTCGGCGAGGACGATCCTTACCCTCCTGAGGTCCACGGGTGGAGGACATGGGGAGAGGGAGGTTGCTAGAGGACTGGGGCTGTTGCTGTCGCTGTGCTCCTTGGGACGTAGAGGAGGTAGAGGAGGAAGAGGAGGTGTCTTGCTCCTTGTCACGGTTCTTATCCTTGCCCTTCTTCTTATTCTTGCTCTTGGACTTTTCTCTCTGCAGAGCCTCATCGTCAGGGCGACGGCGCAGGGAGGGAGCTATCTCCTTCTTGAGGGAGCGGAGGTTGAGGTTCAGAGCCTCGACTGATATCTGGATCTCCCAGATACATAGGCAGAGCGATAGGGCTAGCAAGACCATGCCCAGGCCAAAGACCCAGCCCCCGAGGAGGTTCCACTCTAGGTAATAGAAGAACATCGCAGCCAAGCAGACCAGTAGGCTACTCACGCCTAGGATCTGCATGGCACGGATGAGGTTGAGGCGACGATAGAGGTTGTCGATCTGCGCCAGAGAGGTTGCTTCGCCCTCGGGGTTGCTCTCATACTTCTCCTTGAGGTTGCGCACAATGGAGGCGTAGGAAAGGAAGCGGTTGGTATAGGCCAGCAGGATCAGCGAGATGGCCGAGAAGAGGAGCGAGGGAGTCGTTAGATTAAGCTCGTTCATACTGATGAATGAGTAAGCGTGATGGTGAATGAATCTAATAGCGTGGAGCAAGACGCTCATGCAGTCTGCGATGTAGGATCGAGACCAGGATGTGCTTGACCACGGTGAGGTCTACTTCGTGCCCGACCTCTTGGGCGATAGAGGCGACCTTGCCCTGCTTGAATCCACAAGGATTGATGAGCTGGAAGGGGGATAGGTCGTTGTTTACGTTGAGAGCAAAGCCGTGCATCGTGACGAAGCGACTACTCTTGACACCGATGGCACAGATCTTGCGCTCACGAGCGGGGTCTCCGACATCGAGCCATACTCCTGTAGCCCCATCCTTGAGCCCAGCCTCTATGCGGTAGAAGCGTAGGAGCTCGATGACAGACTGCTCGAGGAGCTCAATGTAAGCCTTGAGGCCTAGGTGGAAGCGCTCGAGATCTAGGATCGGGTAGCCCGTGAGCTGTCCGGGACCGTGGTAGGTCACATCCCCGCCCCGCTCGACCTCGTAGAAGTCATAGCCCTGCTCACGAAGGAAGTCGGGGCTCATCAAGACGTTGGCGGAGTCGGCATGCTTCCCCATCGTAAAGACGGGATTGTGCTCACAGAAGAGTAGGTAGCTCTCGGTAGGACGTCCCTCATGCTTGGCTTCGAGCTGCGTAGCGAAGAGGTCACGCTGTAGCTCCCAAGCCTCGGCATAGGCTATGCGTCCGAGGTCTCGGTAGACAAACGGCTCTTCGTAGGGCTCTAGTGGAGTCTCCTGCACACTCCCATCTGTGATCGTAATGCACTGACCATCGTAGCCAGGCTGGAGGTCAGAGGGGAGGAGAGAGAGGAGCTGATGATGCAGAGGTGCGTGGTGCGAGAGGTGGGTCAGCAGGGTCAGCTGCGGGCGATGAGGGAGGTGCGAGAGGTGCTCCTGCACATCCAGCACAGACTGGTGACTCGGGTGAGGACGCTGATAGCGTAGAGCGTTGATGACGAGGAGCTGTGTGCCCTCGACCTTCGCCCATTCCTCGGGAGAGACCGCCTTCATATCTGTGATGTAGGTAAGCCCCCCGATACGATAACCTACTATGGGGAGGGAACCATGATCGAGGAAGATCGGAGTGATCGTCTCCCCAAAGAGCTCAAAGGGCGCATCTGCCCCTTCGCCGATCGGGCGAAGGACAAGACGAGGAGTACCTGGATAAGGATTCGGACCGAAGGCATAGTGCATGCGGGTATGCACCGACTCCAACACACGCTCCTGACCATAGATCGGCAGCTCCTGACGCCAAGCGATCGTACGGACGTCATCCAGCCCAAAGGTATGGTCGTAGTGCTCATGGGTCAGTAGAATGGCGTCTATACGATCCAGCCTCAGGGCGACAGCCTGCTCGTGGAAGTCTGGACCACAATCTATGAGGATACGTCGCCCAGAGTCCGTGATGACAAGGGCGGAGGTGCGTAGGCGACGATCTCGGGGATCATCGCTGTGACAGGCAGGACAGCCACATCCCACCTCGGGGACACCTGTACTCGTACCTGTACCTAGGAGAATAACCTTCATCGCTTAGGGAGGGGAAGCCTTTTGATTTAGAGGTCGTGCACCTCGTCAAGGCTACCCCATACACAGAGGGGATTGATTGTTTAACTAAATGGAAAGATCCAAGAGGGACAAAGAGCCCCGTAGGCTACACGATATAGCGCACCTCGGGCTCTAGGTGTATCCCGAAGCGTGCCTGCACCTGCTGCTGGATATACTCAGCTAGGTTAGCGATATCCTGCCCAGTGGCCTGCCCATCGGCATTGATGAGCACGAGGGCTTGACGCTCATATACCCCAGCATGGCCTAGGCGATAGCCTTTGAGTCCACAGGTATCGATGAGCCAGCCTGCTGGCACCTTCACCCGCCCATCTGGCTGGGGATAGTGAGGGGCATTGGGATACTGCTCACGTAGAGCCTCGAAGACCGAAGCCTCCACGACGGGGTTCATAAAGAAGCTCCCTGCACTACCGATCACCTTGGGGTCGGGGAGCTTGGCCTCTCGTATCGAGATGACCTCCCGACGTACGTCCGCAGGTGTGGGGGTGGCATAGCGCTGTGTGATCCGCTCCCTCAGGTCGGCATAGTCTAGCTGTAGGCTGGGCTTCTTGTCCAGCCTGAGGTGTACGTGTGTGATGATGTAATCTTCGTAGCCAGGTTCCTTGAAGATACTATGGCGGTAGGCATAGGCGCACTCATCGACAGAGAAGACACGCTCCTCAGCAGTGCGTCGGTGGAAGGTATGGACAGCTTGTATCCTCTGACAGACCTCTACCCCATAGGCTCCGATATTCTGTATCGCTGCCGCCCCGACTTGGCCTGGGATCAAGGAGAGATTCTCAATGCCCCCTAGCCCTAGATCGGTCATCTGCTGGACGAAATCATCCCAGTGGACACCTGAGCCAACGAGGTAATCTACATGTGAATCATCCTCTCCTAGGAGCTCGATAGTCTTGAGCTCCGAGAAGAGGATGATCCCATGAAAGTTGGTAAGGAAGAGCAGGTTGCTCCCCTCGCCGATGGTGACACAGCGGCACTCCTGGAAGTACTCGTCCCGTGCTAGTAGATGCAGATCCTCTAGGCTCCGATAAGAGATGAACCAATCAGCTTGGGCATCGATACCAAAGGTATTATGCTTACGGAGCAAATAGTTCTGCTTTATCTCCATAGATATGGTACTCGTGCGGGCGTCCTAGTACTAGAGGTCGTTCTCTAGGAGCCAAGCATCCTTGAAGTCAGGAGCGAAGCGTGAGCGGATAGCATCACGGCTAGCGACGGCTTCATCGCGTGTGTCATAGCTAGCTACGATGACACGTAGCATACCGGCATCGTTGGTGGCTAGGACGGCATTATAGCCCTGCCCCTCCATACGATCCTTGAGGCTACGTGCATTCGTGGGGTTCTGAAAGCTCCCGACGACTACACTGAAGCGCTTCAGGCGAGTAGCGTCCTCACCAGAATAGGTGGAGACACGCTCCTTACGGACGGTGACAGGTGCAGCAGTGCTGACTGCTGGTGCTTCGTACTCGGCAGCAGGCTTGGTGTCTTGAGTGGCGACCTCACGCTGCTTAGCCTGCTCGTAGGCCTTTCTATAGGCACTCTGCTTGGCCTTACAAGAGCTCAGTGATACGAGTGAGATAAGAGCCAAGGAGGCAAAGATGATTTTCTTCATAATTCAAACTTCAATTATGTGGTGACACAATATGCAAAAGTACTGATGCACAAAGTTAAGAAATAAATAAAACTAAACCTTCCTCTTAAGAAGATGCTCCTGCAGGAGCGTCCATACATAGAAGAGATCCCGACGCGCAAAGGTATAGAGTAGGACGAGATAAGCCACCCCCATGACAACCCCGCCGATAGCTAGACGCAGGAAGTCAGAGAGCCCCGAGGTTAGATAAGTATCCACACCCCATACTGCTATTCCAGAGACCCCACTCATAAGGAAGAAGGGCAGTAGCTCAGAGAGTTGATTCCAGATTGTGTAATTGATGAAGCGTCCCGAGTAGTAGCTATTGATGAAGAGGAAAATAACCTGACTAATGACTGTACTCCACAGCAACCCATAAACCCCCCAATAGCAACTAAAGGACAGGGCTATCACCATGGCAATGACACCTATAATGCGCCTCACAATGTCAATCCTTAAGAAGAGATCTCCACGCCCCTTGACCATTAACACATTCGCATTATAGTCAATCAGTGGAGACAAAAGGCCTGCTAAGCAAAGAATCTGAAAGAAACCTGCAGCCTCCATCCACTTCTCTCCAAACAGAACATGATATAGAGGATGAGCAAGCACCAAGAGCATGGTTAAAATGGGAGCTGAGAGCTGCACCAGCAGACGCATAGCTTTACGATAGCCGGCTCTTAGTAATTCTACTTCATTTTGCACTCGTACGAGCACTGGCAGTGAGACCTTGTTAATTGGATCCGCAAGGACAGAGACTGGAACCACATAGAAAGTATTGGCTTGACCATACAACCCCAGCGTGCGCATAGAAAAGTAACGACCGACAAAAATCGTGGCAACATTGTCATACACAGCCCTTGTCACATTTGTCAAAGCAACACGCCAACCGAAGTCAAAATGCACCTTGAACCGTTCCTTATCAAAAACCCTCTTTGGTCTCCAAGGCGAATAGTTCCAGACTAAAACTGCATTCATTATAGACTGAGCAAAAGCCATCCCTACCAGCGACCAAACTCCGAAACCAAGTGTAGCCATAGCAATACCTACCCCACCTGAAGCAAGACCGTTAAAGAGCTGTACATACATCTGCTTCTTAAACTCCATCCGTCGCCAGAGCAAGACCCTCTGCACAGAGGCCAGCGAATAAATAATATTCGGGATACCATACACCCTAAGGATAAGGCAGAGTTTGGGATCACGGAAATAATCGGCCACCCATGGCGCTATCAGAAAGAGGAGGAGATAGAAGAACAAACTTGCGCCTAGATTGTAGTAGAAGACCGTAGACAGATCCCTTTCATCCAAGGTCTCTTGTCTAGTGAGAGAGCTACTAAATCCCGCCTCTGACAAGGTTTGAGTAATAGCAAGGAAGATCGTCAGGACAGCAACTGCGCCAAAGTCATCAGGCGTCAACAAGCGAGCCAAGACCAACTGCACCAAAAAAGTCGTGATACGCCCGACGGCCTGCTGGGCTGTCGCCCAGCCAAACCCAGAGACAGACTTCTTCTTTAACTCCTGAATATCCGAAGTCAAATTACCTAGAGTCTCATCTTGCTTCGCCTTTTCGGCCTCTGTTTGCTCGTTTTCTTGCATCTATTACCTATAATTATGACCGCTAGCATCCCTCAATCTCTGAGGGATTAGCGACAACGGGGAGAACTTCCCCTATAAACAACGTTTAGTTTAAGATTACTATATATTCTTCCGCCTCTAGAGCCCCAGCCCTAAGGCATAGCCGTCGAGTACCCTACGGGTCTCGTCCAGACGCTCACGTAGCTCTTGGCTCACGCAGACGAGGGGCAGACGTAGACTCTCTGTATCTATGAGCCCCATTAGGTGCAGCAGGGCCTTGATCCCAGCTGGGTTGCCCTCCTGGAAGAGCTGTGTATTCAGCTGGCGCATCGCAGTCTGGATCATATCGGCCTCGTTGTACCGCCCATCCATCGCTAAGTGGATCAGGCGGGAGGTGAGGCGAGGGTAAGCATTCCCTGCGACAGAGATTACACCTCGAGCGCCATTCTGAACGAAGGCTACACAGAGAGCATCGTCACCTGAGAGGACGACAAAGTCCTCTGGGAGCTCGGACGAGGTAATCTGACCTGCCTGCTGAGGGAAGCCCGAGGCCTCCTTCACCCCTACAATATTACTATGCGTGCGCGCGAGACGCACGACGGTATCAGAGGCCATATTGACCCCGACTCGTGAGGGTACGTTGTAGAGGATCAGCGGGAGTTCACTACGCTGGGCGAGGTAGGAGAAGTGCTGGAAGATCCCTTCCTGAGAGGGCTTGTTGTAGTAGGGCACTACGGAGAGGACACCACTGACTCCACGCGTATCCATAGCCTGGATGCGCTCTCCCGTCTCGACGGTGTCATTCCCTCCGAGTCCGACCACGATCGGACACCGCCCTGCGACCTGCTCAACGACTCGCCGAGTGACAGCCTCACGCTCTGGACGGGTCAGACAAGGTGACTCTCCCGTCGTACCGTGTACCACGAGGAAGTCCATTGCTTGGTCACGCAGCAGGTGCTCAAGCAGTCGCTCTAGACTCTTATAGTCTATCTTGTTATCATCCGTAAAAGGTGTAACGAGGGCAACACCTAGCCCCGTAAAGGGATGCTTGCTCATAAGTCTTCTCTCAGCTATGTCCCCTCCTTTGGGAGAGGCAGTGAAGATATTTATTGACAAAGGTAGTGATTTTCACAGCTCTTTCCTTACACCCCCCGACGAGGACTAACGCATGAAATCACTAGAGGGCGAGGACAAAGTGCTCGAGGAGCATACACTGAAGTCGGAAACAACTGCAATCTAGGCATCGACATACCAAGCGTACACCTCCTACCTAGGAGGGAAGTGTGTACACGCTTGTACACTATAGTATACACGTGTGTACACATCAGTGTACACACGTGTATACTTCCCCGCTCTAAGTATATCCTCGGAAGGGCTTTTAGTATGCTCTCTTCAGAGCCTGTATCTAGGGGCTTCTGAGGCACAGCTAAACCCCTTAGGAACACGAAATAACAGCCCCACAAGCACCCAAGAGAGCAGAACATAAAAAAGAGATATGCACCAGCTGTGCGACCCAGCCTTACCCTCTTCGCTAGGATTCTCCCAGCGCTCCAATCACGCAGCTCTCCAGCCTCCACCACGAAACACATAGCGGACACGCAACACCCACCCTAGCCGACATTACGTATCCTATGAGTATAGGACATATAATGCTCGCCCCCGTCACCTTACATAGGTAACGGGGGCGAACATACCGTTGCCTCTAGAGGGGGATTACACAAACTCAGATAGGGGAGTCAACGTGCCAGCTAAAGTTCCTAGGCAAGTAGGACGACTCAGATCCGCAGAGAAGTGGCTTATTCGCTCACCTTCTATCACGACACATGGCTGAATAAGTAGCCCCTACCCTACACATAGTTCTCTGATTGGCTAGCTACAGATAAAGTCGTATCTTTGCGCATCACAATTAAGTAGACTAAATAACAAACATAAACTAAGAACATCTCGTATGTCACTTCAAGAACACCGTGGTCAGGATACCTTAGACGTAATTGACGAAAAGGTAATGCAAGGGGAAAAGTTCTTCGAACGCCACGGCAAGAAGATCATGATCGCCGTCGGGGCAGTCGTCCTTATCGCACTAGCTATCTTCGCCTACATCAAGTTCATCAAGGAGCCCAACAACGCTAAGGCCTCTAGCCAAATGTTCGTTGCCGAAGAGAACTTCATCATGGGTCAGGATAGCCTCGCACTGAAGGGCGTAACGGCTAACCCAGGCTTCGAGGGTATCGCCAAGAATTTCTCTGGCACCGATGCCGCCAACCTCGCCCACGCCTACGCAGGTATCTGCCTCTATGATATGGGACGATACCAGGAGGCTCTTGGTGAGCTCCAGAAGTTCTCGTCTGACGAGAAGCTTGTCTCCCCCTCTATCCAGCGTATGATCGGAGACTGCTACGTACAGCTCGGCAAGCTCGAGGATGCCCTCAAGAGCTACGAGTCAGCAGCCAAGCTCGCCGATAGCGAAGCGATCTCCCCCAGCTGCCTCATCAAGGCCGGCCACGTCTACGAGAAGCTCGGCAAGTACGACCAGGCTGTAGCTGCCTACCAGCAGATCAAGGACAAGTACTACACCTCGCCCGAGGCGGAGAGCGTAGAGGCTGACCTCATCCGTGCACGTGCCGCAGGAGGTAAGTAAGGCTCACGCTACACCTTATATATAAGATGTCCACGATCAATCATATCGCCACCCCACACCATAGCGAAGTACCCACAGCCGAAGGGCTGCGCATCGGCATCGCCGTATCCGAGTGGAACAGCAATATCACAGAGCCCCTACTCGAGGGGGCGAAGTCCGTCCTACGTGCCCGAGGAGCCGAGGAGATCACGATCTTCCGTGTCCCTGGAGCCTTTGAGCTCGTGAATGCCTCGGCTCGCCTCCGTGCACAGGGTGTAGATGCTGTGATCGCTATCGGATGTGTTGTACGGGGTGACACCGCTCACTTCGACTACATCTGCCAGGGAGTGACCTCCGGTATCTCTTCTCTGAATGCCCAGCTAGTCAGTGTAGAGGGCAAAGAGGATCGCTACGTACCCGTAATCTTCGGTGTCCTCACCACAGAGAATATGGCTCAGGCAGAGGAACGTGCAGGGGGTAGACTAGGCAATAAGGGGGCCGAAGCAGCAGAGACTGCACTGAAGATGTGCCGCCCTATTTGCATAATTGAAAAATAGTATCTACCTTTGCAACGCTAAACCAAAAAGGATGGGCAGTTACCAGAGTGGCCAAATGGGGCTGACTGTAACTCAGCTGGCTTACGCCTTCGGTGGTTCGAATCCATCACTGCCCACTCTCTAAGGATTGCGGAAGTAGCTCAGTTGATAGAGCATTAGCCTTCCAAGCTAAGGGTCGCGGGTTTGAGCCCCGTCTTCCGCTCATAGGTTGGTAGAGCTACTACCCAAGAAAACAAAGCGAGGATCTCAGCCGAGATCCTCGCTTTTATTTTACCTATATCCCCAAGACAATCACAGCCTCCTAATCCGCCTTCTTAGCTAGAACAATCCCCCCATAGGAGGAGCAATACTCCCACCCCGCCCCCTCGACTAGAGGGCTCGTTAGACTCCAAATAGAACCGTACACCAAAGTCTGAACCTAACCCACGAGGAGCCCTATGGTAGCCACACTACGTATAATGAGCCCAATGGGAGCACTATCCCACACAAAATACGTAAATTTGTACCCCACAATTAGGTAGCATGCCTACCTCATAAGGCACAGACATAATAAAGAATTCATATAGGTTTATATCACACGCTATGGAGTTAGCTACGAAGTATAGCCCCGAGGCTGTAGAGAGTCACTGGTACGAGTACTGGATGAAGCACCGCCTCTTCCACTCAGAGCCTGACCATCGCCCTGCTTACACTGTCGTCATTCCCCCGCCCAACGTAACGGGTGTCCTGCACATGGGACACATGCTGAATAACAGCATCCAAGATATCCTCGTGCGCCGTGCTCGTATGCGGGGCTTCAATGCCTGCTGGGTGCCTGGGACAGACCATGCCTCCATCGCTACGGAGGCTAAGGTCGTAGGCAGACTCGCTGCACAGGGTATACAGAAGCAAGACCTAACCCGCGAGCAGTTCCTAGAGCATGCCTGGGAATGGACTCGAGAGCACGGGGGGATTATCCTCGAGCAGCTCAAGAGACTAGGCGCCTCCTGCGACTGGGAGCGCACGGCCTTCACGATGGATGAGGAGCGTAGCCAGAGCGTCATTGACGTCTTCGTAGAGCTCTATCGCCAGGGGCTGATCTATCGTGGTGTGCGTGTGGTGAACTGGGACCCCAAGGCCCGCACAGCCCTCAGTGACGAAGAAGTCGTCTATCAGGAGCAGCAGGGCAAGCTCTATTACCTGCGCTACTACGTCGAGGGAGAGGATCGCTACGTCGTCGTGGCTACGACCCGCCCCGAGACCATCATGGGGGATACCGCTGTGTGCATCAACCCCGAGGACGAGCGTTATCACTTCCTCAAGGGTAAGCGCCTCATCATCCCCCTCGTAGGGCGAGCTGTCCCCGTGATCGAGGACGAATATGTAGATATAGAGTTCGGTACAGGATGCCTCAAGGTAACCCCTGCTCACGACGTCAATGACTATATGCTCGGAGAGAAGCACCAGCTGGAGACGATCGACATCTTCCACGATGACGGTTCGCTCAACGAGCATGGAGGAGTCTACGCAGGGATGGATCGCTTCGAGGTCAGAGAGAAGATCGAGGCTGATCTAGCCGCCGCAGGACTGCTGGAGAAGGTCGAGGCCTACACCAACAAGGTTGGGCACTCCGAGCGTACCTTTGTCCCCATCGAGCCTAAGCTCTCGATGCAGTGGTTCCTCCGTATGGAGGGTCTTGCCGCACCAGCCCTCGATGCCGTGATGAAGGATGAGATCCGCCTGCACCCTGCCAAGTTCAAGAACACCTACCGCTACTGGATGGAGAACATCAAGGATTGGTGTATCAGTCGCCAGCTCTGGTGGGGGCACCGCATCCCCGCCTACTACCTCCCCGATGGGAGCTTCGTCGTAGCGAGCTCGGACGAGGAAGCGCTCCGCCTAGCACAGGAGAAGGTACCCAGCCTCAGAGCCGAAGACCTGCGTCGTGAGAGTGACTGCCTAGACACCTGGTTCTCCTCTTGGCTCTGGCCCATCACAGTCTTTGCCCCAGCGATGAGCCGAGATGATAAGGAGCTGAGCTATTACTACCCCACCTCAGACCTTGTCACAGGGCCTGATATTCTCTTCTTCTGGGTAGCACGTATGATTATGGCAGGCTATGCCTTCCAGGGGAAGAAGCCCTTCGAGAATGTCTATCTCACGGGGATCGTGCGTGACAACCAAGGACGCAAGATGTCCAAGACCCTCGGAAACTCCCCCGATCCTCTCGACCTAATAGATAAGTACGGTGCTGATGGTGTCCGTATGGGGCTCATCATGAGTGCCCCTGCAGGGAACGACATCCTCTTCGATGAGTCTCTCTGTGAGCAAGGGCGCAACTTCTGCAACAAGATCTGGAATGCCTTCCGCCTCGTCAAGGGATGGACGGATGATGCCTCCGAGGCTCCCCAGCCCGAGGCCTCCCGCCTCGCCTCCTACTGGATGCGCCAGGTGCTCAGCAAGGCTGCGACAGAGTTGGAGGATCTCTTCTCCAAGTACCGCATCAGCGAAGCCCTTACCCTCGTCTACAAGCTCATCCGTGATGACTTCTCCTCCTACTATCTGGAGCTCATCAAGCCAGCCTATGGCACCCCGATCGATCGTGTGACGTGTGATGAGGCGCTTGGCTTCTTTGACGAAGTCCTGCGCATCCTGCACCCCTTCATGCCGTTCATCACGGAGGAGCTGTGGCAGAACCTCGCTGAGCGTAAGGAGGGCGAGAGCATCATGAATGCTCAGCAGCGCCCTGCGGGATCTTTTGATGAAGCCTTCCTCGCCCGCTTCGCTGCTGTGCAGGAGCTCATCACCTCGATCCGTAGCCTGCGCACGAGCAAGAACCTCTCCCCCCGTGAGGCACTCACCCTAGAGGCCTCCGAGAGCTACCCCAGCGAGCTAGACGAAGTCCTCATCAAGATGGCTGGACTCTCCGAGATCGACCGTAGTGGCAAGCGTAGCGAGGGTGCTGTAAGCTTCGTCATCGGCACAGACGAGTTCGCTGTACCTATGGCCGCCTACATCAATGTCGAGGAGGAGCTCGCCAAGCTCCGTGCTGACCTCGAGTATCAGCAGAAGTTCCTCGCTGGTGTAGAGAAGAAGCTCAGCAACGAGAGCTTCGTCTCCAAGGCTCCAGAGGCGGTCATCGCCCTAGAGCAAAAGAAGAAGGCCGATGCCGAGAGCCGTATCGCCAGCATTGAGCAGAGTATCCGTCAGCTATCCGGCAAGTAGTGAGCCAGACGCACCTCCCCCCCTTCGACAAGGCTGCCTACACTCCTCAGAATCACCCCTACGCCATACACGTAGGTGAGGTGATCGAGGAGAAGGTGCATCGTCGTCTCCCCGCCCCTATCCTGCGCACGCTGGAGCGCATCATACATCAGCGGGAGATCAACGATATCCTCTATCGGTATAGCCACCTAGAGGGAATGGACTTCCTAGAGGCACTCGTAGGAGAGTTCCGCCTAGATCTTGACTGGGTACATCCCGTGCGTCTGCCCGAGCATGGGCGGTGCATCTTCGCCAGCAATCACCCTCTAGGGGGTATGGATGGTATCGCCATCTCTTATATGCTGGGACGACACTATGGGGATATACGCTATATGGTCAATGACATGCTCTATCACCTGAAGCCCCTACAGCCTGTCTTCCTGCCCCTCAACAAGCATGGGGCGCAGGGCAAGGAAGCGGTATCACTGCTCCAGGAGGCTATGCAGAGTGATGTCCCCATCGGCACCTTCCCCGCAGGCTTCTGCTCACGTGTCTACGATGGCAAGATCCAGGATCAGATATGGCGCAAGACCTTCGTCTCGCAGGCTATCCACCACGAGCGTGACATCGTCCCCCTACACTTCGTGGGGCAGAACTCCCGACACTTCTACTGGATATGGCACCTCAAGAATGCCCTGCGTATGAAGTTTGACATCGGGACAGCCCTTCTACCCGACGAACTCTTCCGTGCAGTAGGGAAGAGCTTCCGCATCATCGTCGGCGAACCAATCCCCTGGCAGAGTCTGCGTGACAGCACCCTCCGCCCCGAGGAAGAGGCAACCCGCATACGAAGTATCTGCTACGCCCTCAGAGATGAGTACGAGCGCAGGAAGAAGTAACACATGTACACCACCCCCATTATCCCCCCTGTTCCCAAGGAGCTGATCCTCGGGGAGCTCACCCCCGACAAGCGTCTACGTCTGACCAACAAGGGGGGCAACGAGATCTATGTCTTCCATGCCTCCTCCGCTCCGAATACGATGCGTGAGATCGGGCGCCTTCGTGAGGAGGCCTTTCGCTTCTATGGTGGGGGGACGGGTAAGGACTGCGATATCGACGACTTCGACACCGCCCCGGAGGGCTATGGACAGCTGATTGTCTGGGATCCAACCGAGCAGGCGATCCTTGGGGGCTATCGCTTCATCTTCGGTGATGAGGTACGACTCGACCCTAAGACGGGTAAGCCTCGCTTGGCGACGGCTGGGATGTTTGAGTTCAGCCCGCAGTTCCTCTCCGAGTACCTTCCCTACACCATCGAGCTCGGTCGCTCCTTCGTCTCCCTCCCCTACCAATCGACACGTATGGGAGCCAAGAGTCTCTTTGCCCTAGACAACCTCTGGGACGGCCTCGGTGCCCTCACGGTGCTCTATCCGAAGATGAAGTACTTCTACGGGAAGGTCACCATGTACAAGGACTATGATCGCCATGCTCGCAATCTCATCCTACACTTCCTCCACCTACACTTCTCTGATCCCGAGGGCTTAGTCACCCCTACCGAACCGCTCCCCATAGAGGTGGACGAAGAGGAGATCCGTACACTCTTCCCCACTGATGACTTCTCGGCCAACTATCGTGCGCTGAACACCGCCGTGCGTGCCCTCGGCTACAACATTCCCCCTCTGGTGAGCGCCTACATGGCTCTCTCTCCGAAGATGAGGGTCTTCGGTACAGCGATCAACTATGGCTTTGGGCTCGTCGAGGAGACGGGTATCCTAATAGCCATCGACACCATCATCCCCGACAAGCGAATCCGCCACATCGAGACCTTCGAGCTCGAGGAGGGACAAAGCGACCTCTTATGGACGAACATCTCAAGACGGGTGCGACTGGTGAAGAACTAGCCTGTCACTACCTAGAGAGCCTAGGCTACACCATCCACGAGCGCAACTGGCGCTATGGACACCTCGAGATCGATATCATCGCCCAGTGGGGCGGTACACTAGTCATCGCCGAGGTCAAGACACGCTCCTCGGGGAGCTACCTCAGGGCACGGGACAGCGTCACCTCGGACAAGGAGCGCTTCCTCATACGAGCTGCCGACCACTACGTCCGTCAGCGAGCGCTAGAGCTGGAGGTGCGCTATGACCTCCTAGCGATCGACATCGCCCCCGATCGCTCCTACACCATCGAGCATATCCCCAACGCCTTCTACCCCAACCTCCGCCGAGGCTCTGCTCCTCGTCGCAGACGTACCACTCCCCACAAATAAGGGTCTTCCACAGATAAGAGCCACCCCGCTGATGACGGCACTCTCCACCCCCATTACGCTGCCCCCCGCACCGCCTAGCCTATCCTTCGGTGACCTCATCCTCAGCCTAGGCTCTTGCTTCAGCGAGCATATCCCTAGCTACCTCCAAGCTGGGGGGATGGAGGCCTTGATCAACCCCTTCGGGACGCAGTACAATCCCCTCTCTATCGCCCGTATTCTCTCCCGCATCCTTGAGGGGAAGCTCTTCGAGAGTGAAGAGCTGATCCAGCACGGAGGGCTCTACCACTCCCTGCTGCATCATGGAGCCTTCTCTCGTGTGACGAGTGAGGAGACCTTAGAGACGATCAATGCCTCGCTCAGCACTGCTCACACCCAGCTCCCGAGGCTTCGCTACCTACTACTCACATGGGGGACGAGCTACGTCTATCACCTACGGGAGACGGGCGAGGTCGTGAGCAACTGCCACAAGCTCCCGGAGAAGCTCTTCACCCGAGAGCGTGTCGATGTCCCCTCCCTCCTCCATATATGGACCCCCCTCCTACGGGAGCTCCTAGAGCTACAGCCTAATCTACAGCTCATCCTCACGGTCAGCCCTGTGCGTCACCTACGGGACGGAGCGCATGCCAATACGCTGAGCAAGGCCACTCTCCATCTCTTCACCGAGGAGCTCCAGCGACTCTTCCCCGACCACGTCCATTACTTCCCTGCCTACGAGCTAGTGCTCGACGAACTACGGGACTACCGCTTCTATGCCGAGGATATGGCTCACCCCTCTGTGCTGACGCAGCGACTCGTCGCCGAGCGGTTCGCAGGATGGGCTCTGGATGAGCCTACCCAGCGAGCCTTCGCCGAGGCACAGCGCATCACCTCGGAGCTTCGCCACCGCCCACTACATGCCTCGACCGAGGCACATACGCAGCGGCTGGAGCGTCTCACGGCACGGGTCAGGGACTTCCTCAGTCGCTACCCTTTGGCCAAGCTCCCTTCGCCAGAGTCCCACATCTAGTCCCACATCTAGCTCCTCATCCAGCTATTCGTCCCCATAGCGTGGGTAGCTCTCCCTCCCCCCAAACGACTTATCCCCCATACAGACGCTCGGAGCGTGCTGTATGGGGGATATTCCTTTGAGCTAAGCTAGCTCTCTACCGAGAGGGGTTTAGGGTGCTGGGACGAAGCCCTCAGCTGGGTGAACGGGCTTACCTAGGAGGGTCGCCGCCGTAGCATCCTCGACGAGCACCTCGACGTACTGCCCGACACGATAGCCCTGCTTGTCGAAGACCACGACCTTGTTCTGCTGCGTACGGCCAAAGAGCTGCTCTCGGCTACGCTTGCTGAAGCCCTCGACGAGAACCTCGACGACCTTACCCACATCCCTCTTGTTGCTCTCTAGGGAGAGCTGGTTCTGTAGGTCGATCATCTCCTGCAGGCGGCGGATCTTCACCTCCTCGGGGATATTATCCTCTAGGTACTTCGCCGCATACGTCCCGGGACGCTCGGAGTACTTGAACATAAAGGACGCATCATACCCGACCTCCCTCATCAGACTAAGCGTGTCCTGGAAGTCCTCCTCCGTCTCATCGTGGAAGCCACAGAAGAGGTCCGACGTGATCGCACAGTCCGGCATCACGGCTCGGATAGCGGCGACACGCTCTAGGTACCACGCTCGGGTATAGTTGCGCTTCATCAGCTTGAGGATACGGTCGTTGCCCGACTGGGCGGGCAGGTGGATATGCTTGCAGATATTGGGGTGCTTGGCCATCGCTTGGATCGCCCTATCGTCCATATCCTTGGGGTGGGGCGAGGTGAAGCGTATACGCATCTCGGGTACAGCTAGCGCGACAGCCTCCAGCAGGTCGGCGAAGTCATAGGCACGCTCCCCATCGACGAAGCGGTAGGAGTTCACGTTCTGCCCGAGCAGGGTCACCTCTCGATAGTTCTTGCTCGCTAGATCCTTGACCTCACGTATGATGCTCTCCAGCTCTCGGCTGCGCTCCCGACCCCGGGTGTAGGGGACGATGCAGTAGGAGCAGAAGTTGTTACAGCCACGCATGATGGAGACGAAGCCCGAGATGTGCACCCCACCGATCTTCAGCGGGAGGACATCCTTGTAGGTCTCACTGGTGGAGAGCTCGACATTGATCGCCTTCTCCCCACGCTCTACGGCACCGACGAGGTTCGGTAGGTCGAGGTAACTATCTGGGCCGACGACGAGATCGACATGATGCTTCTCGATCAGCTCACCCTTAGCTCGCTCAGCCATACAACCTAGGACACCGATGGTGACCTTGCGTCTGCGCTTCTTGCGAATGTAGTGGTAGTACTCAAGGCGGTTGAGCACCTTCTGCTCGGCCTTGTCACGTACCGAGCAGGTGTTGAGTAGGATGGCATCAGCCAGCTCGGGATCCTCTGTTAGGTGGAAGCCGTCCATCTGCATGATGGAGGCTACGACCTCGCTATCGGCGACGTTCATCTGACAGCCATAGGTCTCGATGTAGACGCGCTTGACTACTGGGGACGTTGCGGATTTAGAGTCCGCTGTCTCAGCTTTTGTCATAGTGTATTCTAGTAATATCCGTTAGTAAATAATCCGACTCTCGAGAAGGGGGCGGGGCATAGGCACCTTCCCCTAGTACTTGTTGGTTCAAATATTATGCTTATATTTGCAGTGAAAATGTAAGATTTTTCATAGTTAAGGTTTTGGTTAATAGGTTGGAGTCAGCTGGGAAGCTGGCTCCGCTTTCTTTATAGGGGGTGCTGTCGTAGGAGCACTCATCCACACCTAGCTGAGTGTACATGGATAACCCGTGAGCCCTCGGAAGCCTTAACTGAACCCGATCTCCCACACTATCTATATATGCATTGCTCGTCATCTGATCTGGATGATGGATTGGTTCTATTTCCCTATTTCCTATACGCCCTGTCTGGGTGATGCCGCTCTCCCCTACGTGGGGTGGTAGCGATCGACAACACGTATGTATAGCGATGCTCCCTACGGAGCGCTCGCCCCTAGGGGGCATCGCCTATGCGTAGGAAGTGGTAGCCCTCACTCTGTAGCCAGCGTACGGCGGCGGGCATAGCCTGTCGCATATTACGCTCCGCCTTGAGCGAGTCGTGGAAGACGATGATCGACCCATTGCGTGCATAGCGCTGCACGTAGCCTAGGATCGTCTCGGGGCTCAGCTTGGGGTTGTAGTCTCGGGTGACGACATCCCACATGATGAGCTCGAAGCTGTGGCTAAGCTCTATATTCTGCGAGATGCGTAGATGTCCATGTGGCGGACGGAAGTAGCGGGAGCGGATCAGCTCATGCGCTGCATGCACGTCCTTCATATAGGACTTGGTGGAGTGGAAGAGGCCTTGGATATGGTGGTAGGTATGATTCCCTACCTGATGTCCTCGGCGCTGGATCTCGGCGAAGAGCTCGGGGTAGCGACGGACATTGTCCGCTACGCAGAAGAAGGTAGCCTTCACCCCCAGCTCATCGAGCTGATCCAATACCCAAGGGGTTACCTCGGGTATCGGACCATCATCGAACGTAAGATAGATACTCTTCCCCGTGATCGCTGGGATACGCCACCGCGCACCAGGGATGAGCATGCGGTACCACATCGGTACACGACACAGAAGTCTCTCGACCATCTAGTATATATTATATCGGCTAAGGCGAACTACTGTCCGCCACCTAGAGCTCGGACGAGCTGCTCGATCTGAGCCTCGTAGCTCTTGAGTGCTGTGGAGCCGAACTCCTTGGCGATGTCGAGCGAGTAGGAGATACCCATATAGGCCTCCTGTAGCTCGCCATGACGGCTGATCTGATCCAGCTGCTCGGGGGAGAGGCGAGTCATCCACGCCAGCAGACCGAGGGACTTACGAGCCACGACCTGCAGGACGTGATCGGCCTCCTTCGTCAGACCCGCACGATAGAGCGTACGTGCGAAGTACACCGAGTTCACCTCGTAGGGGACGTTCTCCTCGAGGATGACACGGAGGCACTTCCGTAGGATCTCTACAGCACGAGCCTTATCCCCTCGGTCGAGGTAGCCCTCTGCCAGAGGTGTGAAGACCTGATTGCGTAGCGTGGAGATGATCCCTCGAGCATTCTCGTCGAAGTAGGTACCGGGCTTGTCCGCTCCGCCCCAGCGGAACTTCGTCATCACCGTCTCATACATCCGATCGAGGTTCCCAATGCCATAGCTCAGAGCTCGGCCCGTGCTGTCGGCCATTGCTCTCAGAGGCAGGAGCTGGTAGGTAAGCCCCGTCTGCACCATGTGCTGATCCATCCCAGCGAAGGCATTGCGTGGCGAGGTCACCGCCCAGTAGATAGGACGCTCCCACTTATTGCCCTCTAGCAGGTCAAATATCGTGAGGTTCCCTATATCGAGATAGCCCTTACCAGCGAGCGACAGCTCCATCTGTGGTGTGATGTGCTGGACGAGGTCGGGATATTCGCTAGCGAAGCGTCTCGCTGCAGTGGCACTATCCACAGGCAGCGTGAGGCTAGAGACATCTAGGCGAGCAGGGCTGTACCTAGGTGCACCAGCGAGCGAGCCGAGGAGCTGAGGGATCGTCTGGCTTCCCTTAGCCTGAGGGGCTAGGTAAGCATAAGTATTGTAATAGTAGTAGGAGGTGGGTAGGAGACCTATCGGCAGGGGACGTCCCTCATAGGCCTGCTTCTTCATCTGATCGATGTACCAGTCACCACCGAGATAGGAGAGGTTCACCGTACGGATATCGGTGCGTACACCCTCTACCTCCTGGGCATACCAGAGGGGGAAGGTATCGTTGTCCCCAAAGCAGAAGAGCACGGCATCGGGCGCACAGCTCTCTAGGTAGTTGCGTCCCATATCACCTGCCACGGTGCGTCCCGAGCGGTCGTGGTCGTCCCAGTTCTGCCCAGCCATCTGGATGGGGATGAGGATACCGACCAGTGAGACGATGAGTGCCGTCGTGGCGGTGATAGCCACTGGGGTAGCCCCCTTGTTGGAGGAGCTGGTTGCCTTCTTGGCCTTGCCATCTAGCAGGCGACTGACGAAGACCCCTAGCGCTGTCACACCGAAGCCCACCCATATAGAGAAGGCATAGAATGAACCAACGAAAGAATAGTCTCGCTCACGTGGCTGACCCGGATACTGATTGATATAGAGCACGATGGCGATCCCTGTCATGAAGAAAAGCATGAAGGTCGTCCAGAAGCTCTCCGTACCCCTACGTCCATAGCCGATCTGGAAGAAGAGACCCAGCAGACCCAGCAGGAGAGGAAGAGCATAGTAGACGTTATGCCCCTTATTATCGGTCATCTGCTCAGGCAGTGCATCGGTATCTCCGTAGAAGATCGAGTCGATAAAGGGAATACCCGTCATCACGCCCCCACGGAGCAGTCCACCGTCACCCTGTAGGTCGTTTTGTCGTCCCACAAAGTTCCAGAGGAAGTAACGCCAATACATGTAATTCACCTGATAGTTGATGAAGTAGGTGAGGTTATCGCCAAAGGTCGGTATCGTCATATCATCCTCCGCACGACCGATCCACGAGTTGTACATCGCAGCATGGCCACGATCATAGACACGGGGGAAGAGCATCATCCCTCCATCCTCGTACTCGGGCTCTTCCTTGAGACTGCGGACGACATACTCATCGGCAGCCTTGGGGTCAGCCTTGTCGATACGGCCATAGGTAGGCTCATTCTCCTTCATCACGGCACGTCCGTCTGGGCCGTACTTGATCTGAGAGGCGAAGGTAGGGCCATAGATCAGAGGTGCCGACCCATACTGCTCGCGGGCTAGGTAGTAGCGGAGCGTGAAGGCATCGGCTGGCGAATTCTCATTCATCGGAGGATCAGCTACTGCACGTACGAGGATCACCCCGTAGGTGGAGAAGCCGAAGGCGATCGCTACGAGGCACATCTGGATGAGGTGTGCCGTGCGGGAGGTGATCGCCTTGTAGTAGTAGAGGAAGCCTAGGATAGCCAGCGAGAGGAGGATAGCGATCCAGCCCCCACCGATCAGCGGCAGCCCCATCAGGATGAGAGAGAAGGCTAGCGAGAGACGCAGGCGCAGATTGCCCGAGACACTACGGCCCGTGAGTGCCTGCTGGGTCTCATATACCCCCCATACGAGGACGAGGGCTAGGACGATGAGGTAGACATACAGACCACTATTGTAGCTCATGCCGAGACCATTGACGAAGAGCATATCCCACTTCCCTGCCAGCTTAGGCACACCCTGAATGACCCCATACATCATCAGCCCCACGAGGGCAAAGGATGAGAGGAGGGCGATCACCCCACCCTTGAGGGTCGCCTGCTTGGTCGTGCGGTAGTAGTAGACCAGCGCCATAGCAGGTAGGCAGAGGAGGTTCAGCAGGTGTACCCCGATGCTGAGCCCCATGAGGTAGGCGATGAGCACGAGCCAGCGATCGGCACGCACATTCTCGCTACGCTCCTCCCACTTGAACATCAGCCAGAAGACCACTGCCGTAAAGAACGAACTGAAGGCATATACCTCCGCCTCTACGGCACTGAACCAGAAGGAGTCCGAGAACGTATAGACCAAGCTCCCGACGAGCCCCGAGGCTAGGATCAGGATACCCTGCCCACGGCTCATCACCTCACCCTCGGGAGCGATGCTCCCAGGCTGCAGGCGCACCGTAGGGGTCAGCACCCGACGCACCATATGCGTGATCGTCCAGTAGAGGAAGAGGATGGTCAAGCCACTCAGTAGGGCACTCGTCGCATTGGCCAGTAGAGCCACATGCGCTAGCCCCCCACCGAGGTGGGTAATGACGTTGTAGACGAGCATGAAGAAGGGGGCACCGGGGGGGTGACCGATCTCTAGCTTGAAGACGCATGCGATGAACTCTGCGCAGTCCCAGAGGCTCGCAGAGGGACCGATCGTGAGCAGGTAGCTCAGGGTAGCCACTGCGAAGGCCAGCCACCCGAGGAGGTTATTTGCTCGGTTAAATTGTTTCCAATTCATGTATTTCTTATTTATGCCCCACCTGGTATAGTAGGGCTCTATACGCCATGAAAATATGCACAAAGATAGTCAATATGAGCAACATCCCGATACTATCTGCCCCATATCCTCCCCTCCACATCCGTCTGGGAGGTACAGCCTAAGTATCCTCCTCCCCGAGGCGCGACAGACAAAGACCTCAAGAGGGGGTCTCTACGCTCTTACCGAGAGCGCCTCAGCGTTCTTACCGAGAGCATCTCTGCGCTCCTATAATGATCGTTTTGGCCCTTCAGTTAAGGGGGATAAACCAGCCCCACCATCCCGATCAGCGAAGGGGGGCAGGCCCCACCCCTCGAGATAATAATCACGTGAAGAGTTGTTGTTTAACGAACATTTCTCTAACTTTGGTGCAGGAATCAGACCTTTTGGTCTCAGTATCAGTAACAGGAACAGACATTATGATCGCACTGGCAGTAGCTTACACGCCTACAGGCTGTACAGGCTCTCGGTGATCACTCACCTACGCAGGATAGGGTTGGCCCCCCGCTGTGTACCATAGAGCCTCGGAAGCCCTCATTCACTTCCCACTAGAGACAGACGCTCAGCGGCCACCTTATGATACAGGCCCTCCACTAGAGGCGCAAACGACACCACGACCAGCTAGGACTGGCACCTGCCCCTCGATGCTTCGCAGCCGGGGCTTCGCCTAGCGCCCCCCACTTTCCCTTTCTTACCTACCACACTTCGGAGCACAAAGAGCTCTATCGGGTAGCGTATATCTACTACTATACACTTAGGATACATTTCGTGCATCCTACACCCCTATTTTCACATACATCTCTACACTTATGAGACGCAACATCAAGTACCTGCTTGGCTGTCTAGCACTCTTCCTGGCTCTCCCCGCCTGTAAGACTCAGAGCGAGATCGAAGAGCCTAGCCTAGACCTCTCCGTCCAGACACTCACATTCGCCAAGGATGGCGCCGAGCAGACGGTCACCGTCACGACCAACAAGGAAACCTGGTCAGCCTTCTCCACTCAGGAGTCTTGGCTCTCCGTTGAGCAGACAGGTAATACCCTCAAAGTCAAGGCCACCAAGAATGAATACGGACACGACCGCAAGGCATCCGTCATCATCAATGCTGGTGGACTACAGAAGCGCGTAGCTGTCACACAGCGCTCCGCTGATGTGATCTTCGAGACGGAGACCCCCTCTTTTACCTTCACCGAGAAGGGAGGAGTGCAAACCATCAAGTTCTCCACCAATGGCGCTACCCCCAAGGTCGAACTAGCGACAGCCGTAGACTGGCTGACTCTAGGAGAAGTAACCTCGAAGGACTTCAAGCTGACAGCCAAGCCTAGCACAGAACAGTATGAACGCAAGGCTAAGGTACTCCTGACCTTCGGGACTACGATCAAGGAAATAGACATTGTCCAGCTAGGCTCCGTTCAGTATGTACTACCTATCCTCAAGTACCCTGCTGGGCTGGGTGAGGTGATGAGCGAGGAAGCTAGACGCGGGCACGCCCTGATCCAGCTCCCTGACGGACTCTTCAACTCTACCTCCTACCGTGTCGCCACCCGTAGCAAGACGATGACCTACATCCAGTACGAGTTCTCCAGCAAGGATGCTCTCGGCTTCACCTCCGCTACTACCACCTGCTCAGATAGCACGCTTATCAAGGATAATGCACACTTCGATGCCTTCCTCAAGGATAATGGTTTCAATGAACCTGAATACTCTAAGGATAGGAAGAGCATTGTCTACAAGAGCAGCAAGATCCCCCTGCAGATCAAGGTACTGATCAAGGAAGCTGGTACTACCATCACCACAACCTACGATCCACGTCAGGACAAGGAGTGTAAGACCTTCAGCACACTACCTCTGCAGGAGCAGATCAAGCTACTTGGTAATAGAGACCTGAAGATCATGGGTAAGAAGCGTGACGAAGTGCGCAAGATCGAAGAAGGCTGGGGCGGAAAGCGTGAAGAGAAGCTCACCTACAAGTACTACGACCGCTTCGTTGTTAAGAACGCCTTCGAAACCGAATCCTTCCACGGCTACTTCTATGTCCAGGAAGACAAGAAGAAGGGGATTACACCTGATGATGAGTACTACGATGTCACGATGGGAGTACAGTCTATCTTCTATAATACTGAGCTAGCGTTCTGGATGGACCTTGCAGGCAACTTCCACGTCTCGAAGGAAGTACGCGAGTTCCTTGAAAAGAATGGCTTCAAGTACTTCGGCGTACTAAGCAACGGCGGTACCGCCTTCTTCAACAAGGATACGAAGCTCGCCTACGTCCTCAGTGTACCGAAGAACAAGTACGAGGGCCGCTACATCCTAGAGATCCAAGCGCTCTACAGCAACGTCGAGGGCAAGAACAACTTCTCTGTCCAGACCCTCAACGACTACAAGAGCTACCTAAGAGCTATGCAGGCTTACAAGGCAGAGCTAGCTAAGATCGAAGCTGCACTGGCCAAGTAACCTCTACGCTAGAGCACCTAGCAAACGAGATCGCCCCGACAGGCAAGAGCCTATCGGGGCGATCCCATTATGTGGGGGCTAGGAGAGAGCCCCAAGAAGCACGTCGATTAACTGTAGTAGCTCCTACTCTATCGGCAGAGAGCCCCAACGATGGAAGCACTCTGTAGGAGAGGACTTAGAGCTGAGCCTTAGCTTCCTCTAGAGTCACCGTCTTACCCAGGGCTCCGAACTCATGGAGTGCTCCGAAGACCTCGAGACGGATACTATGCTCTAGTCCGCCGAGATAGAGGGGAGCAAAGCCTGCATCCTCGATCAGGGCATCGATGTCCCCACAAATGCTTGGGCAATTGCTCGCATAGAAGAGCACCTTGCGGGGTGAGGCATAGGCAGCCTCCTGTAGGCTCTGTGCCCCTAGCGTACCAAAGGCCTTCACGAGACGAACCTCCTCGGGCAGACAGGAGGAATACTAGCAGATGCCTCCCACCGGCATGATATACTGCCGACGCTTGAGCTCCCGCCTCCGCACAGCGGAGGCCAAGGCTACTTGCTCCTCCGCCTTCAATTGCCTCAGGATACCAAAGGCCTGATATAAAGTATCTAACTCATTGCCCATATTTCAAAGATAGTGATGTAGGCTTAAAGCCCCCAAAAGAGATAGAGAGCTAGCGTATACACTCCACCCTTGCACTACATAAATCCAAGTATTGCACTCCTGGCAGGAAATACTCGAGCCCTCCCCTTCGCCCGAAAGAAAGCCTCTAGATCCACCTATAATAAAAGCACTACACCCCCGACCAGCAGCCTGCTGGTCGGGGGTGTAGCGCCTTAGTGAGACTTGTATATCAGAAAGCCTTCAGCTCAACAAGTGCTAGTGAGCATTTTTGAGCCAAATCTCCACTATCTGATCAAGCGAAGGAATAGCATAGGAGGTCTTCACCAATTGTATCGGCTTGGACTCTGGCTGTGGCTTGCCACCATAGAACACTTGGTGCGCACCTGCCCCAGGGAGCTCGTCCTTGGCTATGCCTAGATCGAAGAGCAAAGTCCATAGAGGATAGTATAAAGAGTTCCTTACGCA
>NZ_CAJZFJ010000023.1 GCF_915070105.1 uncultured Porphyromonas sp.
TTAGAGGTATAGTATTCATTAGAAGATTAAGCTAACACATTATGAAGAAGATCTTGCTCACCCTAGGGCTCTCCACGATGAGTCTCTTCACAGCCCTAGCCTGCACAGCCCATGCCTCTGAGAATAACTCCGAGGCTCAGGCACAGACTGAGACGACAGAGACCCCTGCAGCAGCTCCTGCGGCAGAAGCCTCAGCTATTCGCCATATCGATGCCGCCTATCTGCGCGCCAATATCTATGACTATAAGGAGAACCCCAATAAGTTCGTCTTCAAGGGATCTCGTCCTGCTATCATCGACTTCTATGCTGACTGGTGCGGACCATGCCGTAGCCTTGCTCCCAAGCTAGAGGCTGCAGCTAAGAAGTATGCCGGTAAGGTCGATGTCTATAAGGTCAATGTCGATAACGAGGCTGAGCTAGCTCAGATCTTCGGTGTACGTAGCATCCCTATGGTGCTGTTCATCCCGATGAAGGGTACACCTATCCAGACTGTCGGAGACCTTACTGCCGACCAGATCGAAGAGACGATCGCTCAGATCTACAAGGCAAAGTAAGCATTCTACATATCTCCTAGAGCCCTTCTTTAGAGGGTCTACGAGGAGTATCCTAGCCTTAGGGCTTAGGTCGATATAGAGCGACTGCACCACGAGGGAACTTTCCCTAGGGTGCAGTCGCTCCTTTTTGCCTTGAGACGTAGCGTGGAATGTGGGGAATGAATTTACGGACTTTGTCTGCAGTGTGCTAGGAGTCTTGGGCTATGCTTGTTGGGACTTTTCTTTGCATCCTTCTTTATTAGTAGTGGGCACCTAAGAGGTAATGGAGATAAGTTTGGGGGGAGAGGACACCGAAGTCCTCTCCCCCTTTTGCTCTTGGAGCGCTTTACGACTATATCTTAGGCTTATCAAGGATAGCACCCTAAGCTATGGAAATGTGCCCCCTTTGCTTCAGCATCACGAGCCAAGTAGACGCCATAGACCCGCAGTGATCATCGTCACGATGATCCCGAGTCCGAGAGGTAGCCCAATGGAGAGGAGCGTCCAGCGGATGCTACCAGTCTCCTTGTAGATAGTATAGATCGTAGTGCTACAAGGATGGTGAAGTAGACAGAAGAGCATGACGCAGACACCTGTCATGAGCGTCCACCCACCACTCTGAAGGATAGCAAAGGTCTCCGAGGCTCCTCCCTCCATCAGTACTCCAGCTTCGCTCCCCGATCCACCTAACATGAGGGTAGTGAGCATAAGCACCGTAGGTATCACGATCTCGTTAGCTGGGATAGCTAGGATGTAGGCCAGCAGAATCACCCCATTGAGTCCCATGAGCCAACCTGGATAGTCAAGCCATCCGATGAGGTGCTCGGCGATACTCATTCCCCCGATATGTAGGTTGCACGAGAGCCAAATCAGTGCACCAGCAGGCGCAGCGAAGACGACAGCTCTCCATAGCACGATCAGCGTACGATCGATTAGAGAGGTGTATAGTGTGCGCCAGAACTGTGGTGGACGATAGGGGGGGAGCTCCAGATGGAAGGTCGATACCTCCCCCCTCAGAACGGTATGGGATAGGATCCACGAAGAGGCAAACATAACCCCGATACCGAGCAGGACAATCGCCAGTACGGCACCTATACTAGCTAGTGGAGCGTAGGCCGTAGGTACAGCTGCCCCGATGAAGAGGGAGGCGAGGAGGATCTGAGTTGGCCAGCGTCCATTACATAGGGAAAAGTTATTGGTGATGATAGCGATCAATCGCTCCCGTTCGCTATCAATGATACGTGTGGAGACAACACCTGCGGCATTACATCCGAAGCCCATACTCATCGTCAGTGCCTGCTTGCCATGTGCTCCACATCTACGGAAGAGCTCATCGAGGTTGAAGGCAACACGAGGTAGATAGCCAAAGTCCTCCAGCAGGGTAAAGAGCGGGAAGAAGATAGCCATCGGAGGGAGCATCACCGAGACCACCCATACCGTAGAGAGGTACACACCATCGATGAGGAAGCCCGAGAGCCACCAAGGTGCGCTGAGGTGCTCCATCGCTGTCTTCAGCAGTGGGTATAGATAGCCCACGAGGATATCGCTTAGGAACTGCGAGGGGACATTAGAGCCAATGATCGTGAGCCAGAATACTCCGCCTAGTAAGAGGAGCATGATGGGGAAGCCCCACCGACGACTCGTCAAGATTCGATCCAGACGTACATCGAGAGGTAATCTCCCTCCAGCGTATGCCTGTACGACGACCTCAGAGCAGATCCGATAGGCATCGGCATAGATAGCCTCGGTCCATTGGTCGTGGAAGTTATCGCCGATGACGAGGTGAACCTCCCGAGCCTTACTAAGGAGATCAGGGTGGGAGAACTGGCTTGTCACCGAAGGGTCATCCTCGATGAGGCGGTAGGCGATCCACTGCTTGTTAGGTACATCCGGGTAATAGCGCCCTACTGCCTGCTCTAGCTCTGCCACTAGATGGGCAGTGTGCTCGGGTAGGCTACTCTTGCGGTAGGGGGTGCACTTGATCTCTCCCGTAGCCACGGCACGCATGGTCTTGAGAAGTTCATCTATTCCCTGACCAGAGCGTGCACTAGCTCCTACGACTGGTATCCCGAGGCGGCGAGAGAGGGCATTGAGGTTGATCTCTATCTTGTTGCGTCGGGCTTCATCTAGGAGGTTCACACAGAGTACGGCACGGTCGGTGATCTGGAGTACCTGCAGCAGGAGGTTCATATTCCGCTCTAGTCGTGTAGCGTCAGCGACGATCACGGTTACATCGGGCTGGGAGAAGAGGATGAAGTCTCGTGCTATCTCCTCGTCCTCACTTGTGGAGGAGAGTGAATAGGTACCAGGGAGATCAACGATGCGATAGTTCTCCGCTTGGTAGGTGAAGGCTCCCTCGGCCTTCCCAACGGTCTTCCCTGGCCAGTTACCCGTATGTTGCTTCAGTCCCGTGAGGGCATTGAAGACGGTACTCTTACCTGTATTAGGGTTGCCAGCTAGGGCGATGGTGAAGCGGACGTCTGTGAGATCTTCGCCTCGTCTCTGTAGTCTGCCTTCGGGAGAAGGGCAGGCAGAGGAGCATTGCTCACAGGGGGAGGGTGTAGAGGTCTTCATAGGGTAGGGGGCTGTATAAGTATATAGCGGGCTTGGTCTTCCCTGAGGGCAATGGCTGCGCCACGTACGATATAGGCTGAGGGGTTACCTAGGGGGCTGTGCATATCGACACTGATGCTACTCCCTGGTACGAAGCCTAGATCCATGAGCCTGCGACGCATAGCACCCCGACAGGCAGGAGATAGAGCAAGTACCTTCGTCTCTGTCCCGAGGGGGAGCCGTGTCAAGCGTTGGACTTGGTCGGCATGAGTCTCTGTGACTTCCATCTCTGATGCCTGGCGTAGCGTCAGGGCAAGGAGCATGGAGGTGGGGAAGGTGAAGGTCTCGCCTTCGTAGCGGATCGTGCAAGAGGTCGGTGTAAGCTCCTCCAGTGCAAAGATAGAGTCACGTGTCAGCCCTAGAGCAGAGAGACGCTGATAGCTCACTGGTTCATCGTCCTCGATATGTAGCACGAAGTACCAAGTGTGTGGGGCAAGTTCCTCGAGAGGAAGAGCAAGGGGCACGTCAGGTCTTATCCCTTCGCTGGTGGGGATCGGGTCTCCGTGTGGGTCGAAGAGAGGATTGCCTAGGAGCTTGGCGATGCGCTCATGCTCCTCTTCGGTTAGTTCGTGCTCCTTCGTGTGCGCTAGTCTATGCCAATCCTCTGGAGAGTATCCCGAGTGCTCGGCTAGGTAGAGCTCATAGAGGCGATGGGCACGTGTCAGTTCGATTGCTCTGCGCTTCCCTTCGGGCGTTAACTCGAGGCTATTGGGGCATAGGTAGCCAGCCCCTCGTAGCTCGGTCAGTAGCTCCTCAGTGGCACCTTGGCTTAGGCCTAGGTTGGGGAGCGAAGTGGGAGCTGGGGATCCCTCGCTGTGGGCTTCGTAGAGAGCCTTCAGTAGGTCCTCGGAGGCAGTGCGTCGGGTTAAGCGTTGAGGCAGCAGCCCGATGCGATGGAGCCATCCGATAAGGTCAAGGTGTCTGTGGCGCTTCATTGTCCTCTGTGTATAGTGACTGATTGCCTTGGAAAGAAAAGAGAAATGGCTACACACGCTCCCGTGTGTAGCCATTGTATCTGTAGTGGGAGTAGAGTCGCTTGTCTCGTCTAGGCGGCGGTCTATCCTAGATACGGCTTCAGGGGAGCGCAGAAGCCATCTTGGCGTAGACGGCGGATTGCCTTTTCCTTGATCTGACGGACACGCTCTCGGGTGAGGTTGAACTTAAGTCCTATTTCCTCTAGTGTCATCTCTTGATGGCCACCTATACCGAAGAAGAGCTTGACGATCTCTGCCTCTCTCTCGGAGAGCTTGGAGAGAACATGATCTATCTCCCTCGATAGGGATTCGTTCATGAGTGAGCGGTCGGCATTGGGGGCATCCTCATTGACGAGTACGTCTAGCAGGCTGTTGTCTTCACCTTCGACGAAGGGGGCGTCTACGGAGATGTGACGACCGGATACCTTCAGCGTGTCGGTGATCTTGTCCTCGGGGATATTGAGCTCCTTGGCTAGCTCCTCGGCAGAGGGACGACGTTCATTCTCTTGTTCGAACTTGGAGAGAGCCTTGGTGATCTTGTTGAGCGTCCCCACCTGATTCAGTGGCAGACGTACGATACGGGCTTGCTCGGCAAGAGCCTGTAGGATGGACTGACGGATCCACCAGACAGCGTAGGAAATGAACTTGAAGCCACGGGTCTCGTCGAACTTCTCTGCTGCCTTGATCAGGCCGAGGTTTCCCTCGTTGATGAGGTCAGGAAGGCTTAGTCCTTGATTCTGATATTGCTTGGCTACTGAGACGACGAAGCGCAGGTTAGCACGGGTCATTTTGTCTAGGGCACGGCGGTCACCTCGCTTAATAGCCTGTGCCAGCTCTACCTCTTCTTCGATAGTGATGAGCTCTTCTCGGCCGATCTCTTGTAGATAGCGATCCAGGGAGGCACTTTCACGGTTAGTGATCGACTTCGAAATCTTTAGCTGTCTCATTCTTCCTTCTTCATTCTATTTGTTTGCTCACTCGTGACATGCAGGGCGTAGGAGTGCATAAGTGGGCGTACGCACTAGAGGTTCCTCACCCGAGGGAGGACTGCTTAGGCGCAAAGATTACTAATTCATACTACCTTAAGTTCCTGAGACTAACGTCTTGTCGTTGCTTGCTAGATCTGTGCGGCTCTCCCCTCTATAGTAACGCATGGGGAGCAATGTCCTTACGGGACGATGAGCGTCTCAAGCAGAAGACCGTATAACATCAGGGCATCTAGGACGATCTGCCTAAGGATCATCCACCTAATGAACTGCAAAGGTATTGCTTTTGTTCGGATGCGCCAGCGACTTTTCTATTTACCCCTTGGGGGAGGTGCCCCCGCTACCTCACGGGAGGTTCCCTCGCTACCTCAAAAGAGGTATCGGGGGCACCTCTGAAAGGGTTTCCCCGCCACCTCCGAGCAGGGGCGAGGAGTAGCTGCTGTTAGCTATCCCTTTCGACCAATCTATCTGCTCCTTACATATAGATGTGGTATTTCAATGCTGGTGTATGAATCGTTCCTGTTCTGGGCTATGTAATATAGCATAGCTCATATAGAGATCGTATTGTCATTCGTATGCATGATGTAGTATAGCTCATGATGGGTGTAATGTCTTCTCTTATATACATCAGGGTGCGTAGGTGATGTAGGTGGGGAGGTGTCGCTCGTTGTGCCGAGGTGCAGAGAGATGGGGACTAGGATGCCACCTCTTCTCTATCCCTAGGTGCCCTTAGGAGAGCGTAAGATGAGGGCTAGGTACCGCTTTTGTGTGGGAGGGGAAGACCTTGGGGAGGTGAAAGTGCCCATTAGGGGGTGTTTCAGGCAATAATTTTTTACCTTTGCAGTAGGGTAACCCTTCGGGGACAAGCGTTGTCCAAAGATTACCCTCTAGTAGATCGTCTCTCCACCCGAGAGGCGAAGGATGGGCGAAGATATTGCCCCTCATTCTAGTAAGATATACAATGGCTGATACAAAGAAGGCAATAAGTCAAGATCGAAAGCGAACGAACATCCTCCACAACGGAGAGCTTGCTCTTATTGCTTACCTAGTGGAGCGTATTCCTCGCTGGGTCACATCTAACATGCTCACAGCCCTTGGGCTCATGGGCAATCTCTCTGTAGCATTCGTCATGCTACTGGCTGCTTGGTACCACGATAGCACATGGCTGTTACTCACCCCTGTAGGCTTCGCTATAAACTGGTTCGGGGACTCTCTGGATGGTCGGTTGGCCTACTACCGCAATCGTCCCCGCAAGTGGTTTGGCTTCTGTCTCGACATTGTCGTGGATTGGATCGGGATCGTAGCTATAGGCCTAGGTTACTATACCTACGTGCACCCAGACTGGAAGATTGTTGGTTTCATCTTTGTCGTCCTCTATGGAGCGGAGATGATTATCTCCCAGCTCCGCTACAAGGTCACCGATAAGTACTCCATTGACTCAGGTCTGCTAGGTCCGACGGAGGTACGCATCATCTTGGCTGCACTCTTCTGCCTAGAGTACTTCGTACCAGAGAGCATCCATTGGATAGGTCTCGCTATCTCCGTTGTACTACTAGTGTCGTTCATCTCGGACTTCGTCAAGCTACTCGATGCTGCCAATGAGCGGGATGCCGCACTGAGGCAGGAACAGGCGACGAAGGCCAATTAAGCAAAGGAGCTATACTCTGAGACGACTGATACTGACCTTCTCTCGTGCTCAGGTCTCGGCTGGGGCTGGCTCAGTCGTCGACTATGGGCTTATGGTACTGGCTCGCCAGTTCCTCGGGTGGCCACTCTTCTGGGCGGTCGCCCTTGGTGGTGTTGTGGGAGCAGCGATCAACTTCTCATTGAATCGCTACTGGACCTTCACAGCTGGCTCTGGAACGCATGGCTACTCCAATGCTTTCCTCCTGCAGCTTGTCAAGTTTGTCCTCACGGTGATCGGCAGTATTCTCTTGAAGTACTTAGGTACCTATCTGCTGGAGCACTATATGGGGATCGACTACAAGATCGGCAAGCTGATCTCTGACCTCTTCGTCTCTGTACTCTTTAATTACCCGATGCAGCGGTATTGGGTCTTCAACAAGACCTCCGCATAGATTCTACACCTTATTACCTATCATGACTAGTCTTATGCGTGCACGCACACTTGCCCTGCTTTTATTTGGGGCGATCTCCTTCTCTTTCTTCTCTAGCCGTCCTTGTTCGGCTCAGTGGCCTACGTTGCCTAACTATATCCTTCGCCTCAAGACGCTGCTTGTCTTCTCTGGGGTAGACGCTCAGGAGATGAGCCGGTGGGTGGATAGTGTTTATCAGAGCCTCGACCAACGGGCTAGAGTGGGGCAGCTCATCATGCCCATCATCTATCCTAAACCTGAGGATACGGAGACACTGCTGGGGCGTCTCAAGCAGGAGCGTTGGGGCGGTATCCTCTTTCAGAAGGGACTCTTAGCTGATCAACGTCGCCTGACGATCCGCCTACAACAAGCTAGCCAAATACCGCTACTCATCGCCCTAGATGGAGAGTGGGGGCTAAACATGCGTCTCAAGGATGCCCCACGGTATCCCCGTAATCTTGCTCTGAGCCGCAAGAAGAACTCTATGGTCATCCTCCAATATGCCCATGAGGTAGCTCGCCAATGTCGGCTCATGGGGATTCATATCAACTTTGCCCCTGTCCTAGACGTAAACAGCAACCCAAAGAACCCTGTCATCGGATCACGTAGCTTCGGTTCTTCTGTTCGGGTCGTATCAGAACTAGGACGCATGTACTCCGTTGGACTCGAGACCAATGGCGTGCTCTCTGTTGCCAAGCATTTTCCTGGCCATGGGGACACTTCGGAGGACTCCCACAAGACCCTCCCCACTGTCTCAGCCACGAAGGAGCGCATGCAGGAGATGGAGCTTGCCCCCTTCCGCTACTACATAGAGAATAATCTTGGAGGGATCATGACAGCCCATCTACGTGTCCCTGCTTATGACGCAAGCGGTCGTCCAGCTTCCCTCAGTCCTCTGATCACGACGGAATTGCTAAGGAAGGAGATGGACTTTGATGGCCTCATCTTCACTGATGCCTTAGAGATGAAGGGGGCTCAGGCAGGAGGTGTCCCATCGGTAGCAGTAGCAGCTCTACAAGCGGGTAATGACATCCTTCTCGGCCCTTCGCATCCCACCAAGGCACTAGATGAGATCATGGCTGCTCTGAAGAGTGGAGCCTTGACCGAGGCCTCCATCGAGGAAAAGTGTCGTCGGGTGCTAGCCTTCAAGTATGCACTGATCATAGCCAAGGAAGATCTAGGTGTCGCACCAGAGAAGGTCAAGGATGCTATATTTACCAAGGAGGAGGCTAAGCTAAGAGCTTATCTAGAAGAGAGCGCTGGAGCTAAGAACGTAGCTGCTGATCCTACTGCCAAGACTCCAGCTATGAAGTCCCAGTCTGGTCGCCGAAAGTCTACTAAGCGATAGCCTTTGACTATGCTACGCTCCCTCTTTTTATTCATCGCCCTCTTCCTCTCCCTTGGCTCTGTAGCTGAGGCACAGGAGCCTCATGGACTTGACTCGCTCCTAGGTCGGCTTATCGATAATGATAGCCTTCCGCAGCCGAGGAAAGAGCCCCTGCCTAGTCACTTAGATCGGGTAGACTCTCTCGCTAAGCTCGGACTAAGGCTACAAGCCTATCCAGGATGTCAGATCTATGCCCTCCATCATGGGAAGGTTATCTATGATCGTGCCTTCGGATCGATGACACGACTCGGTGAGAAGACAGGGGATCCCAACACCCCCTTTACGATCTACGACCTCGCCTCTATTACCAAGGCTGCAGCTACGACACCCGCCCTCATGCTCCTAGTGGCTGAGCGTAAGGTCAATCTAAATGCTCCGCTTCTCTCTTATCTGCCTGAGACTAAGGGTTCGCTACTTGGGATGGTCACCATACGTCAGCTCCTACTTCATCAGTCGGGGCTTCCTGCGGGCATCAACTTTTATACAGACCTCATTGATGAGGAGAGCTATGAGGGGGCACTTATTCGCTACAAAGCCTTCAAGGGCGGAGTACCTTTGGTTGGTAAGGCATGGGGGAACCCTCACTTCCGCTTCCTCGATCAGTACATAGCTTCCAAACGCTCAGAGCAGCATTCGCTCCGCTTCTCTCCGAAGAAGTACATTGCTCCTTCCTTCAAGGATCGGATGATGGAGCGCCTACTGAGCGTACGGGTGAAAGCTAATAAGTCCTACCGCTATAGCGACCTTAACTTCATCCTCCTGCAACAAGTCATCGAGCGGGTAAGTCATCAAGGTTTAGACACCTTTGTACAGGAGCATATCTACCGACCCATAGGAGCACGTCTCTACTACTGTCCCCTGGAGCATGGAGTGAAGGCCGAGGTCATCGCTCCTGCACAAGACGATAGATTCCTACGAGGGGAGATCCTTCGGGGTACAGTAGATGATGAGGCTGCCGCCTGTCTAGGGGGCGTATCAGGTAATGCAGGGCTCTTTGGTTCGGCTCGTGAGCTTGCCAAGGTTGCCCAGCTGCTCCTGCAGCACGGGGTTTGGGAGGGCAAGACCATCATCCCCTCTCGCACTGTCAAGCTCTTCACAGAGACACTTGGAGCTGGAGGTGCACGATGCCTAGGCTTCGACAAGCCACGCAAGCATGGTGGCCCTACAGGTGAGCTCGCCTCACATGACACCTATGGGCACCAAGGCTTCACGGGGACATGCTTCTGGGTAGATCCTCGCTATGATCTTGTCTTCGTCTTTCTCTCGAACCGCACCTATCCCTCTCGCAAGAATACTGTCCTCATCCACGAGCGTCTGAGACAGAATCTCCAAGACCTCCTCTACGAGTCTCTAGGGATCATTACCCCACGAACATAGTCACTATCAATCCTCTCTCTATAATATTATCATCTATGAGCCAATCATCATCGACCACGATCATCGGCGTAGCTGGCGGGTCAGCCTCGGGCAAGTCTACCCTTGTACGTAAGCTACAGGAGGCCTTCGTTGAGGAGCATGTCACTACGCTCTGCCACGACTTCTACTACAAGGCTCATGACGAGCTGACACTGGAGGAGCGTTCGAAGCTGAACTACGACCATCCCCACTCCTTCGATACGGATATGATGATTGAGCATATCCGTCTGCTCAAGCAGGGACAGAGTGTACAGCGTCCTGTCTACTCCTTCAATGAGCACAACCGTCTCTCGCAGACCGTCCTCGTGCATCCTGCCAAGGTGCTTATCCTCGATGGTATCTTGATCCTAGAGAACAAAGAGCTCCGAGAGCTAATGGATGTCAAGGTGTATGTCGATACCGATGATGATGTGCGCCTAGCACGCCGTCTCGTGCGTGATGTACAGGAGCGTGGACGAGATATGAACTCGGTGCTCAAGCAGTACTTCTCTACCGTCAAACCTATGCACCGAGACTTCGTAGAGCCCTCAAAGCGGTATGCCGATATTATTATCCCTGAGGGAGGGATGAACCCTGTCGCTCTCTCGCTCCTCGTGGAGAATATCCACTCGCTCCTACGCTAGAGCTCATGTTGCTTATAGGGTATCCTCGTTGGATGAGCTTAGCGCCTATAGCGGAAGAACTTATATCTTTGTACCCCCTATAATAGCTAGGGAGTAGACAGAATAGATGCTGAACTTCGATATACATAAGACCTGTAGCCAGAGTGCTGCCCGTGCGGGGAAGATCACGACCGATCATGGCGAGATCCTCACCCCTATCTTTATGCCAGTGGGGACGGTTGGATCCGTCAAGGCTGTCCACATGTCTGAGCTCCGAGAGGATATTCAGGCACAGATCATCCTCGGCAATACCTACCACCTCTATCTACGCCCTGGACTGGAAGTGCTCCATGAGGCTGGCGGGCTACATAAGTTCAATAGCTGGGAGGGCTCTATCCTGACAGATAGTGGAGGCTACCAAGTCTTTAGCCTTGCTCATCGTAGGAAGATCACCGAGGCTGGTGTGACCTTCCAGTCACATATAGATGGCTCGAGACACCTCTTCACACCTGAGCGTGTCATGGACATTGAGCGTATCATCGGAGCAGACATCATCATGGCTTTCGATGAATGTTGCCCTGGGGATGCTGACTTCCAGTACGCCAAGAAGTCCCTTAGCCTCACAGAGGGCTGGCTCAGGAGGTGTGTGCAGCGCGTAGCTGAGACTGAGCCACACTATGGCTACCACCAGAGCCTATTCCCTATCGTGCAGGGCTGTGTCTATCCAGAGCTGAGGATGAGAGCGGCTGAGTTCGTCGCCTCACTGGGTGCAGAGGGCAATGCCATCGGTGGGCTTGCTGTGGGTGAACCCACGGAGAAGATGTACGAAATGGTGGAGCTCACCAATAGTATCCTCCCTCAGGACAAGCCTCGCTACCTAATGGGTGTGGGGACACCGATCAATCTCCTAGAGGGGATCGCTCGTGGGGTCGATATGTTTGACTGTATTATGCCTACGCGTAATGGTCGTAATGGGCAGCTCTTCACCAGCCGAGGCACGATCAATATCCGCAATGCCAAGTGGGCTCGGGAGTTCTCTCCTATAGACCCTGAGGGCTATTCCTTCGTAGACAGCCGATATACACTGGCTTACCTCCATCACCTCATCCGTGCGGACGAGATACTGGGGCTACAGATAGCCTCTATTCACAACCTCGCCTTCTACCTTCGTCTCGTGCGAGAGGCTCGGGAGCATATCCTGCAGGGGGACTTCCTCCCCTGGAAGGAGCGGATGGTACGACAGATGGACAATCGCCTATAGAACACTATGGACCGAGTACCACAGCAGGAAGAGATACCTCAAGAGGAAGGGATAGTGAAGCAGCAGGAGTCCCAGCAGGCAGAGCCTAGGAAGCCCTATCGCCCTTGGCTCGGGCGTGTGGATAGGTATATCATACGTACCTTCCTCACGACCTTTGTCTTTTCTATTGCGCTTATCCTCGCTATCGCAGTGGTCTTTGACGTGAATGCCAAGATCTCGGACTTCCTCAAGCCTGAGGTACCGCTCTCGAAGATCTTCTTTCACTACTATCTGAACTTTATTCCCTACTATGCGAATATGTTCAGTCCTCTCTTTGTCTTCATCTCGGTCATCTTCTTCACCTCCAATCTAGCAGCCAATACAGAGATTGTAGCGATGCTCGCCAGTGGGATGAGCTTCCGACGTCTGCTACGTCCCTATATGGTAGCGGCAGCGATCATTGCACTGGTCACGTATCTTCTCAATGCCTTCATCATCCCATCGGGTAATAAGGTGCGTCTAGCCTTCGAGGATCAGTATCTACGCTCCAAGGTCGCTAGGTACACCTCTAATATCCAGATAGCCATAGACAAGGATGTCTACCTCTATATCCGAGAGTATGAGAGCCAGGAGCGTATAGCCTACTCCCTAGCGGTGGATGAGTTCAAGGGGCGCTCCCTCATCTCTCGTATGACGGCAGATGAGGCGAGGCATGACACGCTGGATAGGTGGCACTTGAAGGACTTCCATATCCGTCGCTTCTCGGGACTTCAGGCGACAGATACGGTCGGCTACGACCTAGACACGAACCTGCGTATCCGTCCCTCTGACTTCCTCGTCAATGAGAAGGACGTAGAGAAGATGCGCAATGATCAGCTGGAGCGCTACATCGCCCGTCAGAAGGAGCGTGGAGCGAGCAATACCAAGCTCTTCCAGATCGAGCTGCATAAGCGGTATGCTGCGATATTCTCTGCCTTCATCCTGACCTTCATCGGCTGCGTCCTATCGGCTAAGAAGATGAAGAATGGTCTTGGAATCAATCTCGTCATCGGCTTCTCCCTCTGCCTTGGCTATATCGTCTCGACGACCGTCACGGCGCAGTTCTCCAACGTCGGGATGATGGCTCCATGGCTTGCTGCTTGGATCCCCAATATCGTCTTTGTCTTCTTCGCCCTCTTGCTTTGGCGCAAGGCTCCCCAATAATCCCTCTACAACCTATGAAACAAAAGACTCAACGTAGTGTCTCGATACAGAATAAGCGTGCGACCTTTGACTACGAGCTACTCGATACCTATACCGCAGGGCTTGTCCTCGTCGGTACCGAGATCAAGTCTCTACGTCTAGGTAAGGCGAGCCTAGTAGATGCCTACTGCTTCTTCCACAACGGAGAGCTCTGGCTGAAGAATGCCAATATCAGCGAATACTTCTACGGCTCATACAACAATCATTCGGCACGCCGTGACCGCAAGCTCCTCCTTAGTCGTAAGGAGCTTCGTAAGCTTCAGGACTACGTTCAGACCCCCGGTGTGACGATTATCCCGACGAAGATCTTTATCAATGATCGGGGGCTAGCTAAGATCCTGATTGCCCCAGCTCGAGGCAAGAAACTCTATGACAAGCGTGCTTCCCTTCGAGAGAAGGATGACCGGCGTGAGATGGATCGGGCAATGAAGCGATAGCCCCTCGCCTCCGTAAGTAAAGCAAAGCCCCCACGAAGTCGTATCATTCGACCTCGTGGGGGCTTTGCTTTGTCTATTAAGTCTCTTAGAGGAGTCCCCCCCTAGTTGGACATGGACAAGGTGGCTCTAAACTTGCAAAGGGCTTTCAGCCTCCTACTCGTGGTATCCTCTACTTGATTAGCCCCTCTTGTATAGATGCTGGAACTCTTGCACTACCGCGATCATATCTTGGGGCAGGTAGGACAGTGCTTTATCTTGTAGATCTTGGGGGACGTCATAGTGAGCCTCGGCAATACCTCCGACGATAGCTCCGATGGTGTCGCTGTCTCCGCCGATCGAGATGGCGTTGCGGATGGCATCTTCGAAATCAGAGCTCTCGAGGAAACAACATAGGGCGGGTGGGATCGTTCCCTGGCAGGTCTCATCGAAGTGGTTTGTGGATTGGAGCTTGGAGACATTCAGACCTGATACCTTATAGCCATAGGATTCTTCTGCTAGCTCCTTGATGTCTTCCTTGCCTGCACCATGACGCAGAGCCCAGATAGCATGAGCGACGACTTTGGCTCCTCGTATGCCCTCAGGGTGGTTGTGGCTACAGGCGGCACTTGCCTCTGCTTGTCTTAGTACTTCCTCTAGGGTAGTGAGATAGCCACAGGGGGAGACTCGCATGGCAGATCCGTTTCCGAAACTTCCGTAGGGGCTTGGCTGATCCGAAGCGACCCATTGAGCAAAGCGTCCGCCATAGCTCCCCATAGGGTGCGGATAGCGTCTACACCAGGAGTGTATTGCATCAGAAAAGTCTAGACTTCGGAGGAGCGCATCTGCAACGGCTATCGTACAGATGCTATCATCTGTGTAGTCACAGTCTGGAGTTAATAGCTCGAAGTCCTTGTGTCTGTAATTGTTGAATTCAAAGCGTGACCCTATGATGTCACCGATAATAGCTCCTATCATCTCGTCTGATTTTTGGGGGGTACCTTCTCTCTCTCCTAATTCTTTCTTTTGGTGTATGGTGTCAGTAAGGTGTAGAGAGCGGGTTGTACCTAGAGTGGGACTCGAACCCACACAGCCTATTGGCTAAGGGATTTTAAGTCCCTCGTGTCTACCATTTCACCATCTAGGCGACCTTAACGCTCGTGATAGATGCGCAAAGGCATCCACTAAAGTGGCACAAAGGTACTCTATTTCCTTTGTATAAGCAACCTTAGTCCTCCTGTGTCCCCGCTCTCTAAGTCTCACTAGATATGGGGGAGCCCTGCTTGGCACGAGTCGGAGAGGGGAGGGCTTGTGGCTGTCGAGATGTACATTCCGAAGCCGCTCCCCAAGGGGGGGACTGAATGACCCTAGGAGAGGACACGGTATCTTCGCCTCCGTCACCTTACCTAGGTGATGGGTGTGAACATACCGAGTCCTATTCCCCCTTCTCAGTATGTCCTCTAGCCCCCTCTCGATGGGTGCTATATAGAGCTCGTTTGTGAGGGAGTGAGTCAGGCCGATGCATGGTCTCTTTTAGTATCTGCGACTCTTACATTCTCCACTCTTCGTCTCCTTAGGGGGACTTGTTCCATGGCCTAGGGAGTCTGAATCGTATCTCTGGAGTATCTAGGTGTTAGCCCCGAGGAATGCCATACGAGAGAGGTCTTCTGAGGATATACTTAGAGCGCACTTGTGTACACGCGTGTATACATTTGTGTACACGTGGGTATACAGTAGTGTACACACGTGTATACTTTTCCCTCTTAGGTAGTAGGTATAGGTACTGCCATCTGGAGTATACATACCACGACCACTAGAGACCTCAGGGCTAGGTGAGGGAAGGGAAATAGCTGGAATAGGTCAAACAGGGGCAATAGGAGGAATAAGTCTAGTAGGGGCAATGGTGCAATAGGCTCGATAAGCTACACCTAGGATATAGGGACAGCTATCTGGAGTATATGCTCCTCGACCACTAGTGATTCCAGGCGTCAGCCCTCGGGGGCTAAGGCTTGTTTTTCGCTCCTTACGTAGATATTTGTGCACGGGCTTTGTGCACCTAGCCCCCCTTTATCATCGCCCCCTCCTTGTTTTCTGTACTTCCTCTCTTTTCGTCCGCTCTATCATCCACCCCTTATTGGCTCGTCTTCGGCTTGTACTGAGGTGAGCGACATCTCATCATATCGGGGAGGGTTAGGGAGGATGGTGCGGTGTCTCTATTTGGGGTTTCCTTAGCTGCTCTATGCTCGAATAGGTAATGTGGTGTGTGGCTTGTTTACATATAAGTATTATTAAGTGTGGTTTTGTGATGGGGGTTGTACGGTGGTTTATGGACGTGAGAGGATGCTTCTGGTTTTGTTTTAGGTGGTTTTGAGAGGGATTGAAGAGGTGTATGGAAGTATAGGGGTAGGGTGGGGGTGTTTCTATTTGTTAAGAATCCAGGAGGGGCGGGAGGTCTGTCGTGATGTGGATAACTTTTTTGAATCTAACTGGATATAATGACGTACATTTGTAGGCACCTCTACGCTCCTTCATCAGGTGGGGAGCAGAGGGCCTAGCCCCTCTCAGAAGCTCAAGGAGGGAAACCTACATGTAACTATGTGATAATCAGACAGAAATATGGAAACAGGACCCCTATTCATCACCAAGCGTGATGGTAGCCAGCAGCCCTACGATGGAGAGAAGATACGCCAAGCGATCCTCAAGGCCTATCGGGCTGTAGGACATAGTGACGAAGCACAGAATGCCGTCAAAATAGAGGCGACTATTCGCCAGGAATTGGCTCTCGGTAGGACTCAGGTTGCGGTCGAAGAGATACAGGACTTAGTGGAGCGTGAGCTCATGAGTCTCGATCCCACAGTAGCTAAGAAGTATATCATCTACCGAGAGTGGCGCACCATCGAGCGTGAGAAACGCACCTCACTAAAGAAGACGATGGATGGCATCGTGAGCATCGAGAAGAATGATGTGAATCTCGGTAATGCCAATATGAGCGCCTACACCCCCTCGGGGCAGATGATGACCTTTGCATCCGAGGTCACCAAGGACTATGCGATGAAGTACCTCTTGGCTCCGCAGTACGCTCGTGCCCACGCCGCAGGGGATATCCATATCCATGACCTCGACTATTACCCTACGAAGACAGCCACCTGCGTACAGTATGATCTAGCTGACCTCTTCGAGAGAGGCTTCCACACCAAGAACGGTAGCATCCGCACCCCACAGAGCATCCAGAGCTATGCCACGCTGGCGACTATTGTCTTCCAGACCAATCAGAACGAGCAGCATGGAGGACAGGCTATCCCTGCCTTTGACTTCTTCATGGCTCCTGGTGTCCGCAAGTCCTTCCTCCGACACCTCGCCGATCGCCTCATCTATGCCCTAGAGCTACAGAGTGGTCAGCCCCAGGAGGTGGAAGAGCAGAAGGCCTTCAAAGAGGAGCTACGTGCCCTAGAGCCTCTACTGGGCAAGGGCGAGGCAGAGGTCCTCGACCTACAGACTAAGCTCGCAGGCTCAGCCAAGGGAGCCAGCCTCAGCGCAGACGCTATCCGCCTAGCACTCACCAGTGCCTATGATCGTACGGCTCGGGATACCCATCAGGCGATGGAGGGCTTCATTCACAATCTCAATACCATGCACTCACGTGGTGGTAATCAGGTCGTCTTCAGTTCGATCAACTACGGTACCGACATATCCGCCGAGGGGCGTATGGTCGTACGTGAGCTTCTCTCTGCTACGGTAGAGGGGCTCGGGCGAGGTGAGATCCCCATCTTCCCGATCCAGATCTTTAAGGTCAAGGACGGGGTGAGCTACACCGAAGAGGACTATGCTGTGGCTAGTCAGGACTTCAAGGGCGCACTTGAGGGGAAGTACACCTTCAGAGCTCCAAACTTTGACCTCCTGCTCGAGGCTTGTCGTACGACCTCACATGCACTCTTCCCCAACTTCGTCTTCCTCGATACCCCCTTCAACCAGCACGAGCTCTGGAGGGCTGACGACCCCAAGTGTTATCACTACGAGATCGCTACGATGGGGTGCCGTACACGTGTCTTTGAGAACCTCAATGGGCTGAAGACCTCAATAGGTCGTGGCAACCTCTCCTTCACGACGATGAACCTCCCTCGTCTGGCCATCGAGGCGATGCGACTAGCCTCTAGTGAGCTACCTGCGGGCACCAAGGCCGAGGTACGTGAGCTAGCCCGTACCTACTTCCTCGATTCGGTACGTCGGGAGTCCACGTTCATCGCCGAGCAGCTCTATGAGCGTTATCTCTACCAGCGCTCGGCGCTAGCTCGACAGTTCCCCTTCATGATGGGCAATGACGTCTGGAAGGGGGGCAGACACCTAAGTCCTACGGACAAGGTCGGGGATGTCTTCAGCTCGGGGACACTGGCCATAGGCTTCATCGGAGGGCACAATGCGATGGTCGCTATGTATGGTCAGGGACACGGCAAGAATAACGAGGCCTGGCAGACACTCTACGATGCTATCCTCGTGATGAATGAGGTCGTGCAGGAGTACAAGGACAAGTATCATCTCAACTACTCTGTCCTAGCCACCCCTGCCGAGGGCCTCTCGGGGCGTTTCACCCGAATGGATCGCAAGCGTTATGGTGTGATCCCAGGGGTGAATGATCTCGACTACTATGTGAACTCCTTCCACGTGGATGTGAAGGAGGAGATCGGTATGTTTGAGAAGATCCGCCGCGAAGCACCCTTCCATGCCATCACCCTAGGGGGGCACATCAGCTATATAGAGCTCGATGGGGAGGCAAAGAAGAATGTAGCTGTCATCCTCAAACTCGTCAAGACGATGAAGGACGAGGGGATCGGCTATGGGTCGATCAATCACCCCGTAGATACCTGCCAGAGCTGTGGCTATAGGGGGATCATCTACGACCGCTGCCCCGTGTGCAAGGGCGATCATATCGCCCGCCTAAGACGTATCACCGGCTACCTCACGGGTAGCCTAGAGAGCTGGAACTCGGCTAAGCAGGCCGAGGAGCACGACCGAGTCAAGCACCACTAGCCCTCCCCTCCCTCCGATCTATAGCCCAAGCTAAGTGGAGTCTCCCCCGCACGGGTGGAGCTCCATCTGCTTGGGCTTCACTCTGCGCTCTAGCCGATGCGTTTGCTCAATGTCTATAAGGAGAATATCACTGATGGCCCAGGACTAAGGTATTCGATCTACCTAGCAGGCTGCAGTCATGCCTGCCCTGGCTGTCATAACCCCGAGAGCTGGTCTCCCGAGGGCGGGATCCTCCTTACCGAGCGTGTACTAGGGGATATCATCGCAGAGATACAGAGTAACCCGCTCCTCGATGGGATCACCGTCTCGGGTGGTGACCCCTTCTATGACCCGAGTGCGCTCACTGGACTCCTGGCTCGTCTCAAGGCTGAGACGGGGATGAACATTTGGTGCTATACGGGCTTTACTATAGAGTATCTCCTGCGCTCGCCCGAGCATCGCCCTGCGCTGGAGTATATAGATGTGTTGGTCGATGGTCCTTTCGTGGAGTCTCTGCTAGACCCTCGGCTCTCCTTCCGTGGCAGTAGTAACCAGCGACTCATCGAGATCGACCACACTCAGCCCCTCTCTACCGAGGCGATCCATATCCTAGAGGGGCTGGATACATAGGTCGTAGTCATCATACAGTTTGCATCATTATTCTGTCCTAATATCCTATTCCATGACGTACTTATTCCTCGCTCTATTCATATTAGCTCTCATTGTCCTCTTCTTTCTCTATCAGCGTTACCAAGGTGCCCTTCGTCAGCTGACGCAGGCTGAGACGCAGGTAGGGCAGACTGAGAGTCTCCTACATGCGACCTCATCCCAGCTCACCGAGGCACAGCGTGCTCGTGAGGAGGCTCTCCTAGAGAGTGCAGGCCTGAGGGCACAGCTCACCTCGCTACAGAGCCAGCTGGAGGAGCTGCGTGAGCAGAAGGCTGAGCTCACGCAGGAGCTACGGGAGAGCTTCCAGTCGGTAGCCACGGAGATCATCCGTGAGCGCACCAAGGATCTGAACGAGCGTGCAGAGGAGACGCTCAAGCCTCTGCGTGATGACCTCCAGCGCTTCGGACGTCAGGTCACAGAGACCTACCAAGAGGAGTCCCGTGAGCGATTCTCCCTAAAGAACGAGATCAAGAGCCTCGTGGAGCGTAGCCAAGCGATCAGTCAGGAGACGACCAACCTCACCCGAGCCCTCCGTGGTGATACCAAGGTGCAGGGTGACTGGGGCGAGATGATCCTAGAGCGTATCCTAGAGCGTAGTGGCCTAAGGAAGGGCGAGGAATACAGCATCCAGGAGACTATACGGGATGATCATGGAGAGACCGTGGTGACGGAGGATGGGCACAAGCTGCGCCCAGACGTGATCGTCCGCTACCCCAAGGGAGGTGCAATGGTCATCGACAGTAAGGTCTCCCTCACCGCCTATATGCGCTATCTATCTGCTGATGTAGATGAGGGGGGACGAGCCCTCGCTCTCCGAGATCACCTGCAGAGTGTGCGCAAGCACGTAGATGAGCTCTCTAGGAAGAAGTACGAGGAGCATGTACCTGGAGCAGCTAACTTCGTGATGCTCTTTATCCCCAATGAACCTGCCTATACCCTTGCACTAAGCCATGACCCGAATCTATGGGAGGAAGCCTATGCAAAGAATATTGTCCTCATCAACGGGACTAACCTCATCGCTGCCCTTAGGATGGCGCAGGATATGTGGCAGAGAGAGCGACAGGAGCGTAATATCCAGCAGATCCTGAAGAAGGCCACGGGACTATATGACAAGTTCGCCGTCTTCACGAAGACCTTCCTGGAGGTCGGAGATCGTCTCCAGTCGGCGAGCAAATCCTTTGATCGAGCACGAGGACAGCTCTCTGAGGGACAGGGGAACTTGGTGGGGCGTATTGAGGAGCTCAAGCGACTTGGCATCAAGGCGAATAAGATGATCCCAGCAGCCCTCATCGCCGAGAATGATAGCGAGGAGGAGGGCGAGGAGGAGGTCAAGGAGCTCTCCGAGCTGTAGTGAGCCGTGCCAGACTTCTTTTCCCTATAGTACCGCCGACGGGTAGCATAGCGGAGATGTCGCAGAGGTAGGGATTTTAATGTATCTTTGTCGTAGGATCTTTGTTCGTCATCCATGGCAAAGTCCGTAAGTCTCACCGCCTAATAAACTCAATGTAAGATGGCTCTATTTGATAAACTGAAGAAGTCTACCCCAGACTTTGATCCCAAGGAAGTACTTCCCACCATCCTAGAGGCACTAGGGAAGGAGGGGTATCGTCCTGAGCAGGATAATGATATTCGCATTGTGTACAAGAACGAGGGTATATACTTCTGTCTCTACTATAGGACGGAGGATCCAGAGTTCCTGATGGTACGTGCTACCTTTGAGCGTGCCGCCTTTGACGATGTCCCAGAGCCTACCCTCTACAAGGCATGTGCAGCGACGGACTATGACCAGAAGGTCAGTAAGGCCTATATAGATGATGAGGGGGATATCGTCTTCTCTGTCGAGACCTTCCTCTTCCCTGGTACTCCTATAGCTAAGCTTGCGCTACGTATGAATGATGCGCTTGGCTCGACGATCGCCTTCTTCCACCGTACGCTGAAGGATATGACGGGTAAGGGCGAGAGCACAGAGGAGAATGCCTCTCAGCCCTCAGGTGGTGAGCTAGCCAACTAGCCACTTCTGACACCCAAGAGAGATAGCCCAAGAGCTACTCTACGACCTACTAGAGACCACCCCAAGAGTGCATACGCTCGGGGTGGTCTCTAGCGTTGTATGGGTAGGGGATGGTGTGCCCGATCACACCGAGAGGGAAGGGCTCTGACAGCTTGGCAGAGAGGAGAGAGATTGGTAAGAAGTTTGCAATATGTTATGAAAAGACTAACTTTATGGGTATAAAAGATCGTATGATCTCGCTAAAGTTGGATATTAGACAAAAAGAATAAAGTAGAACTGAATAAGACGATACGAGCTATGAATGCAGTAAAGATGTTGCTCCTAATCGGAGCAGGCCTCCTGTGGGTGCCTACGGCCTACGCACAGAAGGATGATAAGTATCTCGATGATGCCTACTATCGTCGTAGCGACATAGAGAAGCTCGACCAAGAGGCTCGACGCAAGGCTGAGCTCCGAGCTGCTGCTGCTCGTGCTGAGCGTGAGGCATGGCAGAAGGAGCAGGCAGAGCTGATCGCTAAGTACAAGAAGAGAAAGGCTGATCGAGAGATCGATGCTTATAATGGTCGCCTAAGTGAGAACGATACGATCGAGCTCACCGAGGCTGAGCTAGCTGAGCTCCTAGCAGCCCAGCGGAGCCGTCGTACAGGCGAGGGGGAGCCACAGGTCTATGGTCCCTATTCCTCTCGTCTCTCCCGCTTCTATGGCAGTGGCTCTACGGTCATCAGTGGCGCACGACGTGTATATATAGACGCTGATCCCTGGTACAACGATCTTGACTATCGCTCCTCCGGTGGGGACGTCTACGTGACGATTGGTAGCCGTAGCCCCTACTGGGGTAGTAGCTGGGGCTGGGGCTCACGTGTCGGCTGGGGCTCCTGGTACGACTATCCATACTCCTGGTACGACTCCTATTACTATCCCAACTACTGGAGGGGTAGTTACTGGGGCTATCCTCGCCACTATGGCTACTATGGGGGCTATTACGATCCCTACTATTACTACTCGGGCTACTATGGCGGGTATTATAATGGGTACTACAATGGTTACTATGGCTACTACGGTGGTGGCTACTATGACTACTACTCGCCCTATTACTATGGCTATGCAGCAGGGGCTGCTACTCGTGCCTACAACGAGCATTACTACAACAACCCCTACTCACACGGTGCTTATTCCCGTGGTGCCTATGCCCGTTACCCTAGTCGCTCTTCCTTCGAGGCCTATAGCTCTGTCAGAGATGGGTACAGCTCATACGAGCGGGTAGGTAATGGTAGCTACAATCAGGGACGTAGTATCTACAACAACGATAACTATAGTCGTAGCCAGACCTACCAGCAGTATCCTGCACGCAGCTATGACCGAGCACCTGCACGTAGCTACGATCGCAGCTACGACAGTGGCACTAGCTCGACACCTCGCTCATACGACCGATCCTCATCCTCCTCTTCTTCCTCGTCCTCATACGAGTCACAGAGCAGTAGAGGTTCGGGCAATGGAGCCTATAGTGCACCTGCACGTAGACGCTAGGCTCTAGCTCCACTCAGTGATTATCCACACCTCATAGTCCCCGAGTCTTATCCCCTCTCCTATCGGAGGGGATCGGGGGTGTGTGGGTCTGTCTACTATATGAATCAACAAGGAATATGATAAAGAACCATCACGGGCGTGTTATCCTAGGGGTACTTGCCCTTAGCCTCCTGCCCCTATCGCTGGCTGCTCAGGGTGAGATGACCGCAGTGGGCTTGGCTTCGGCTAGTGAGTTCTCAGGCTCAGCTCGCTTCACTGCCCTCTCGGGGGCTATGGGTGCCGTCGGGGTAGAGGCTTCCTCCCTCGTACGTAACCCCGCTGGTATCTCTCTGCTTAGAGGGGGGAATAGGCTTACCCTTACCCTTGGAGCCTTGCTCCCCAGCTATAGCCATACTTGGTATAATCAGAATCGCTCCTATTCAGGTGAGAACCGCTATCCCGTACAGGAGTTTGCCTATCAGAAGGGTACAGACATCGCTAATGGCGGACGGGTTTCCTTTGCCTTCGCTGTGCGCCGTGCAGGAGACTTTGACCATGTCACCGATGCCTCTGCGAGCTTGGATCGTAAGCATACCTCACTGGCAGACTACATGGCTGGGATTACGAACAACTCGGAGTACGATGTGAGCCGTCGCACTGGAGTGCCAAGCTTCCTTCCACACAAGAACGTTGGGGCAAGCGATGCCTTTAGCAAGACGGATATCCCCTGGAGCTCGATCTTTGGCTTCCAAGGAGGCTGGATCACATCCAAAGATCCTAAGGGGGGCTATTATTACCCCAACTTCACGTACGATAATAATGGCGCCTACTCAACCTCTGGACTCGTCGAGGGGGCTAGTGTGGCAGACCTCCTGCTTCGGGAGAAGGGCAATATCATCGACTATGACTTTGCTCTCGGGATTGAGCCTAGTAGTACGGTACATCTAGGGGCGGTACTTACCTATTCAGCCCTAGACTATGAGTCGTATCTGGGCTATAGAGATTCCTTCCGAGGGACAGACTTCCTCGAGCTGAGGACACGACGCAGTATCTCGGGGAGTGGCTTCCGTGTCGGACTAGGTGCGATCTTTGAGCCTACAGAGGGGCTACGCCTCGGGGCTTCGGTCTATACACCTACGTTCTATGCACTCAAGTATGACTTCTATGCCGAGGCCTCCTCTAGTGTCAATGGCAAGGCGAAGAGTGTCAAAAGTCCATCGTCTGCAGCTCTTGCCTTCCTGCTACGTACTCCATGGCGTCTAGGGCTCAACGGAGCCTATGTCTTCGGTCGTAATGCGATCCTAAGTGTAGACTATGAGTATTCGATCTTTGGTAGCACTCGGCTAGCAGAGGATACTGAAAGAGAGAGCGAATCGGAATCAATATACGGAGTGGATAACCAGCGCATCAAGGATCACTTCACGGGGATGCATACCCTACGAGCTGGTCTTGAGGTCATGGCTACACCTCGTCTAGCACTGCGTGGAGGCTATCGTTATAGTAGCTCTCCTATGCGTAGCTCATTCCTTCGCAACGGAGACTACGCAGCCTCTGAGGCCTTCGTCTCAGCTCTGCACACGAGCTACACTATGCCAGGGGCGATCAACTCCCTCTCGGCTGGTCTAGGCTATCGTATCACCCCCTCAGTGTCTCTAGATGTAGCCTATGTCTATGGCGTTCAGAAGTCACGTACCTTCGCCTATCCTTATATCAAGGACTACGGGCCTGTGCTTGACCAGACCAATCCAGATGTGCAGAGCGGTAAGATCAAGCCTGAGGATATGGATGGTCTAGCTGCTATCAAGGAGACAAAGACCTCCCACAGAGCAGTGGCTACGATCTCCCTCCGCTTCTAGGATACTATTTTTCGTACCTTTGTCCTGTATTCCCTTGGGGGCTTCCTCATAGGGAGTGCAGGACAATTCGAATCATGATACAAACAATCCAAATTTAAACGATCAAGACTTATGGATAACTCCCAGTTCCCCTCTCAGGGACAGTCCGTAGACGGGCTCTATGGTGTAGGGCAGGACACGCTCGTGCAGCGTGCAGTACAGCGTACCTTCTTGTGGATGACCCTCGGGCTGGCCATCACTGGTCTAGCTTCGGTCTATACGGTAGATAGTGGGCTCGTCTTCAGAATGCTGGAGGGCAATATCTTCTACTTCCTGCTTATTGCAGAGATAGCCCTCGTATGGTTCCTATCGGCACGAGTGATGAAGCTGAGCTTACCAGTGGCGACAGCCTCCTTCGCTCTGTACTCTGTGCTTAATGGCGTCACACTAAGCCCTATCTTCCTCGTCTATACGAGTGAGTCCATTGCTACGACCTTCTTCGTTACCTCGGGGACCTTTGGTGCTATGGCACTCTATGGCTACTTCACCAAGCGTGACTTGACCAAGTGGGGTAGTCTACTCTTCATGGCGCTCATCGGTGTGGTCATAGCTTCGGTTGTAAATATCTTCCTGAAGTCGGAGGTTATGATGTGGATCATTACCTACATTGGTGTGGTGCTCTTCGTTGCTCTGACAGCCTATGATACACAGAAGATAAAGCTTCTAGCCTACCAGACAGCACACGATGCCGAGCTCTCAAAGAAGGTCTCCATCCTTGGAGCTCTTAGTCTGTATCTAGACTTCATCAACCTCTTTCTCTACCTCCTCCGTATCTTAGGACGTCGTAACTAGGGGGGCTGAGGCTACCTCCACCACAAGCATAAGGGCTACACCCTGGGAGATTATCCCGAGTGTAGCCCTTGTTCTATCTCTATGTCTAGGGTTGGTAAGGTCGCTCTTTGTCTTTCTCGGTGAAGAGGACTCTTAGTAGTCCCGTTATCTCATCGCTCTTGTGGTTCTTTAGCTTAGTTCTATGCCTCCTACTAAATTGGATATACCTTAATATAAAAGAAGAGCCCCCAGCAGTGTCTTTCGAGACTACTGCTGGGGGCTTTAAGTTTGCCCTAGAGGGTGGGTGAGCTCTAGTGGGCGAGCATTTCTGCTGTTACCTCAGAGAACTTACCATCCTTGAGGTTGCGATACTCTACCTTGGCATCATCCCAGTAGGTGGGGAAGCCACCACGTACAGTGCCGATGAAGACGAACTTCACCTTGTGCCAGCCTGCGCTGAGGGCACGGCTCTTGTCACGACGGCTGAACTTCGATACCTCGTCTGTATTGTCGATGAAGAGCTCCCCATCAAGGTACATCTGATCGAGGTTGGTGGAGAAGACATAGCAGCCATCCTCGGGGATCTTGATATAGCCCTCTCCGATGACAGCCTTACGCTTGATCTCGTCCATGTGGTTGGATACACGGTCTGGGCGTAGATCTTGGGTCTTGTTGGCGACACCCTCTACCCAGTTGGTCACACCAGAGAGCTCGGAGGCTCGGTAGTAATCTCCTACAGAGGTCTGTGTGCACAGCCCAGGGGTAGGACTAGAGAGGGAGACAGCGGGGCTGTAGCTCTGCTTGTCGAAGGTGATGGCACGTACTCGGCTGAGGCGACCAGTGGGTAGGAGAGAGGCGACCTTGATGACCGTACTCTCGCTGACCTTGATAGGAGCGGTGTAGCGGGGGGACTTGGCTGTTGGCTCACTGCCATCGGTTGTGTAAACGATAGTGATGGGGCGTGAGGTCTGTAGCGTCAGCGAGGTGGTGTCGGTGAAGGCTACGAAGTTCAGCGATGCGCTAGCCTTGCTCCCGGGTAGGGGTTGCTCTGGTAGGGGGATATGGTAGTTTACCTTATGCTGATCCAGACGGCTATAAGCGTTGTCTAGACGCTCCTCAAAGCTCTTGTAGTCCTTGCGCTCCTGTGGAGTCCAGACAGCCTCAGCGAGTGCGATCTCTCGAGGGAATGCACGATACTGCATGATGTCTGTCGTGTAGAGGTACTCTGCCCATAGGTTTGCCTGAGCGCCCTTGATGTGATGACGCTTGTCGGGGGCAATGGCAGCAGGGATAGGATTGTAGGAATAGATCTTCTCTAGGGGTGCGTAGCAGCAGATCGCTACGGGCTCTATCTTGGAGTCTCCCTGATAGTGGTCGATGTAGAGGCCTCCGCTACCCGGAGTCATGATTACGTCGTGGCCCATATTGGCAGCCTTGATGCCGCCATCTTCACCACGCCAGCTCATCACCGTGGCAGAGGGAGCTAATCCCCCCTCTAGGATCTCATCCCAGCCGATGAGCTTCTTACCGTACTTGGCAAGCATCTTCTGCGCACGGCGGATGGTGTAGCTCTGGAGCTCTTCTTCGTTCTTTAGTCCCTCCTCCTTGATACGGCGCTGACATTCTGGGCATTCCTTCCATCGGATCTTGGGACACTCGTCTCCACCGATATGGACATATTCTCCGGGGAATAGGGGGATGACCTCGTCAAATACATCTTGGATGAACTGGAAGGTAGTCTCCTTCCCTGGGCAATAGACGTCCTGCTCGACGCCCCATAGGTTACGCACCTTATAAATACGGCGGTAGGGGAAGCAGGTGAGCTCGGGATAAGAGGCTATGGCTCCCATCGCATGTCCAGGTAGCTCGATTTCGGGGACGATGGTGACGAAGCGGTCTGAGGCATACTTGACGATCTCGCGTATCTGATCCTGAGTGTAGAAGCCTCCGTAGACAGAGCCATCACCCTCGATACGCTTGGAGCCCACGGAGGTTAGGCGAGGGTACTTCTTGATCTCTATGCGCCAGCCTTGGTCTTCCGTGAGGTGCCAGTGCAGGCGGTTGATCTTAAACATGGAGAGTAGATCGATGTGCTTCTTCATCTCCTCTACAGTGAGGAAGTGACGGCACACATCGACTAGGGCTCCTCGGTACTCGAAGGCGGGCTCATCCTTGATCTTGACCGCTGGGATAGACCACGTCACTCCCGAGACCTTGGTCGAAGACTCGATCGTAGGAGGGAGGAGCTGGAGGAGTGTCTGCATCCCGTAGTAGAGTCCTTGTCCTGTGCGGCCTGTGACGGTGACCCCCTGAGGGCTTACCTCCAGCGTATAACCCTCTACGCCTAGGGAGAGCTTGGGATCTATGCGTAGGACGATGGCGCCACGACGAGCTGCCGTGCTGCTGGTGGCCTGTAGGGCGAAGCCCGTAGAGGTGTTCAGCTTATCGGCGAAGAAGCGGGCGATGGTGAGGGCTGAGTCTCCCTGAGCCACTAGGGGAGTACGAGCTGTGAGGGTAAAGCTACCCTTGCCCTCTACCAGTTCCTTGGGCTGGGGGATGATGTTAACACGGGGGATGGGAACTTTCACGGTCAGGGCAGAGGCTGTCGAGCCAAAGGCTAGACCCAAGAGGCACATCAGGCTGAATAAGGACTTTCTCATGCTGTTTGTTGGGATAAATCTATATGAAAGAGTCCGAAGCATCCCCCTCATCTATCGTAGAGGGATGCTTCGGATGGGTTGTCGCTAGGTGTCTGCCGAGTAGCCCTGTCGATAGGGGCTAATCCCAAGCATAGCCATAGGCATTAGTAGGCGAAGATGGGATACTGGAGCATTAGCTCATTGACCTCCTTACGCACGGCGGCGATCACAGCCTCGTCCTCGGGAGCGGAGAGGACACGGTCGATGAGGGAGACGATGTACTCCATCTTATCTTCCTTGACACCACGGGTCGTGATGGCTGGAGTACCGACACGGATACCAGAGGTCTGGAAGGCAGAGCGGCTGTCGAAGGGTACCATGTTCTTATTGACGGTGATGTCAGCCGCGACGAGAGCCTTCTCGGCTACCTTACCCGTTAGGTCGGGGAACTTGCTGCGCAGGTCGATGAGCATACAGTGGTTGTCCGTACCACCAGAGACGACACCATAGCCACGGCGCACGAAGGCGTCGGCCATTGCCTGAGCATTCTTCTTGACCTGCTTACCATATTCCTTGAAGGAGGGCTGGAGAGCTTCATAGAAAGCTACTGCCTTGGCTGCGATCACATGTTCTAGTGGCCCACCTTGTACACCTGGGAAGACGGCGGAGTCGAGTAGGGCAGACATCTTCTTGATCTCGCCCTTGGGGGTCTTCTTGCCCCATGGGTTGTCGAAGTCCTTACCCATGAGGATGATCCCACCACGGGGGCCACGTAGGGTCTTGTGTGTCGTCGAGGTGACGATGTGAGCGTACTTCACGGGGTTCTCCAGCAGACCAGCGGCGATGAGGCCTGCGGGGTGTGCCATATCGACGAGGAAGATAGCTCCGATCTTGTCGGCGATAGCGCGGATGCGGGCATAGTCCCACTCACGGGAGTAGGCCGACCCCCCAGCGATGATGAGCTTGGGCTTGTGCTCGAGGGCACGCTGCTCCATCTGGTCATAGTCTACTCGGCCGTTGTCCTCACGTACATTGTACTCGACGGGGCGATAGAGTAGACCTGAGCTATTGACAGGCGACCCGTGAGAGAGGTGACCTCCGTGGGCGAGATTGAGCCCCATGAAGGTGTCCCCTGGCTCAAGGCAAGCAAGGAGTACAGCCATATTAGCCTGTGCCCCAGAGTGTGGCTGGACGTTAGCCCACTCAGCCCCGAAGAGCTGCTTGATACGGTCGATAGCTAGTTGCTCAGACTGGTCTACCACCTCGCAGCCTCCATAGTAGCGCTTGCCTGGGTAGCCCTCAGCATACTTATTGGTCATGCAGCTACCCATAGCCTTCATGACCTCTTCGCTGACGAAGTTCTCTGAGGCAATGAGTTCAATGCCCTTGAGCTGACGCTGGCGCTCTTCCTCGATGAGGTTAAAGATCGCGGAATCGTTCATAGTTTGTGTGATGTTATTTGTTTGTTGCTTGAGGAGTCTGGCTCTCTTGCCTAGACTTCTAAGGCAAAGGTAGTAATTGTATACTGAATTCCCTAGCATAAGTATAATTATACTGATTCCTCCTAAATAGGCCGCCTACATAGCTGCTGAGCCCCTCACGATCCAGCCTTCTGCTGAGGCCTAGGTCGTGAGGGGCTGATATATAATTATGGTATAGGCTAGGAGGAGGCCTGTCGTGGTATAGCCTATCTCATTCTCTAGGAGAGGAGGAAGGGCTTGGGGGGCATGATCTGACGGGTGGCTTCTGCTAGGAGAAAGCCTAGAGGAGTGGGCTTAGTCGGTCAAGGAGCTCTTGGCCGAGAGCGGTCTTCTCCTCGATATGCTGTAGGATGGAGCTGACGTAGGGGTTGCTGTCAAAGCTCCCACGTACCTGCTCGAAGTCCATCGCTTGCTGGAGCTCATCGCCATCTGCCCCGAAGCCCGTCATCATCGATAGGGAGAATTCCTTCTTGGCATCTGCATAGACCTCCTGATCCAGCTCTACGACAGCTCTACGCCACCTCTCGACGAGTTCGCAGATCTGCTCTGCCGTTGCCTGTGATAGATCCAGCCCGTAGTAGGTGTGGATCTTCTCATAGGCCCAGGTCCACTCATATTCATAGTAATGGCGGTGTAGATCCGCAAAGCTCTCGGCGAGCTGGGTGATCTCTGTGATCATACCACTCTCTACCTCGTGGAGTAGGCGTACGATCTCGGCCTTGGGAGCTATGAGTCCCGATAGATCGACCCAGTCACCGAGTCCTATGTTCACGCTGGGCTGGAGGGCGGCTCGTACAGCCTCGATACTGGTGCAGGCGACCCCCTCTAGGCGCTTGATCAGGGAGTTCCCGAGGAACTTATGGATGGCTAGCTCGT
>NZ_CAJZFJ010000024.1 GCF_915070105.1 uncultured Porphyromonas sp.
TCCCAACCCTCCTTAATAAAGACAGTATCTCATCATTAATCTTGACTAGCTCACTGGAGGGAGATGGGTGTTCAGCTAGTATCCTCTCAAGCAAGGATCTTAGATTCTTTAGCGCAGAGCATGCCTGAAATACATTGTTATGATCTTTTATAATCAATCGATTTAGTTTCCTTTCTGTCTCCATCAGTAGCTTCTGTGACTTTTCTTGGAGCGCTTTAAGGGATCCGTTAATGAGAGAAAGACTCATAACGAGGACATCAGACCCGCTCTTGGTTCCACTCTGTATATATTCATCGAAAAGATATTCGGTTAATCTGCTAGATAAAATGTCTCTGTCTAATCTACCATCTTGAATCAGTGGTCTATAAATCTTATTGATATAAGTCTCTTGTGTCTTTAAAGGATAGCAGTCTCTTAATATATCAAGGATATTCTTGTAGGCGTATTCTATGTCAGATTCCTTGATCTCTTCTATCAGATGGTCGTAAATATCAGTTCTCTTAATATTCCGTTCCGATGAAAAGATGAGTGTGTTACATAACGTGATGCGTTCGTCATGACTCTGTAATAGTTTAGAGTAAGTTCTTATGTCAAAATTAGAGTAATTAGCCTTATAGATAAGAATGAGAGCGCCGAGTCCTCTACACCAATCGTTACCGTCTATTAGCATTTTCTCCATTAAATCACCATCCCAGTCAAATACTACGGAGTTAAAGATCATACATAGTAGCGTATTTGTGATCTTATATATCGAGGTAATAGTCTTGTCAGTCTTGATCTTTACAAGCTGATCTCGTAGCTGTTTAAGGGTGTCAATGGTATCTTGAGCAGAAGCCTTAATAAGTAGCATACAAGCATACTCCATACCCCAGCCCCCATACCAAAGATCCTTATAGCAACTATCTATCAGTTGTGTGTGGTTGCGATGGACAATCTCATGATAAGAGGCCTCCAAAATATCAGAGAAGTAATTGTTTCGGTAACCCCTCCAAGAACCTCCTTCGAACCCTATAGGAAATGAAGAATTATGATGATCAAGTATAAAGCTCTTTAGAGCTTCAATAGCTTTAGGATTAGTAGCAATTCTAGCCCCCATTACCTGGCGTATGGAGTAAAGTTCATCATTGCTACTATGTGCAAGATAATAACTGAAGGTTGAAATCCTATCAGCCGTTTTCTCCATCAAAATATCATTCAAAACTTGATCAAGGCAGTCAGGATCTAGTGGATGATTCATTGCCTGTAAGCAGTCATAAAAATCGGGGTCAGCAATCTCTTGATCCTCTTGTGGCATGCTTGATGTACGGTCAGAATAATGGTATATGGTCTCAACCTCATCCGGGTCAATGAGCTTGGTAATGTGTTTCTTTACCTTGACTAGCACAGGAGTCCCTATTCGTGTGATAAGTAGCGGGCTTTTCTTGGTGGCTCCTTGTAATGAATTAGATAGCATATAGCCTTCACATCTATCATCGTCATGTCCTATGAATAGGTACCTATCATGTAGCTTGGGGCCTGACCCTGGCATATCTCGAATGATAAGCCGCATAGAACCATATAGGCTTGGGTAATCCTTAATCATGGATAGAATCTTAGCCTTCCGTTGGGAAGTGCTACTTGTAGATATGGTATTATCTGCATTGGTTCTTAGATCCGTTTGTGTAAGGATAATACATTCTCCCTGGATATCTGTGAGGGCAATAAAGGACAAGGCTACATCTTCGAAATAAGGATCCTGGAGGAATACCCACTTAGCACCATTGGTTTTAGCTTTGAACCATTCCAGAAATGCTAGAGAACCTGATTCCTGAGTTTTACAGTCCCAACCAACAGGGAAATATGCGTCATCACACCGTTCAATAGATTTAATCGTCGACTTTCTTTTTAGCCATTGAGGGAAGTCTTCATTTCTTATATGGTGTGACTCACTATGTGTTCTTTGAACTGATGAAGCTATGTCGACAAGCTCCTTCTTATTCTTATGCATAGCTCCCTTAACCCTTTCTAACCAATCCGATTGTATATGAATTTCACTCTGTACTATAGCTAGACTGAAACATATTGCTTCTATATAATGATGAGTGGATAGGTGCACTAGCTTAACCTCAGAGGATTTAGTTAGCCAGATCTTTATTTCTACAGCTTTTGGAGGGTACTCAGATGGTATGGAGAAGGTACTATTCTCGTTCTCTACTGGTTTCTCTGACACCAATGTATCGGTGGTTATAACTCCTCCTCCTACCGTTATCTTAATGTTGACTGTCACAAGATCAGCTCCATGAGTAAGCTCGGAAGACAGCTCTACATGTTGACTAAAGGTGTCTTTATCTTGCCAATACTTAACCAAGGATCTTCCATAGATATCTTGATCTGGAGCGATAAGTATTTCTAGATTGCCGATATGGTCGTAGCTTGTATCAAATGGTAAGCCTGTTCCCTCCCTAAGCTTAACACTTAGGCTACGCATAGCGTTCTCCAATTCTTCTTGGTCTAGGAGATGTCCGTCGATCTCGAATAGGGTCTCAGGCTTGAGCATGCAGATATACCTACTGTCAGATAGCTGATTCCCTAAAATATTTGCTTTGTGCCATGGGACAGAAACTCCATCATAGATATATTCTACATCATATCTGAGGCTATCATTCTTGATACCATATTTATTAAGGCTTGTTTTAAGAGAATTCCCCATTGATAGAGCGTCATATATTCCTAAGACTTTCTCTCCCTCGGAGAAAATAGAAATACTCCCTAGGTAGACCTTCTTATTGCCATAACTCCCAAACTGAGAGAATTTACTTACAGTGGCTTTTTCCATGGAGTGATCACTAGGGGACACAACACCATAGGCTATTCTATAAATAGGATTGTTCTTGTCTTCCCCTATCCTTAGGATGAATAAGCGTAGAGATAGATACGTTATCTTAGGATTCATAAACCTGCTATTATAATAAGATGATAAGATGATAAGGTCGGGTGACTATTGGCTATGTTATACTTCCTGCTAGAGTACATAGGGACCGCCTCCTTATTTTGACTTTCACGAGGCTTCTGCACATTTGGAGTTGATGGTGTGCAAAGTTTGTAAGACTGAGTCACATATGGAGCTGGATTCCTCTTTGGGCATTGTTCTTCCCGATAAGACGCTAATTTGGAGATTCACTGCTCATAGACGCTGTCAACTTTGTTTGAAATCTGGCTCAAAGCCATCCTTTCCACCAAAAGTAATCCACTTCTGATTAAGGCGATTTATTCTCTGAAAATAGATAAGTCGTTTACATCTTCCCTGTAGGTCCTTTTGCGTTGTCGGAGTTATGTCATAGACATCGGGTACGGATAAAAAGACAGCGTACAATTCCCCTGAGGATCTGTCTTTCTTCTTGTGTCGTGCTATAAGAATTCATCATTAATTGGTTACGACTTTGAAAATTGTATCTAGCCTTCCCTAGGACTATACAATCCAAGGCTTCCTTTATTGACGGATCATTTGTGTACAAAGATGGGTATTTCTATCAACACAAGCAATGTATATACTTGCGTATGCGTGGTTGCACTTGAGGCTGGAATGTGCAGCTGTGCACGATGCTACTCTGAGTTTGCTTGTTAGGCAAAGAATTTGTAATTTTGCGCACTCGTTGGTGCATAGGTAAGGCACTAGCGACCTAGTAATAGAGTAGAAACGATAACAAATAAAGATAAGACTAACAGTATTATGATCGTAGTTCCAGTAAAAGAGGGCGAAAACATCGAAAAGGCTCTAAGAAGGTTCAAGAGAAAGTTTGAGAAGACCGGAGCAGTACGTGCACTACGTGCCCGTCAGGCCTTCATCAAGCCCTCTGTAGCACGCCGTAAGAAGATGGAGAAGGCCGTCTACGTCAAGCAGCTACAGCAGGCCGAAGAACAGTAGTCGCTCAAGGAATACTTCCTCCCCGATGTACTAGCCTCCCGCTAGTGGCTCACCCCTCAGAGGTGGGAGCGGGTATGGCATTAGCCCCTCTCTATGTGGCTACTATCACGTCGTACTAGAGACGAGGCATAGCCTACGTCTACGGCACGTAATATACACCAGCAGCACCCGAAGTCTATGTCTTCGGGTGCTGTCGTTTTATAGCCTTGTGCATAGTTTCAGAGGGTATGCTGGTGGTCTTGGCTGAAGAAGTGAAGAGGCATGCCCTTAAGTGCTAGGATTGTTCAGTAGATCTTACTACCTTTGGGGTACAACATGTACAACTACAACAACAAAACTAAGTAAGAAGCAAACATGAAGACTACTCCATTCACTGCCATCCACAAGGCACTAGGGGCAAAGATGCACGAGTTCGCAGGCTATGATATGCCTATCGAGTACAGCACGGGGATCATCGATGAGCACCATACGGTGGTCAAGGGTGTCGGCGTCTTCGATGTCTCGCATATGGGTGAGTTCTGGGTCAAGGGGCCAAAGGCTCTCCAGTTTGTACAAGATATCACAAGCAATGATGCCTCCAAGCTGAAGGTCGGCGATATCCAGTATACCTGCTTCCCCAATGCAGACGGAGGGATCATCGACGACCTCCTAGTCTATCACTATGAGGATGAGAAGTATCTGCTGGTAGTCAATGCTGCCAATATCGACAAGGACTGGGCTTGGTGCCAAGCTCACAATGCCGTAGGGGCAGAGCTGGAGAATAGCTCTGACAATATAGCCCAGCTAGCAGTACAGGGACCTCTGGCTACGGAGGTGCTACAGCGACTGACCTCGGTGAACCTCTCCGAGATCCCTTACTATACGTTTAAGGTCGGTGAGTTCGCTGGATGCCCCGATGTGATCCTCTCCAATACAGGGTACACCGGCGCAGGGGGCTTTGAGCTCTACTTCTATCCTCAGTATGGAGAGAAGATCTGGAATGCGATCTTTGAGGCTGGTAAGCCCGAGGGCATCCGTCCAATAGGTCTCGGTGCTCGTGATACCCTTCGTCTAGAGATGGGCTTCTGTCTCTATGGGAATGACATCACGGACAAGACCTCTCCACTAGAGGCTGGTCTAGGCTGGATCACGAAGTTCAAGGAAGATAAGAACTTCCCCAGCAAGGCTTTCCTCGAGCAGCAAAAGGCCGAGGGCGTTACTCGCAAGCTCGTTGCCTTCCGTCTGAAGGATAAGGGTATCCCCCGCTCTCACTATGAGATCGCCGATAGCGAAGGGAATATTATCGGGGAGGTTACCTCTGGGACGATGTCTCCTACGCTCAAGGTCGGTATCGGGATGGGCTATGTCAAGAAGGAATTCTCTGCCGTAGGTACTCCTATTCAGATCGTCGTGCGTGGACGTGGTCTAGCTGCAGAGGTCGTCAAGCCCCCTATGCGAGCAACCGAATAGCTGGGTAGGGGAGCACGGATATGCTCCCTCTTCCCCCCCTTGTGATAGTTTAGGAAAGGCATTTCCCTAGCGATCACTTTCGTCTTAGATACTTGCCCCAGAGCTCTACTTGCATAGTAGCTCTGGGGCAAGTCGCATTCTACTGGGGAGGCTTCAGTCGAGTCTGTGGTGGCCATGGAGATCTTGAGGGGCAGAGAGGTGTGGGGCTTAGGGGCTTTTTCGTATCTTTGTGGGTCTCTAGCTGGGAACTGCTGGAGCGAGGCTACAGCGACGTGCTGTGGCTCTGAGGACAAGATATAATTGCGTAAGTAAAGACTAGACACTCTATGGACGACTCCCTCCCTCCGAATGAGCGCATGGCATGCGCTCAATAGCAGTCGTCCTACCTTCATCACGGACCTAGGTCATCAGCCTAGGGTGAGGCATGGTAGGTCGGCAGCCCAATAGTGAAGACCTAATGTGGCTTCACCCTGCATCACCTAACCCCCTCCAATCATAGTAGATAAGACCTATCCCATACTATCCCCATAAAGAGGGTAGCCGTGGTCGGTCAAAGATAAAGATGAAGAGTTTCATAAGCATGGAGCCCGGTCTACCGGAGCTAGAAGAATATGCCCCCTCCTGCTGGGTCAATGTCGAGTGTCCAGATGAAGATGACTTCCTATTCCTCACCGAGGATCTGGGTATCCCGAGGGAGTTCCTCTCCGACATCGCAGATATAGATGAGCGACCACGTGCCGAGCGTGAGGATGAGTGGCTCCTGACAGTGCTACGTATCCCGTTGGATGGTGGGATGCAGGGCATGCCCTATCAGACGGTACCTATAGGTATCATCACGGGGCATGAGGCTACGGTCTCTGTGTGCTATCGTAGGACTCAGATGCTCCCAGACTTCATCAATCATATTCGCCGTAAGAATATCCAGATAGCAGGTCAGCGTGAGTTCATTACTCGTATGATCTACTCCTCGGCGGTGTGGTTCCTGAAGTATCTGAAGCTGATGTACCTGGAGATCAATCGGGCAGAGAAGGAGCTGGAGCAGAGCATCCGTAATGAGGATCTCCTGCGTATCATGCGTCTGCAGCGATCACTCGTCTACTTCAGTACCTCGATCCGAGGGAATGAGGCGATGCTCGGACGTCTGCGTACGACTTCGCGAGCGAGCAGTGTCGATCCAGACCTCTTCGAGGATGTAAGTATCGAGCTGCGGCAGGCCTACAACACGATCAATATCTATACGGATATCGTCCGTAGTATGATGGATGCCTCAGCGAACATCATCTCGAACAACGTCAATACGATCATGAAGCGTATGACGAGTATCTCGATCGTGCTGACCATTCCGACGATGATCTCCAGCTTCTTTGGGATGAACGTCGATGTCTATCTCGGGGAGTGGTATTGGGCCTTCCTCGTGATCTTCCTCGTCTCGGTGTGTATCTCCTCACTTGCCTTCTACCTCTTCCGTAAGATCAAGTGGTTCTAGTATCCCTCGGCCTGCGAAGTAGTAGCATACGTTTGTGCGACTGAGTGAACCCACTAGGCATAGTTTAGATTTAGACTTAATAAGACATAAAATACAATACATAGTATAGAGAGCAATGACCTCAAAAGAGATTCGCGAATCCTATAAAGAGTTCTTTAGAAGCAAGGGGCATCAGATCGTCCCCTCTGCCCCTATGGTCATCAAGGGTGACCCAACCCTGATGTTCACCAATGCAGGGATGAACCAGTTCAAGGATATCATCCTAGGAAATGCTGAGATCAAGTATCCACGAGTAGCAGACTCGCAGAAGTGCCTTCGTGTCAGTGGTAAGCATAACGACCTCGAGGAGGTCGGGCATGATACGTACCACCACACGATGTTTGAGATGCTGGGGAACTGGTCCTTTGGTGATTACTTCAAGCATGAGGCGATTGACTGGGCATGGGAATACCTAACGAGTGTCCTAGGGCTATCCCCTGATCGTCTGTATGTCACCGTCTTCGAGGGCTCTCCCGCTGATGGGCTAGAGCGAGATGATGAGGCGGCCAGCATCTGGGAGAAGCACCTATCCAAGGAGCGAATCATCAACGGGAATAAGCACGATAACTTCTGGGAGATGGGAGATCAGGGGCCCTGTGGCCCTTGCTCTGAGATCCATGTCGATATCCGCTCTGATGAGGAGCGCAGTCAGGTCTCTGGGCTCTCGCTCGTGAACCAAGGTCATCCACAGGTGATCGAGATCTGGAACCTCGTCTTCATGCAGTATAATCGCAAGGCTGATGGTTCTCTCGAGCCCCTACCTAAGCGAGTCATCGATACGGGGATGGGCTTCGAACGTCTCTGTATGGCCCTCCAGGGGAAGACCTCGAACTACGATACTGATATCTTCACTCCTATGATCCAGGCCATCGCTACCCTCACGGGTATCGAGTACGGAGCTGATGCTAAGAGTGATGTGGCTATGCGTGTCATCGCCGACCATATCCGTACGATAGCCTTTGCGATCACGGATGGACAGCTTCCCTCCAATGCTAAGGCAGGCTATGTCATCCGCCGTATCCTGCGCCGTGCCGTGCGCTATGGCTATACCTTCCTAGGGCGTCGAGAGGCCTTCATCTATAGCCTCCTACCTATCCTCATCGAGACGATGGGGGATGCCTATCCAGAGCTAGTCGCAGGACGTGAGCTCATCGGGAAGGTGATGAAGGAGGAAGAGGAAAGCTTCCTCCGTACCCTAGAGACAGGGATACGTCTACTGGAGAAGCAGATGGAGGATACCCGTGCCAAGGGTCTATCTGTCCTCGATGGGCACGATGCCTTCGTCCTCTATGATACCTATGGCTTCCCTCTTGACCTCACAGCCCTGATCCTCAGTGAGCATGGGATGAGTGTCGATGAGGCAGGCTTCGATGCAGCTATGCAGCAGCAGAAGGAGCGTGCACGCAATGCTGCTGCCATCGATGCCGGCGACTGGCAGATTGTGGCTGAGGGGGCTGTACGCTTCGTAGGCTATGACCTCATTGAGTGCTCGACAGAGATCCTTCGCTATCGTCAGGTCAAGCAGAAGAACCAACAATACTACCAAGTCGTCCTCTCCGAAACTCCATTCTATGCAGAGATGGGGGGACAGGTTGGCGACAAGGGCTTCCTCATCGATGCTGAGGGGAAGAAGTACGAAGTCTTCGATACTAAGCGTGAGAACAACCTCGCCATCCACCTCATGAAGGAGCTCCCCTCTGACCTAGAGGGGGCGCTGCGTGCTGTGGTGAGTGAGGAGCGTCGCCATCGTATCGAGGCCAATCACTCTGCGACGCACCTCCTACATGAGGCTCTACGTGAGGTCCTAGGCACGCATGTCGAGCAGAAGGGGTCGTTCGTCTCGGACGAAGTCTTACGTTTTGACTTTGCACACTTTGCCAAGGTAGAGCCAGAGCAGCTACGACAGGTCGAGCGTCTCGTCTCTGCTCGCATCCGAGCAGACCTGCCTCTGCAGGAGTTCAGAGAGGTACCTATCGATGAGGCACGAGAGATGGGAGCAATGGCTCTCTTTGGTGAGAAGTATGGGGATCATGTACGTGTCATCCGCTTTGGTTCATCCACTGAGTTCTGTGGGGGGACGCATATTCACTCTACGGGGCGTATCGGTACCTTCCGTATCCTCAGTGAGTCCTCTGTGGCTGCAGGTGTACGACGCATCGAGGCTGTATCGGGTGACGCTGCAGAGGAGTACCTCTATGGTATCGATGATATGGTACAGAGCATCCGTGGGCTCTTCAACAATAGCCCTCAGCTCATCACTGCCATTAAGAAGATGCTTGAGGAGAATGCTGATCTAGGCCGTCAAGTGGGGGACTTTGTCCGCCAGCAGACCTCTGAGGTGAAGCGTCGTCTCCTAGAGCAGCGTGTAGAGGTCAATGGCATCCGCCTCTTCCTGGTCCGCAGGGAGGCACCCGCTGAGATCATCAAGGATATAGCCTTCCAGATAGCAGGGGAGCTCAATGAGCCCTTTGTGTTCATCGCAGGTACCCCTCAGCAGGATAAGGCTAGTCTGACGCTCATGCTCTCTAAGGATCTTGTCGAGAGCCGAGGATGGAATGCCTCGCAGCTCATTCGCTCTGCAGCTAAGCATATCCAGGGCGGTGGAGGTGGACAGCCTCACTTCGCCACAGCTGGAGGTAAGAACCCCGATGGGCTCAGTGCTGCTGTGGACGAACTCCTCGAGACTCTTGGTCTAAAGGCATAGGGGCTCTCCCGTCCACTTTATGACCTTAGGAACAAACATGCTTGATCGCAAGCTCTCTGTCTATATTCAGGCAGTGGCTTGCGATCGCCTTTTTATACTATGTGATGAGGTCGTGGCAGAGCTACATGCCCCCCTCATCACGAGCCTGCGTACTATGCTTCCCGAGCCCACATTCCTCGCAGTGCCTGCTACGGAGCAGGCCAAGGGGACAGATAGCCTTGCTAGGGTATGGTCTTGGCTTGCAGACGAAGGGGCGACGAGACGTAGTGTGCTGATCCTGATCGGAGGAGGTGCACTACTTGACTTCGGAGGCTTCGCTGCCGCAACTTATATGCGAGGCATTCGGACGATCAATGTACCTACGACGCTCCTAGCGATGGTGGATGCCTCAGTCGGAGGCAAGACTGCTATTGATTATCATGGAGTGAAGAACCTCATTGGTGCCTTTCATCTCCCACTGGAGGTCTTTGTCGATATTGACTTCCTGCGTACACTTCCCATAGAGGAACTCTTATCGGGCTATGGTGAGATCATCAAGCATGCTACGCTCATGGGCGTAGAGGCATGGCGAGAGGTCTGTCGTATCGGTGATCCCGTAGCTCTGATGGATGAGGAATGGGAGGCTTTGATCGCTAAAAGTGTTGCCTACAAGTCTTCCATCGTAGAGGCTGATCCCGAGGAGCAGGGACTGAGACGTATCCTAAATGCAGGACATACCGTGGGACATGCCCTGGAGGCCTATTCGCACTCCAATCTCCACCGTCGCACCCTACCTCATGGGGAGGCGGTGGTCTTCGGTCTCCTCATAGAGAGCTATATTACGACGCTTGTTCGAGGGGGTAGTAGAGACTATATTCGTCAGCTAATGTATTTGGCGAGAGAGCTCTATTCTCCTTTTGTTTATACCTGCAAGGACTACCCCGAGCTCATACGACTTATGCGGCATGACAAGAAGAATAACTCTGGAAAGATCGTCCTCATGGGTATCCTGGCTCCAGGAGAGATAGAGCCCATCGAACTGGAAGATGAGGGGATAATCAAGGAAGGCTTGGACTTTCTAAGGGAAACATTTGGTAGTTAGCAATGATCTTTGTACCTTTGCACCGCAAACAGGCAAGAGCGGGATGTAGCTCAGCCCGGTTAGAGTACTCGTCTGGGGGGCGAGTGGTCGCTGGTTCGAATCCAGTCATCCCGACTTCTTCTAAGAGAGGCTTCACACTGGTGTGTGGAGTCTCTCTTGCTTTATATGTCATTCCTTACTTGTCTCTCTTTCTGCTCCTTATTTTCAGCTCCTCTAGCACGAGCTTGTGGTGCTTCTTATCTGGAGGGTAAGGGAGTCCATACTCCCTCTGTAGATTTCATTTAGGATAAATACTCTAGGAGAACAAGGTGAGAGTTCCTTTTCCATCTAAAGGCTCCTGGGGATATTTTAAGTGATTGCCTTCCTCAAGACCTCCCGCAGTATCATCACCAAGTGATCTCCCGAGATAAGATGTCACGCTCCCGACAGCACTTTGGCTGTCGGGGGCGTGTTTGTGTTTATACAGCTACTGCTTAGCTCTCCTGGGGCTTTGTGTGCTTCCCTTGTCAATCTGCTACATGGGGGCAACGCTCTCCTTGGTGTTTCCATAGAGACCCCTATTCTACTTCTCTAATCATCTGTGATAGAGGTGTCTCAAGCTAGGTGTAGTGTCGTGTGTTATATCTCTGTTGTGAACACGTCGAGAGTGCTAGAGTGGACATACCGAGAGCGCAGGTGCGTTCCTATAATGTTCGTCCCCGTCACCTTACATAGGTGACGGGGACGAACATACCGAGTCCTCTAGGCGGGTATATATTATCTCCTCAGGAGACCTCTCGGAATGTGCGCTAAGCTCCACTTAATTAAGTGTTTTGGAGAGCCATACGATAGCTTCTATCTGCTCCCCCCAAAAAGATCCCCACCACCGCCTATAGAGAGGCTGCGGTGGGGATTACTTTATCAGAAGTGGGAAGGGATTTACCCAAGAGGAGATCTCTTTACCCGAAGTAGGGACGGCTTTATCTGCTACAAGATAGACTTTTCCCTAAGTGGGGGCAGCGTTTTACTCGATGAGTGTGGAGCCCTTTACCTTAAGTGAGGGTAAATGCCTCGATCAGGACGGGAAGAGAGCCCGCCCTTCGTGGTGAGCTAGAAGCGGAACTGCAGACCGAGTAGCGCCGTGAGGGGCTGCTGGTGATAGCCCCACCAACGTGTCTGGCTACCCAATAGGAGGGCACGAGCCTCTGCTGTTAGACTTAGAGACTTCGTCAGACTAAGTGCAAGGTCGGCATGCAGTAGATGCGCAGCCTTGAGCCCGACACTCTTCCCACTGAGGTCGTAGTAGCGGACAGCACCCGTTAGGTCGTAGCCGATGCGAAGATCGACCTTGGGGATGAAATATAGTTCGGCTAGTGCCCTGACCTTGTACTCGGCCTTACCTGAGAGGAGGTCGGTTGGATCGAGGTACTTCGTGTATTCTCCTCCAAGCGAAGCACGGAAGAGACCACGATGATTGTACATCAGGTCTACCCCCAGAGCCAGCTCCCTGTAGTCGGCATAGTACGGTGTGAAGGAGATGGGAGATAAGACCTGCACTGCGGAAGTGCCGAGGCTAGAACCGTCATAGGCGAAGGGACGGAACTGAGCAGCCCCCCTGTGTCCAGCATATCGGGCAGATACTGCTGCCGATAGACGCTCTGCGATCGTGGTCGTCAGCGAGAGCTTAGCCCAGTAGATACGCTCTAGGAGGTCGGGGAAGGTATAGGCATCTAGGTAGGGCATCACCTGACTCATATCACCTAGCCCCAGGCGACGATGCTCGGCATCGGTCTCCAGACGGAGCTGTATGTATGGGGTATAGGTCAGGGAGGCATCTATACGGGGGAAGAGGTAGAGGTGTGCCCCCTTGCGGTCGCTACCATTGCTCAGACGTAGTCCACCGAGGAAACTCCAGGAGAAGTCGTCGTTCGTATCGTCAGCTAGGAAGTAAGGCGCAGCGGAGAGGATCATGCGGTTGGTCGAGATCGCCTGCTCCTGCGTTAGCCCTGAGACGAGCGGGGGGAAGCGGAGGATGGATAGAGAGAGGTCTCCCTGCACTCCCCAACGTGTGGTACTGCTGAGACGGTTGGATAGGTCTAGAGAGAACCTTGGTAGCCATTCAGAGGGCTTGGGCTCGGCACGCCATACCCCATCGGCATACTTTGTCCCAGCATAACCTAGGTGGAAGCGGGCATCGTAGAGCCACTCCGCTGTAGGATCATCGGCAAGTGCTAGGCGAGCATCCAGGTCAAAGAGACCCGTCGAGAGCTTGGTGATAGGGAGCTGAGTCAGCGCAGTCGAGCTGGTCTGTCCCGTCGTGACGGTGGTGAGCCCATAGTAGTTGTGCCCGAGCTGTCGCCAGCCTAGACGGATCTCTAGTGTGGGATCCTCAAAGTGATGGCGGTAGTAGGCACCTAAGCCCCAGGCTAGCTCCTTGGCCTTGGGTTGGACGAGGAGGTCATTGCTTATGGGATTGTCGCCCCAGTAGAGACGTCCGTAGACGTCGAATAGGTCATCCTTGGTGGAGATGATACGATAGCCTGCTCCGGCACGGAAGTTCATGCTGATCCCCCCTGCTAGCGTGAGGTAGCCACGCTGATCGGCACGTGTGAATCCACCCTTCATCGGGCCAAGGGCTGAGAGCGGTGCGATAGATGGTGTCAGGGCAAAGGGGATAGGGGTATCCTGATAGCTGTAGCGCAGAGGCGTGAGCGTGGGGGCGGGGATGGAGTAGGCTAGGTCCTGAGGCTGACGTGTACCTAGGACGACAGCATCCTCGGTCATGACTGTGAGCTCACGACGGAGGGTATCGGCACGGCGTGGCTGCGTACTCTGAGCCAGTAGGGCCTCACCCATCGCAAGGGTTACGAGTAGGAGTACGAGGCGAGATCGGACAATGAGCTTATTCATAATCTTACTTGTCTTACTTGGAATAGGTGTCGAGGCGCTCGGAGATCATCTGCTTGATATCCTCCTCTGTGCCCTTGTAATTAGCTTGCAGACTCTCTACATACTGCTTGGCGACATAGGTATCCCCCATGCGGTGGTAGCAGTCAGCTAGTAGGAGGAAGGCACGGGCAAGCCAATACTGCTGGCTCGTACCCTTGGCGATGAAGCTATCGAGCTCCTTCTTGGCCTCCTTAGGCTTGTTGGTCTGTAGGAGTAGGCTTGCATGGCGGATATAGCCCTCAGCTCCAGAGGGGCTGTCGGTGCTCTTGAGTAGAGGTTCGTAGGCCTTGAGAGCAGCGGCAGTCGCACCAGAAGCTTCCTCGCTCTTACCTATGAGTAGCTGTAGCTCCTCACGGGATGAGGTGGATAGGTCACTGCGACCAAGCAGGGTGCTCGCTGTAGACTTGGCACGGCGGTAGTCCTTCTGCTCGTAGGCTACCTGAGATAGACGGACACCATAGCGGATATGCTGTGGAGCCTCGAGCCCCTCGATCGCATAGAGCTTGGCCCAGCAGTCAAGCTGCTTGGCAGACTCCCCAGACTGCTTGTAGAGCTCGGTGAGTGCCTCTAGGGCAGGGATGCGTAGGTCTAGGGAGCGTGCGGGTGAGGAGAGGGAGGTATAGAGAGCTATAGCCTCGTGAGTACGATCGGTAGTGCTATAGACGCCTGCTAGCAGGAGCTGTGCACGTGGAGTCTCACGGCTATTGGGATAGACACGGATGAAGTTCTCTAGGTCGGATGCAGCGGAGAGCTTGTCCTTCTTGTAGCGGCTCTCTAGGGATAGGAACTGCAGGTGTGCACGCTCTTCCTCGGAGGGAGAGAGGCGGTTGCCAAGTGTGGAGGTATAGGCTGCATATTCGTCGATCTTATCGAGGTCGATGTAGATATTCCTTAGGTCAGAGAGAGCCGAGCGAGCCTCATCACTATCGGGATAGCGAGCGATCAGCGACTTGTAGGCAGCGATGGCCTGATCGTGCTTGCCACTATTGTAGGCGAGCATGGCACGCTCCATAGAGGCGAGTCGGGCATACTGCGAGTCGGGGTACTTCTCGATGAGCTGTAGCAGGGGTGCCTCGGCCTGCTCCATAGGAGCCTTGCTGAGAATGAGGGCACGTCCCTTGTTGTACAGAGCTTGAGGGACGTAGGTCGAGCTCTTGTGTGTCTTGAGAAGCTGATCAAGAGCCTCGGTCTGCTTGGCATACTGTCCCCAGTCCCCATAGATCTCAGCTATGCGATAGACCGCTTCATCGCTCCCCTCGGGGGTGAGTTCGTTGGCTCGGCGGTAGAGCGCAAGTGCTTCAGCCTTCTTCTTCTGAATGAGTAGGCAGTCTCCCATGCGGCTTAGGGCATCTACACGGCGAGCGACTTCCTCACGAGGAGCCTTGTTGGTGTAGCTGTCGAAGGCCTGATAGGCGCTACCATACTGTTTGGTATTGTATCGGGCATAGCCCTGGATATAGTAGGCTAGGGGGATGGTACTGCTCTGTGCTATACTCTTGGTGGCATCTGCCTCCGCCTGAGCGAAGTTCTCTCGCTCCAGGTGAGTAATGGCACGTAGGAGGTAGGCCTGAGCGGTATAGGCTGTGGTGCTCCCAGCGTCGATGGCACGGGTGAGGTACTTCTCAGACTCGGGGTACTGCTTCTGGGTCAGAGCATTCTCCCCGAGGCGCAGGAGGATGTACTGCTTAGCTTCCTTGAGCTCGCTGGTATTGACAGTGAGGCGCTCTAGGGTGGCCAGTGACTGGGCATAGTCCTTTGTCGTGAGGAAGATATCCTTCATCAGGCGCAGGATCTCGGGGCGGTACTTTGAGTTGGGGAAGGTCGTGATGAACTGCTCTGCCATACGGATGGTCTTCCCGAAGTTGGACCGCTGCGTCTGGTCATTCAGTAGGATGGCATTGTAGAGCGCATATTCACGTACTTGCTCTATCGCCGCTGGGTGCTCCCCTGCGGCGCTGTAGGCTAGGGCTGCCTCATTGTTATTCCTTAGCTTTAGTTGAGTATTTCCTAATAGGAATAGGCTCTGAGCACCGATGGCTTCCTTGCTGTCTGCTGCTACACTTAGAGGAGATACAGCCTGCTGGTATTGCCCGAGGGTGTAGAGCGATGTGCCGAGGGCATAGGATTCCTCCGTCAGAGGGATGTGCCCATCGATATCCTGTAGGGGCTGGAGTTGGCGTACGGCTTCGGCATAGTTGCCCTGCCTAAAGTAGGTCTGACCGATGAGGCTCCTAAGGGCGGGACGCTCAGCCATGGCAGGGTAGGTGCGGTTTAGCTCGGCTGCACGTGCAAGTGCCTGCTCAGGGGTGCTGGAGGAGAAGGCTAGGAGGGCAGACTGATAAGCTGCCTCAGGGGCAAGCTCGGGCGAGTAACGCTGGTCGCTGAAGAGTCTCTGTGCTCTCTGTAGATCCCCCTTAGCCCAAGCCACAGAGCCGAGGTAGAGGAGGGCTTGCTCGCCGACGATCGAGGTGTCATGCGTGGCATTCTCGAGCAGGACCTGTGCTTCATCTAGGAGAGGCTTCCTACGCTGATCTCGTAGGTAGAGGTACCCTAGAGCTAGATCATGCTGGGCTGCTTCGTGTGGAGGGAGGAGCTTCGTATCCCCCTTGAGTAGCTGGTCTTCGGCTAGTGGGTATAGCCCTTGATTGAGATATACCAGCCCAAGCAGGAGCTGGGCAGAGGGACGATCGAGGTCTAGGGGATACTCCTTGAGGTAGCGGTTGAGCACTTCCTCAGGGCTTCGCTCTTCCGTCATGATCCGAGCGATAGCCTCACGATAGGCGGTGTGCTCGGTGAGCATGGGTAGCTGAGGAAGTCTAGGGAGGTCGTGCTGATAGCCAAGGTAGTTATGCCCTGCGAAGGCAATCTGTAGCTCTGTGAGCCTTCCCCGCTCAGGGTGCGGATCAGAGATCTGTGCAGATAGGCTCTGTAGGCTGAGCGAGACGTATCCTACGACGAGGATGAGGCGTCTGATATTCTTCTTTGTCGTCATACGAATCTTCGGATGTACGTGGCTCGGCGACTATCAATGAATCTCTAGGGATACGGCCTTTGTTGACCTCAGCTCCACCTAGGGAGGTGAAGTGCCGAGTAGGATGAGAGTACTTAGAGGGAGAGCGTCATCCCCTCATTCGCCGCTAGCGTCTGAGGGAAGATCGCTTGCGCCTCCCTGAGTAGGGGCGCAGGGTTAGGGTAGCGAGCAGAGTAGTGCCCGATGAGGAGCTGCCGCACCTCAGCATCTCTGGCGATGAGTGCAGCTTGCTCGGCAGTGCTATGCCCAGTCTCCCGGGCACGTGCGGAGCGATCCTGTAGGAAGGTCGCTTCGTGATAGAGTAGATCTACACACCTCACGAGAGGGATGAGACTCGGATTGTAGGCAGTGTCGGAGCAGTAGGCATAGCTACGAGCAGGCTTACCAGCCTCGGTGAGGCGACTGTTGGGGATGATAGTTCCCTCCTCGGTCTCGAAGTCCTTGCCCTCTCGGAGCATCGCATAGTAGCTCCGTGGCACTCCATAGAAGTCACACGAGGCTCTGTCGATATGTCGCATCGTCACCCGCTCCTGTAGGTGGTAGCCCATACAGGGTAGCCCATGCTTTAGAGGTAGGGTTGTGACGAGGACTGAGCGGTCTTCGTAGGCAACGACGGGAGTCCGATCATCTAGGACGTGGATCTCGATTTCGTAGCCGAGATACTGCTTGTTCTGCTCAATAAACGGAGTGAGGAAGGTATCTAGTCCTTTTGGCCCATAGATGGGAAGTGCTCTCCTCCTGCCCAGTAGGCCTAGTGTGGAGAGCAAGCCAGGTAGACCGAAGCAGTGATCTCCGTGTAGGTGGGAGATGAAGATCGCCACTAGTCGGCCAAAGTCTAAGCGCTGCAGACGTAGCTGTCTCTGAGCACCCTCCCCGCAGTCGATCATGAAGAGCTTGTCCCGCAGCTCTACGACCTGTGAGGTAGGGTAGTGCGCTACGGTCGGTAGGGCAGACCCACAGCCTAGGATATGTACCTTGAAGTCACTCATCGTATAGCGAAGGCCTTACTTGAAGAAGGCTCGATAGATGTCGTTCCCGTTGGCGTAGAGCATCAGTGCCATCAGTAGGACAAGCCCCACGGTCTGGATATAGGTCATAGCCTTGTCGCTAAGTGGCTTCCTACGTATCATCTCTATAATGATGAATAGGATGTGCCCACCATCGAGCGCAGGGATCGGAAGGATATTCATCACCGCAAGGATGATCGAGAGGAAGGCTGTAATCGACCAGAAGCTCTGCCAATCAAAGCTGGAGGGGAAGAGCTTGCCCATCGTGCCTAGGCCACCCATCTGCCGAGCTCCTTCTCTGGTGAAGATATACTTCAGGCCACTGATATAGCTTGAGGTCGTCTGTATGGCTCGGTCGATACCAGCTGGTACGGCAGAGAGAATATTGTAGCTCACGTGCTCTATGGGATAGAGGTGCTCTGCACTCTGTAGCAGTACCCCTATGTTTCCGAGGGAGTCGAGCTGTACCCTCTGTGCTATCGGGCTGCCGGAGCGGTCGATGAGGAGCTGTACCTCATGTCCCTTCCTAGCTTGTAGTGCCTGCTGTACCTCGGCGATGTCCGAGCAGACTAAGCTATCCACGCCGATGATGTGATCGCCATGCTGTAGTAGGCCCTTGGCTGGACTCGTAGGCATCACAGAGTCGATGACGAAGGGTAGACGCAGTGCGCCGAAGCCTTCCTCGGCCTTCAGTAGTCGAGTCATCATATCCTCGGGGATAGGGATCACTCGCTCCTCTGTACCACGGCGAACAGTGACACTCTTGGCCTTGATCAGGGAGGAGATAAAGCGAGAGTCAAGGACATTAGGTGACACCCGGTCATCGACACGTAGGATCACATCTCCATCCTCGAAGCCTACGGACTTCGCTGTCTCAGAGAAGGTCATCCCTGCTGTTACTCGATCACTGGGTAGTACCTTGTTCCCCCAGACGAGTATGATACCCGTATAGATAATGAAGGCTAGGATCACATTGAAGAGTACACCGCCAGCCATGATCATGAGGCGGGCGAAGGCACTCTTGCTACGGAATTCATCAGGCTTAGGCTCACTCTTCATCGCATCGGTGTCCATGGACTCATCGATCATCCCTGCTATCTTGCAGTAGCCCCCGAGAGGGAGCCAACCGATACCATAGGTCGTACCACTACGCTTGGAGGTCCACTTGCAGAGTGAGAACCAAGGGTTAAAGAAGAGGTAGAACTTCTCCACTCGTGCTCCGAAGAAGCGAGCCATCGAGTAGTGCCCCAGTTCGTGTATAAAGACGAGGATTGAGAGGGAGAAGAGAAGCTGAAGTATACGAATCGTTATATCCATTGCTTTGTCGGTAGGGGGAATTCTAATGTCTTGCTAGCCACTCTGTGCTGTGCCTACGTACCTCTAGGTCTATCCCCTCTAGGCTCTCGAGGTCGTAGTGCGGAGTGGTGGTGTGGGTGGTGAGCGCATGCTCTATCAGCTCACTCATTCGCCTAAAGCCTATGCGCCCCTCTAAGAACGCAGCTACGGCGATCTCATTGGCTGCATTGAGCACACAGGGTGCTGTCCCTCCTCGGTGGATCGCCTCATAGGCTAGTCCAAGGTTTGGGAACGTCTCCATATCGGGGCGCTCAAAGGTAAAGCTGTACTGGGTGAAGTCTAGGCGAGGGTAGCTATTGGCTACACGCTCTGTCAGGCCTAAGGCATAGCTAATCGGTAGGCGCATATCTGGCTGACCGAGCTGAGCCTTGATCGAGCCGTCATGGAACTGCACCATCGAGTGAATGATACTCTGTGGATGCACCAGGATCTCTATATCCTCGGGGCTAACGTCGAAGAGCCAACGAGCCTCGATCATCTCAAGTCCCTTGTTCATGAGCGAGGCTGAGTCGATCGTGACCTTGGCTCCCATGACCCAGTTGGGATGTCGTAGGGCTTGCTCTACGGTGACTTGCTCGAGTTCTGTGGCGCTATAGCCACGAAAGGGGCCTCCAGAGGCCGTTAGTAGGATCTTCTCGACTGAGGACTCCGTGCCCTCACCCTCCCCTACGAGGCACTGGTAGATAGCCGAGTGCTCCGAGTCTACGGGGATAATGCGCGCTTGATGAGCCTTTGCTTCTCGGATAATCAGCTCACCAGCGACGACGAGGGTCTCCTTGTTCGCCAGCGCAATGGTCTTACCCGCACGGATTGCAGCCATCGTAGGGCGTAGCCCCGCATAGCCGACCATAGCTGTCAGTACGATGTCTATATCGGGGTGCTGGACAGCCTCCTCGATAGCCGTACTACCAGCATAGACCTCTATCCCGAGGGGAGATAGGGCTGTGTGGACGGGGACGTATAGGCTCTCGTCTGCGATCACGACAGCACGTGGATGGAACTCCCGAGCCTGTGCGATCAGTAGGTCCACACTGCTACGTGCTACGAGAAGCGTAGCCTCAAACTCCTCCCTATGATCTCGAATGATATCTAAGGCCTGCGTCCCGATAGAGCCTGTCGAGCCCAGCAGTGCGATACGTCTCTTTGGTCCTTTCACTAGGCTTCGGTGACTAGGTGAACGAGCGTCTCTACCGCACGACACATCGTGTCTAGTGAGGCATACTCATACTTGCCGTGGAAGTTCGCTCCACCGGTGAAGAGGTTGGGGCAGGGTAGTCCCATATAGGAGAGACGTGCCCCGTCAGTCCCTCCTCGTATGGGAGAGATACGAGGGGTGACACCTGCTAGGGTCATAGCCTGCTTGGCACGCTCGATCATTTCAGCATGTGGCGCTACCTGATCATACATATTGTAGTAGCTATCCTTGATCTCTACCTGTATGACAGGACGCTTGTAGGCGGCATTGATCTCGGCTGCGATCTGCTCGAGGTAGGTCTTCTTCTCCTCAAAGAGGCCACGGTTATGGTCACGGATGATGTACTCGGCCTCTGCACGCTCTACGTCACCGCTGAAGTGGGTCAAGTGGTAGAAGCCCTCATAGCCCTCCGTGAACTCGGGGCGTGCATAGTGGGGGAGTGAGGCATGCAGGAGGTAGATCACCTCAATGGCATTGACCAGCTTCCCCTTGGCATAGCCCGGGTGGATACTACGCCCTGTGGCGACTACCTTGGCAGAGGCTGCGTTGAAGTTCTCATACTCCAATTCGCCCTCTCGTCCTCCATCTACAGTGAAGGCAAAGTCCGCTCCGAACTTCTTCACGTCGAAGTGATCTACACCTGCTCCGATCTCCTCATCGGGTGTGAAGCCGATGCAGATCTTGCCGTGTGGGAGCTCGGGGTGAGCCATGATATAGCGTACAGCCTCCATGATCTCAGCCACACCTGCCTTGTCGTCAGCTCCTAGGAGGGTCGTCCCATCTGTGGTGATGAGGGTGTGCCCTAGTAGCTCCATGAGCTCTGGGAACTCTCGTGCTGTGAGCTCTGCTGTCGTACCTAGAGGGATAGCCTCACCTGCGTAGTCCTCGATGATCTGAGGGTGTACATCCTGCCCAGAGAAGTCAGGGCTCGTGTCCACATGTGCGATCAGCCCTAGTGCAGGACGATCCTCATAGCCTGCTGTGGCAGATATCTGTGCTAGGACATATCCCTTGGGCTCTAGGCTCACACTGGTGACTCCTAGCTCTAGGAGCTGGTCGTGTAGCAGGCGCAGTAGGGTGAACTGCTTCTCTGTGGAGGGATAGCTGGTACTCTTGGGGTCGCTCTGGGTGTCGATCGCTACATAGCTGAGAAAGCGGTCGAGCAGGGACTGACGTATCTGATGGGCTATGGATGGTTGGTTCATTTCTTCGCTTCGTTATAGAGCTCTTCGTACCTCTTCTCTAGGCCTAGGCGGTAGTAGACGTTGCCCAGCAGATCTCTCACTTGGTCAGGAGAACGCTTGTAGGCGGCTTCTAGGTGGGGGAGTGACTGACGGAAGTATTCCTTGGCCTTGTGCTCATCGAGCTTGGTGCTGAGGGGCTTGGACAGGAGGGTCACTGCATTGTTGTAGTAGACCTGCCCGAGGTTGAAGAGGGCATCATAGTTGTCTGGGCTGAGCTGGAGTACCTGCTTGTAGATCTCTGTGGCTCGTGCCCAGTCCTGTGCTAGGAAGTAGACATTACCTCGTAGTACTAGGAGGTTGGGGTTCGTTGGGGCGACCTTTAGGGCTCGGTCGATGAGGGCGACGGCCTTGTCGTACTCCTTGCGCGCCTGATGGATGGAGATCATCGTCCCGAAGAAGAAGGTGGTCTCTGGGAAGAGCTCCGCCCCACGCTCTAGGATGGGCATAGCACCTAGGGTATCCCCCTCGGCTAGATAGCTACGTGCGACGAACTGGTAGACCTCGTTGCGGTTGGCTGCTCGATCCTTGTACCGGCTCAGTCGGATGACCTCGGGGTAGAGCTTACCCGTGTAGGCAGAGACTAGAGCGTAGTAGGTGAGGTTGGCTGTCGTGGAGTCAGCGGGTAAGTTTTGTTCGCCTAGGGGGAGGAGGATGTGCTGGGCACTAAGGGCTGCGGTGAAGGCATTGACTGCCTCCTGGTAGCTCTTGCGGTCAAGCCAGAAGAGTCCTGCGCTGTAGATCCTGTCCTTATCCTCCTTCACGTAGTCCTGTACCTTCTTGAGGTACTTTAGGCTGATGCGCCCAGTCTTGTCGGGGGTACGCTCTAGGCTGTCGGTCTTCCGCCAGCCGTAGATCTCTGCCACGACAGAGCGGAACATGCTCGCAGTGTCGCCGACCACCCCTGGGGTGATGAGCTTACGATACTCAGCCTTGGATTTGTTGTGTTCGACGAGCCCCATGATATAGTAGGTATAGGGGTCGTTCTTCGTTTCCTCGTGTGCTGCAGCCTCTCGGAGTAGCCTATCGATCTCTGCGAAGTTGGGCTTTTCACTCTGTAGCAGGCGATCAGCGGCACGTACATTGCTACGCTGTGCTACCCCACGATAGGAGGTGAGGAGGCAGAGCGTCGCGATGCAGGCAAGATACTTTCTCATATTGATCGTCTTGTCAAAAAAATTATGCAATCACAAAGATACGATATTGTAAAGGAATAGGTATAAGTAAACCCCCACAGGAGGAGCTAGTCCTCGTGTGGGGGCTGGTGGATACACGCTCACCCCTTTGGGGCGGTGTGTATGCCATGGGTAGGGGGGCTTGACTAGAAGGTCACCCCTAGCTTGATGGAGAGGCCACTCATGTTAGCTGTTGTGGTGGCATTATTGAGCGTGCCGATCTTGACAGACTGAGAGCCGTACCCGATGCTGAACGTGTACTTCTTCACGGCCACTCCGAGAGCAGCAGAGAAGTATAGCCCGCTGAGCTGTGAGTTCGTTAGCCCTGCACTGTAGCCGAGCTTGAGGTCAGCAAAGGGCGTGAAGTACTCTGTCCCGAGTGGGAGTATTCCACGTCCGTGAGCGTAGATGGGCAGGAGCCAGAAGCTCTTGCTATCAGCTGCATACTTCCAGCTTGAGAAGTTGAGACCGATACCAGCACCGAGGTAGATGTGGCGGTTGATGTAGGCACCTACGGAGGGTAGGAGCTCTAGACGCATGTCCTTACCGAAGCCCGTGATACCAAGCTCTGCATGAGCCCCTAGGAGAGGGTAGTTACGATCTAGGTAGATGATCTGGCGCTCCTGCTGGGGAGCCTTCTCACGTGTGATACGGCTGATCTCATCGGCTGTATAGATGAAGATAGAGCCATCACGAGCCTGGATCTTTACTCGCTGGCCTGGGATCTGCTCTATGATGGTACCATAGATGACGCTACCATTCTTGAGGTGTACAGCCTCTACGGTCTTCTGGGCAAAGGAGAGCTGTACGCAGGCGAAAAGCCCTAGGGCTAGGAGCAATAATCTCTTCATTCTGTTGTTAGGTGTTTAATTTGTTTTGTTCTATTCAGTCTTATTCACTAGCTCTGCCTCCCCAGCTAATGGAAGGGGTGCTGCTAGCTCTATTAAGACAAAGATAGTGACTTTCCCCTTAATATGGGTTCTCCTTACCTTATCGTTTTCTCCTTCCTTTGTGTCTTGCACCTTGCTCTATCTGCACTAGAGTGTGGCGATACAGGTCGGTCTAGCATCCCGTAGGATAGCAGTCTTCGGTGGGGCAGTAAGCTGGAGGGCGAAGGTGAGGCCTATTGCAGGGCTATGTGTCGAGGGCTAGGGCAATAGGTAAGGTGCGATAGCAGGGGGTATAAAAGAGGAAACATCCCAAGATACTAACAAGTAATCTCAGAATGCCTCATCAAACAAATACACATCAAAACTATGGAAACCTTTTGTGGAGCGGAAGACGGGACTCGAACCCGCGACCCTAACCTTGGCAAGGTTATGCTCTACCAACTGAGCTACTTCCGCAGTATGTCAATCTTGCTTCAGGGTGGCTTGCCTTTCCCTTTTGCACTGCAAAGGTAATGCAAGTTTTTGAACTGACCAAATACTTCCGAAAGTTCTATAGGAAGTCTTGCTAGGACTATTCGCTAAGGTGCATGATAGAGAGGAGGATAGCTTCCCTTAAGAATTATTCTTCTGAGGCGAGGAAGACTGCTCCATACGTCCCACTCTCACTACTAGGACGACTCATTAGGACTCAAAATGGATACTATGTGGTGAGTTTTGGGGTATCCGTTCACGGAGATGGGATGGGCTAGAAGGTATGCAGAGGGTGCCTCTATATATAATAATGTATAGAAGGAACTATATCGTTGTCTCGAGCTAGATATATAATAATGTATAGGAGTAGGGCTTGGCCTAGTCTGAGTAGTAGAGATACAAAGGGGAAGTCCTCAGAAGGGGGATTCAGTCATTCTTTCTCGCTGCGGGTGGGGATGCCTTGCTCTTTGGGTACTATGCTGGTCTGTCTGTCTTCTCTGTGCTTGGGTGTGTTCTTATGAGAAGGGAGAGGGTGTATCCTCGCCTAAAAAAGCAAAGATCCCAAGGCTATTGTCTAGCCTTGGGATCAGGATGCTGTGTCGAGATCTTGTTTTGACCTCCCTGCTCTTCCTCTTGGACTTGAACCAAGGACCCTCTGATTAACAGTCAGATGCTCTAACCGACTGAGCTAAGGAAGAGTGCTCGAAGCGTCTTTTGACACCGCAAAGGTAGTACAACTTCTGCATTCCTGCAATAGCTAGAGCAGATGTATGTGCTCTTTCCCTTATTCTGTGCCCTTGGCGTCGTGATCTGGAGAGGTGTGAGCAAGTCGTACTTCTATCCTCGGAAAGGAGAGGCTGAGATCGCCCCCTCGTAAGTCCCTATGTATCAGTCTTCCCTAGAGGGCGAAAACGTTCATACCGAGAGCGCACTTGCGCTCTCGGTATGAACGCCTCGGTCACCTTACATAGGTGATTGAGGCGTTCATTATATGTTTGATATCCCCTTCTCGGTATGTTCGCTGATCGCCTCTCGAAATGTGCGATACAGAGCTAGTTAGAGGAGAGGGGATTGTGCACTCTGGAGCACCCTGCGTCGCGCACCAGCAATAGGGCGGAGAGGAAGGGCGGATAGAGGAGGGGGTAGGCTTTAGCTTCCGATGGGTAGAGTGTGCCCTTTTTTGTACTTTCGTGGCTGTTACTTCAGTCTCAGTAGAATATCTATCTAATCTCAAGTATGAAGGGAATAGTCTTAGCTGGTGGCGCTGGTACGCGTCTCTATCCAATCACAAAGGGGGTAAGCAAGCAGCTGCTACCTATCTATGATAAGCCCATGATCTACTATCCTATCTCTGTGCTCATGCTCGCAGGGATTCGCGATATACTCATCATCTCTACCCCTGAGGATTTGCCCAGTTTTAGGCGACTTCTCGGTGAAGGCTCTGACTATGGGGTGCATTTCGCCTATGCAGAGCAGCCCCGTCCAGAGGGGTTGGCGCAGGCCTTTATCATCGGCAAGGAGTTCATCGGTGATGATAATGTATGCCTTGTGCTTGGGGATAATATATTCTATGGTATGTCCTTCACTCAGCTCCTGCTTCAGTCTGTACAGCGGGCAGAGCAAGCAAATGAGGCTACGGTCTTTGGTTATTGGGTGAACGACCCAGAGCGATATGGTGTGGCCGAGTACGATGAGACGGGACGCTGTATCTCTATTGAGGAGAAGCCCCAGCAGCCTAAGAGCAACTATGCTGTCGTGGGCCTTTACTTCTATCCGAATGATGTCGTCAAGATAGCTAGCGAGGTCAAGCCTTCCGCCAGAGGAGAGCTTGAGATCACGAGTGTGAACCAAGAGTACCTGCGTCAGGGGCGTCTGCTCGTAGAGCCTCTTGGTCGTGGCTTTGCGTGGCTCGATACTGGGACGCACGACTCCCTTGCTGAGGCCTCTACCTTCGTGGAGGTAATTGAGAAGAGGCAGGGACTGAAGGTGGCTTGTCTTGAGGAGATAGGCTACCATCAGGGCTGGGTCACGGCTGATGTCCTGAGGAAGGTGGCTGTGCCCATGATGAAGAATCCGTACGGGCAGTATCTGCTCCGTCTCATCGAAGACAAAGTAAAGTAGATGGATATCATTAAGACTATGATCCCCGAGGTCGTCCTCCTAGAGCCGAAGGTCTACCATGATGATAGGGGATATTTCTTCGAGGCCTTTAGTGAAGCTGTATTTTCTAGTCTAGTCACACCGGTACACTTCGTACAGGATAACGAGAGCCGATCGAGCTATGGTGTAGTGAGAGGACTACACTTCCAGAAGCCCCCCCATGCTCAGGCGAAGCTAGTACGAGTCGTTAAGGGGCGTGTACTAGACGTAGCTGTAGACCTACGCAGAGGATCACCTACCTATGGGAGGCATATCGCAGTGGAGCTGTCGGAGGAGAACCATAGGATGCTCTTCATCCCTCGTGGTTTCGCCCATGGCTTCAGTGTGCTGAGCCCAGAGGCTATCTTTCAATATAAGTGTGATAGCTACTATGCCCCCCAGTCAGAGGGTGCTGTGGCATGGGATGATCCTACGCTCGCTATTGACTGGAGACTTCCCTCGCAGGATATCATCCTCTCCCCCAAGGATGCTAGACATCCATGCCTAAGTGACCTTGATACACCATTTATCTATGAGTAGTATCCTGGTGCTGGGAGCTGGTGGACAGCTAGGGCAGGAGCTACGAGTAGCGGCAGAGGGGAGTGCACAGCACTATACCTTTGCGAGCCGTAGTGAGCTAGATGTGACGGACCAGCTAGCTATACAACACTTCGTGCAGGATCATCATATCGACACCATCATCAACTGCTCTGCCTATACCGCAGTCGATCGTGCCGAGGATGAGCCTGAGGAGGCTGACCGTATCAACCATCAGGCAGTAGCTGCTCTTGCTGCTCTTGCCAAGGCTCAAGGCCTATACCTCATCCATATCTCTACCGACTATGTCTTCGGTGGAGATAGCTACCGTCCGATTACCGAAGAGGAGACTCCTCGTCCCCAGAGTGTGTACGGGCGTACCAAGCTCCTTGGTGAAGATGCCATCCGCCGTACGGGGTGTAGAGCGCTCATACTGCGCACCTCTTGGCTCTACTCTACTTATGGAGTGAACTTCCTGAAGACCATGTGTCGTCTCATGCAGGAGCGACAGGAGCTGAGCATTGTCTTTGATCAGATCGGGACTCCCACCTACGCACGAGACCTAGCTCGCTTCATTGTATCCTACCTAGAGCTGGACAAGGACAGTCGGCAGGAGGGGACTTACCACTTCAGCGACGAGGGTGTGGCTTCATGGTATGACTTCGCTGAAGCTATACGCCATCATATGGGCTACAGCTGTCAGCTACATCCGATCCGTAGTGAGCAGTACCTAACGAAAGCTACTCGACCCTCCTACAGTGTACTAGATAAGGCCAAGCTCAAGAGAGACTTTGGCCTCACGCTCCCTCACTGGCAGACCTCCCTCGAGGATTGCCTCAATCAACTCACCTCGATAGAAACAAACGAATAATGGACTATCAGAAGACTATACTCATCACAGGCGGTGCAGGCTTTATCGGCTCACACGTCGTCCGCCTCTTCGCTACGAAGTACCCCGACTACCATATCCTCTGCCTAGATAAGCTGACCTATGCTGGCAATAGGGAGACACTAGCTGATATAGAGGGGCTACCTAACTATACCTTTATCCAAGAGGATATCTGTGACTACGAATGTATGCGTGGAATCCTCGAGCGCTATGCTGTGGATGGCATCATCCATCTAGCTGCAGAGAGCCATGTCGATCGTAGCATCTCCGATCCCTTCATCTTCGCCAAGACGAATGTCCTAGGTACACTTAGTCTGCTACAGGCTGCCAAGGAGGTTTGGTCAAAGACCCCTCAGGGATACGAAGGGAAGCACTTCTACCACATCTCTACCGATGAGGTATATGGAGCGCTAGAGCTCGATGGAGGATTCTTCACCGAGGAGACGAAGTATGACCCACATAGTCCCTATTCGGCTAGTAAGGCCTCTAGTGATCACTTCGTGAGAGCCTTCCATGATACCTATGGTCTGCCCACGATCATCTCTAACTGTTCCAATAACTACGGTCCTTACCAGTATCCTGAGAAGCTTATCCCGCTCTTCATTAAGAATATTGTCCTGCGTCGTCCCCTTCCTGTTTATGGTACGGGGGAGAACGTGCGTGACTGGCTCTATGTCATAGACCATGCTCGTGCCATAGACCTTATCTTCCACCAAGGGAAGGTTGCCGACACTTATAATATCGGAGGCTTCAACGAGTGGCGCAACATCGACCTCGTACGCCTGCTGATTAAGACCGTAGATGAGGCTCTTGGCAACCCCAAGGGTTACTCGGAAGAGCTCATCACCTACGTTACAGATCGTGCTGGGCATGACCTACGCTATGCCATTGACTCGAACAAGCTCAAGGATGAGCTAGGCTGGACACCAAGCCTACAATTCGAAGAAGGGCTACAGCACACTGTTCGCTGGTACCTCTCCAACCAGGAGTGGATCGAGCTCGTCAGTCAGAAGAGCTTATAGTAGGCCCGCACATCATACACACTGAGCCCCCAGCCTCGCTATCGCATTGGGATAGCGAGGCTGGGGGCTTAGCTTATGTTATCATTTAGCTCCACCCGACTGACTGAGGGCTAATGATATGTGAGTGTCAGATACTTGCTGTACCTTTGTGCGCAACGAGAAAATAATGCTTATCAATTAACTATATATGACGAAACGATTCCCTTCATTTTGGCGAGACTACGCCCATAGGTTATATGGCCAACGCCTCCTCTTCTGCCTTCTCTTGGCGCTGCAGCTATTCCCAGCGCTCTACTACTATGCTCATGCTGGACGGTATCCCTATGGGGGAGAGCTCGTTTACCAGGGGATTAGTATCCTGAGTTGGGCAGCTATCCCAGTCCTTCTTATCTCCTTGTTCCCTTGGAATAGAGTACGTCAGGTGCTGGTGGCTCTAGCTTTGGCTGTCTATGCTTTCCTAATGCTTTTTGAGAGCTTCCTCATCTATTCATACAGCTCTGTCTACACGGATAGTATCGCTCTAAATATACTAGCGACTAATCCCAACGAGGCATCTTCTTTCCTTGCTAATCTGAACTATAAGGTATTTCTCCTGCCTCTCATCGTGCTCATAGCTCTGCTTGGACTCTACGCTGTAGGTAGGAGGCGGGTGGCTGCTACGGGGCGTGGTTGGCAAGTCGGACTCTTCCTCACAGCCCTACTACTACCCATACCATTAACTATTATGGTTGTACGTCCGGCACAGCATGCGACGAGGAGCTTCCTGTATATGGCACCCGTCGAGCGTCTGTACCAGGGGACAATGTATTGTATAGAAGACGCTAGAGACCTAGCTACCTACACAGCCCAACTCAAGCATATTGATCTGGGGAAGATAGAGCGAAGAGAGGGGATGGATAGTGTGACGGTGGTCATCATCATCGGAGAGTCGATGCGCCGGGACTACATGCACTGCTATGGGTATCCTCTGCCTAATACTCCGAAGCAGGATTCTCTAGCTAGGACGGGGGATCTGATCCTTTTCTCAGATGTTGTCTCCTCGGCCTCTTGGACGGTGAGCTCTGTATCACAGAGTATGAGTCTCTACACGAGAGAGGAGGAGCCAAAGGAATGGTATAAGTTCCCTACACTACCCTTC
>NZ_CAJZFJ010000025.1 GCF_915070105.1 uncultured Porphyromonas sp.
TATCTTCGGCGTATGCTCCTTGACGACCTTGCCCTCGCACTATGGTGATTTCATGTGTCAGCTCTGCCTGGGGAATGTTGCAGGGATGATTTTGTAGTTTGAAGAGAATATGTACCTTTGTGGTGTATTAGTAATCAGAAACACCCAATAGACTTATGTTACGGTATTGCATTTACACACTCACGCTCATGCTAGGCCTAGTCTCACCGATCCTAGCACAGACAGCTACAGTTGCTATTAAGGGGTTACTTATAGGCTCTATGAGCAAGAGTCCTATAGACTTCGCTAATGTCCTGCTCCTAGCTCCTGCTGACAGTGCGCTCGTCAATGGTGCTGTCAGCGATGCCACGGGAGCGTTTCACCTCACAGCCCCCTCTGGGGACTACATCCTACAGATCAAGGGGCTTGGTCACCAGACCTACACCAAGCGCCTGACTGTCCCCTCCTCTTCCTCCCTTGACCTAGGTACAATCGCCCTCACCGAGGAGAGTGTGCAGCTCCAGGCGGTCACCGTCTCGGCTAAGCGCCCCATCATCACCCGCAAGGCTGACCGCCTCGTCTTCGACGCAGAGCAGCTAAGCCTAGGGGCACAGAGCGCACTAGATGTCCTCAAGCAAACTCCAGGTCTGAGTGTATCAGATGATGGAGTCTCTGTTATCGGTAAGGGGAATGTCATTGTCCTCATCAACGACAAGCGCGTGCACCTATCCGGTAAGGCTCTAGTGAACCTCCTACGCTCCTACACCAGCCGTGACCTCGGGCAGGTAGAGGTCATCACCACACCTCCTGCCAAGTACGAGGCTGAGGGGAATGCAGGTATCCTCAATATCGTGCTCAAGAAGTCCAAGAACGACTTCTTCGGCGGAAGTATCTCTGCGGGCTACCAGCTCGTGAAGGATAAGTCCAGTGGAAACCTCTCTGGAAACCTCAACTATAAGCGAGGCAAGACCACAGCCTCCCTCACTGCAGGGTATGGCTCCTGGGCGTTCGCTAGTGGGTTCTCCACCGAGAAGATCTACCCCTCGACACAACGCTCCTCCTTCAGTAAGACGCTCTTCGTCGGCAAATCGAAGGGCCCTAACTTCAGGGCAACCTTTGACTACGACCTCCGTCCAGACCTCAGTATGGGTCTCTCCTGCTCCTACTCGTCCGATGGCGGTACGCTCTCACGTGATAACGATACCCGAGACTACGATCTCCCCGCTAAGACCCTAAGGCAGTACGCTCTCGGGACAGACCTAGAGAAGACCAATAGTGGCTATCTGACGGCGAACTTACACCTAGAGAAGACCTTCACGGCTCATCCCGGTAGGAAGCTCAGCTGGGACGTAGACTATGTCACCTCCGACTCCAAGACGGACGATGACTTCCGTGCCGAGAGCTTCACTCCCCTGAATGTCCTCATCCCCGGCTCTGCCTTCGTCTACTCCTCGCACGGGACGAAGCGTGCCAACTCCATCCTCACAAACATTGACTTTGTCCTCCCGATCGGTAAAGCGCAGACTAGCTTTGGGGTTAAGGGAACTTGGTCGCACACCAATAACCTCCTCCACTACAAGCAGCACACCGAGCCCCTACTGAATGGGCGCAGGGAGGAGGTCTCCTTCGATGAGCATATCTATGCCTTCTATGCTGATGCCTCGCTCCCCCTATCTGACAAGTGGACGAGCCGTGCTGGCGTGCGTCTGGAGTACACCCACAACGCTGGGGAGCTCAATGGCGTAGGGCGTCTGAACCTCAAGGATTACCTCAATGTCTTCCCCACGCTCTACCTAGGCTTCACCCCCAGCGAGCGTCATGCCTTTAGCCTCGATGGTACGGTGCGACTGCAGCGTCCGGGCTTCTTCCAGCTATCCCCCTTCCCTCGCTACGAGAACCAGTACACCATCATGAGGGGGCGTGAGGATCTGCGTGCCTCCAAGCAGGGATCACTCAACCTCGGCTACACCCTCGGAGGTAAGCTGAACTTCTCGGCCTTCGGTAAGTACCGCTGGGACGGCCTCACGCAGTTCATCTCGCTGGACGCTGTGACGAACCAAGCGCAGTACCTATGGGGCAATAACGAGACGGAGTACGCCTGGGGGCTGTCGAACAACTACTACTTCACCAGCCTCTCCTTCCTACAGGCCTACCTCAACCAGAGCGTGCAGTACACCCAGAGCAAGGTACGCAACGAGGAGGGCAAGGGCTGGGACAATGACGGACTCAGCTATATGGCGAGCGTCAATACGACTCTCTTCTTCAATAGATCCAAGACCTTCACGGGTAATATCAATGTCAGCTACAGTACCCCCCGTGTAGAGAATGGCTTCAAGATGGAGTCTATGTTCAATACCTCCGTTGGTCTTGCCTACGCACTCTGCCAGGGGAAGCTCAAGCTATCCGCTAATGTGTACAACCTCTTCAATCGAGACTTCACTGCCTCGACAACTACTGGGGGGAACACGATCACGGCTCGCAACTTCGCTTCTCCTAAGTTCTTCAATCTCGGGCTAACCTATTCCTTTGGAGCCCCGATACAGGGCAAGCGCGAGCACGGCAATGCCAATGAGGTTCGCTCCCGTATGTAATCCTCTCCCTCTCCCGCCTAACGATGGGCCTAGGGGAGGACTTTAAATGACGAAGGGCTACGCTCCACTGTGGAGCGTAGCCCTTCGCCGTTATGGGGAGGTAGGAGGCTATCGCTTAGCCTTGCGAGACCACCCGAAGTGTAGCCCGAAGATGAAGAGCACGAGCAGTAGCTCACCCGTCCCGAGCAGTAGGTCACCGGGCATACGCATCCAGCGGATCACCTGCATGAAGGGCTGCTGGAGGAAGTCTGCCGAGCGTGCCGACCAGTAGGCATTGGTGATCGACTCGTGTGCCTGCAGGATACCGATAGGGAGGACACTGACTGTCACCATCAGGAAGAGCCCGATGTTGATCATCCAGAAGGCCGTACCGATCAGCTTGTCATTCCACTTGTGGTCAGGGTAGAGACCACGTAGGCAGAAGAGCATCAGCCCGATCCCTAGGATCCCATACACCCCGAAGAGAGCTGCGTGGCCGTGTACAGCCGTTGTGTTCAGCCCCTGCAGGTAGTAGAGAGCGATAGGAGGATTGATCGCGAAGCCAAAGATACCAGCCCCTAGGAAGTTCCAGAAGCACATAGCGATGAAGCAGTAGATGGGCCACTTGTAGTCCTCGATCCACTTCGTTGCCTTGGAGAGCTTGTAGTTGTGGTAGGCTTCCATCCCGATCAGTACCAGAGGGACGATCTCTAGGGCACTAAACGTAGCCCCAAGAGCGAGTACCCCCGTAGGCGTAGCGCTGAAGTAGAGGTGGTGGAACGTCCCTAGGATCCCCCCCGAGAGGAAGATGATCGTAGAGAAGAGCACCGAGATCGTAGCGGACTGGATGCGTAGCAGGCCGAGACGGCAGAAGAGGAAGGCTGCCACGACGGTAGCAAAGACTTCGAAGAAGCCCTCTACCCAGAGGTGGACGACCCACCAGCGCCAGTACTCTGCGATAGCCATATGGGTCTGACGACCGTACATCAGCCCTGCGGCGTAGAAGAAGGCGATAGCCAGCGAAGCGATGATGAAGAGCGTCAGCAGGTGGCGGTTCTCATCCTTGCGCTTGAGGGCTGGGATCAGGGCACGGATCATCAGGAAGAGCCAGAGGATGAGCCCGACCAGCAGGAGGATCTGCCACATACGTCCGAGCTCTACGTACTCATAGCCTTGGTGTCCGAGCCAGAAGTTCTCGATGAGTCCGAGCTTCTGCATCACACCCATCCACTGCCCTACTAGAGAGCCTACTACGACGAAGATAAGAGCACCGAAGAGGACATTTACCCCGAGGGCCTGATACTTAGGCTCCGTGCCCGAGACGGCAGGGGCTATGTACAGACCCGTAGCGAGCCAAGAGGTAGCGATCCAGAGGATAGCTAGCTGGACGTGCCAGCTACGAGAGACGGCCTGTGGTAGGAAGTCCTGGATAGGTAGGCTGAAGAGTGCATCGCCCTCTACCCCGTAGTGTGCCGTGATCGCCCCGAGGACCATCTGTACGAGCATCAGTGCTGATACGATCCAGATGTACTTGAGCGTAGCACGCATGGAGGCTGTAGGCTTCATCCCACGTAGGGGGTCAGAGGCCGGCATGGGGCCTTCCTCTTCCTCCTTGCTCTGTGCGTAGTAGTAGACGAGGATCCCTACAGCCGCTAGGAGCATGAGTACGCTGAAGCCTGACCAGAGGTGGAGCGAGGTGGGAGCGATGTTGCCGATCGTGGGGTCATGAGGCCAGTTATTGGTATAGCTGACGTCACTCCCTGGGCGGTCGGTAACGCAGACCCACGAGGTCCAGGCGAAGAAGGCATTCATCTTAGCCATCTTGGCTGGATCCTCTAGGCTCTTGCCACGCAGAGCGTAGTCGGAGCGTAGCTTCGCATACTCGGGTGACTCATCTGTCCCTAGGAAGAGCTTGGTGTAGTGCTCGCCTACCTCCCGAGCAGCCTCGGCTCGTAGGGGGGAGTAGGTGATGATACCCGTAGCGGGGTCGTAGGTGTTCTTGCGGAGTTCTTCGCGCAGGAGTACCTGATACTTTGCCTTGTCTGCCTCAGAGAGGGTCTTGTAGTCGAGCCCATCGCGCTCAGCGAGCTTGCGCAGCATGACCTCGGACTCACGGTGCAGGTAGTCGGCGTTCCAGTCGGGAGCGATATAGGCACCATGTCCCCAGATGCTCCCCACGGTCTGTCCACCGATAGACTGCCAGACGTTTTGGCCATCCTTGATGTCTTGGCCTTCGAAGAGTACCTCTCCATCCGTCGTCACCACCTTCTCTGGGAAGGGGGGCATGGTACGGAAGATCTCTACTCCGAAGAAGCCAAGTACCCCAAACGACACGAGGATCACTGTCGCTAGGGCATACCATAGTTTCTTTGCTGTCATGAGTTAGAGTGATAATGATTACACATATATTCTTTCTATTTATTTACAAACATTTGTTAGTTAGCGATAGTAAACTAGACAAATATAGTGATATTATGCGATTATACAACATTCTGGGGTATAGATCTAGTCTGTGACGAGCCTCCGAAGGGCTCGGCTATGTTCCTAGATCTGACACTTTTCCCCCTCCATTATGCAGGAAGTAGGTGCCCCGTCTCCTAAAGTGTACTTTGGGAAGGGTGAGCCTGAGACTTAGGGTAGCCCTTCATTCTTTTGTGGTGATTTGTCTTGGGGGTAGGGGACAATCTTTCCCTTCGTCCTAGATCTCACTGATATAGGCTAAGGTAGAGGAGGGATATGTTACCTCTCAAGTGGCGGATATGCTCCCCCCAAGTGCTAGATGGTATAGCCCTCATATACGAGTAGATGTGGAGACTTGATTGGGCGTGTCTAACAGCTTCTTTATCAGGTATTCCGAGAGGGGTAAAACGAACATACCGAGAGCGCAAGTGCGCTCTCGGTATGAACGCCATCGTCACCTATGTAAGGTGATGGAGGCGTTCATACCGAGTCCTCTCAGCCCCTCTAGTAAGGTGTGTCGCAGCGAGGGCGAAATGTTTGTTTTAGTTGTGTTGTATTCGTCTCTATCTGCCTGATCGGTAGCGTCTTGGCTCAGGGAGCCTCACCGAGCCGTGTAGGAAGGGCAGGTCTTACATATCCTCGGCATCAAGATTGGGAGATTTGCTACATTTGCGCTACAGCACGAGTATCCTAAAGAACGATTCAGTTCAATATGAAACGGAGGGGGGGGCTCATGCAGAGAGCGTAGCTCTTAGCCTTCATCTCCGGCTGCGGAGCGTGAAGCTAGAGAATTTCCATCGCTACTCTCCTATATCCCTACGACCTCCCTGCTCTTGGCGAGCACTCTTCCCACAACGTAAGAAACATACTTAACATCAAGCTATATAAAATAGATCAGTTATGAGTACGATACAGGTGTTTCAGAGGAAGATAGGTCTTCGCTATCTCCTTCCCCTTGGGCTAACTGCCCTACTCTTCGTCTCTTGTGACAAGAAGAACAATGAGACTCCAGAGCCCTATCCGGTCACGACCTTTCGGACGAAGCATCCGATCAGTGGCTTTTATAAGGTTGCTAAGGTCGAGGTGCGCACCCTCTCTCGGGAGACGGAGCAGGGTGGTCTTCCCTGGAAGCTGGATGAGAACTATCTGCTCTGGGGTATACAAATACCTTTGGTGGAGGTCGCTTGCTCTGAGACCAAGGCGGTAGATGAGTACAAGAGCCTTTGCTCTACATACGGTATACGAGACGATATAAACTTTTTCTCGCCCAACCCCATTCCCAAGCTCTACCTAGCTCAGGGCATTCGCTCCATCTCTGTATGCCTCCAGGATACACAGACGAAGGAGCGGAGAGACCTATCGGACAAAGTAATAATCGAGTGCAAGGCTGGGATGCAGACGTGGTTTGCTGATCCCAAGTTGGCTGGAGAAAAGCTCCTGTATCCGAGGAATCCTTGGGGAAAGCTGAGGGGCACATTGTCCCAGCTTTCAGGCATCGATCTGCGATGGGGATTTTGGTCTTCGGACTATAAGGAACATAATACCCCCGATCGGATCTTCCTCAACAAGGCAGGGATAGACGTTACGAAGGGGAAGCTCCTCCTCATCCTCGAGCGCGAAGGCAATCAGCCCCTAGAGGTAGAGCTCCCACAGAAGTAGGAGCGGAGTGAGCGAGACGACCTCCCTCCTCCAGCTCCTCCCTCACCTAGCTCTGTCCTTCTGTCCCCCAGCACAAAGGTCACAGCCCCTAGGCTCCATGAGCCTAGGGGCTGTGACCTTTGTGCTGGGTCGGGTGTGTAGACTAGCTTACCGCTCGTAGACGGTCTTAGGATAGAGCTTGTCCCACCACTCGGGCTTGTCCTGGAGGTACTTGGCGAACCAAGCGAACATCGTACGCATCCAGATATCCTTGCGGTCGGGCTCTAGGATATGGTGGTCTTCGCCCGTGAACTCTACCAGCTCTACCGTACGCCCGAGGATCTTGAGCGCATTGTAGAGCGCAGTGCTCTCACTCGGTGGGACGTTCACGTCCGATGTGCCGTGTAGTAGCAGGAGCGGAGTGTGGATCTTGTCTGCGTTGAAGAGCGGGCTGTGCTTGGTGTAGAGGTCGGGGTTGTTCCAGGGATAGCTCTCCGTGGAGGCCACAGAGCTGTAAGTGATCCCCCAGTATCCGCCAGCCCAGTAGCTGGAGATCGAGCTAATCCCTGCGTGGCTGATGGCAGCAGCGAAGATGTCGGTCTTCGTCTGTAGGTACTGCGTCATGAAGCCACCGTAGCTGGCACCGCAGCATCCGATCTTCTTCGCATTGACGAAGGAGTGCTCCTTGGTGAAGGCTTTGACAGCACCGATGATGTCATCAGCGGTCTTGGTACCCCAAGCATTGAGGTGATCGGCGGCGAATTCCTGTCCGTAGCCCGTACAGCCACGAGGGTTCAGCGAGAGGGCGATATAGCCCTGCGAGGCGAACATCGCTAGGTCGTAGGTCGTCTCTAGCTCACGGGTCAGAGGGATCGTACCACCATAGTAGTAGACGATCATTGGGTACTTCTTGGTTGGGTCAAAGTTGGGGGGGAGGTAGTACCAGCCGTCGATATTGACGCCATCGGGCGTGCGGTAGACGAAGTCCTTGGCAGGAGTGAAGCGCACGTCATGGAGCTTCTCTGCCGATAGATCCCATACGAGTGTGCTCTTGCCGGGAGCCTTGAGCTGATAGAGTCGGTCGGCATTGTTGAGGCTCTGCCCTAGGTACCAGAGCACATCACCCGAGCGGGAGATGCTGAAGCTACGCACTACGTCCTCACTGGCGTTGAGGGGTGTGATCTTGTTGGTGCGTACATCCAGACGGTAGAGGGACTTGCGGCTGCCATTGTCGGCAGAGAAGAAGAACGCCTTCTGTGCCGAGCCATAGCCTACGACGTTGGCGATGCTGGGATCAAAGTCCTTCGTCAGGGGAGTGATCTGTCGGGTGGAGATGTTGAAGCGGAAGAGCTCACGCTCGTAGCCATTACCCCACTTCTTAGCAGGGAGCGTACTGCCGAGGAAGTCAAAGCTATTGGGTGAGGCCGTCACGAGTAGGTCATTCGTCCCAGGGATGAAGGAGACATCGGCGAGCTCGATCTCATCCCGGATGAGGGTATCGACCTTGGCAGTGGCTGGAGTGTAGAGTAGGACAGTCGTACGGCCATAGGGCGTCTTAGTCCAGTCGGTGTGATGGACACCGAGGAGGAGGCGAGAGCCGTCCTCCGAGACATCGTAGATATTGTTGCTCCGTACACCATAGGTCAGAGGCTCATAGATACCGGAGGCGACATCATAGCGATAGATCTCGGTACGGTCACGCCAGCCGGGCTGACGGTCATCAGGGGAGAGACGGCGGATAGCAAAGGGAGCCTTGGCAGGGCCCTTGGCCTGCTCATAGAAGTAGATCGTCCGCTCGTCAGGAGAGAGGAAGTAGCTAGAGCCAGGGAGGTTGTCCGCCCATACAGTCTGCTCGCCTGTCGTGGGGTGTATCTTTAGGAGCTGACGCTTATTGCCATTGCTGCGCTCTAGTAGGAGGTAGTCCTGCCGAGGCATCCAGCGAGCACCATAGAGCGCTTGGGTAGAGCGGACGACCTTGCCCGAGGCATCTCGTATCTCCTGATAGGTCGCCCCCTTCTTGGGGACACGATCAGCATAGACCACTAGAGCATACTTGCCCGAGGGCGAGACGGAGACGGAGTAGAGGCGCTTGCCGTGGGTGATGTACTTCCAGTCGATGAAGCGTGTGCCGTTGGCAGAGGCTACGGAGTCGAGTGGGGTGTACTTGTCATCAGGGACGAAGGAGAGCTTGAAGTCTGCCTGTGCGCTGTCGGTCGGTAGGCTAAGCACCTTGACGAGGATCTCTCGGTGGCTAGCCTCTAGCGATAGGGAGGCCGATAGGGCAGGTACGCTGTCGCTCTGGGCGGGGTTCTTCTCATTCGATGCGAGCAGAGCACCACCAGCGTAGATGGCATAGCGACCACGGCCATAGAGGCGGAGGTTCCCCTTGGTGTAGGTGGGGGAGACAGCATCGAAGGTGAAGACGGAGAGGGAGGCAGGGGCAGAGGGTGCGGTACTCTTAGGTACAGTGATGAAGCCCTTGGCAGAGGCCGACACAGAGGTAGCCTTGCATCCCTCGCTCTGGTAGGGGCGCTTGATGAGACTCGTGAGGTCAAAAGCGGTGTTGCTTAGATTGACCGAGTCTATGAGGACAGGGCGAGAGAGGGGGTGTGTGCCGAAGCTCTTCCCTCGTGTGAGCACCTGTGCCTCCGAGCTAACTGCAGGTAGTAGCAGGGTAGCTAGAGCAAGGCAGATACGAGTTCGTTTCATCCTAATTTATTATGTGTATTGTGACGTAATAGGCCACTCCCCCGTAGCGAAGCCGAGACATAGGGAAGAGGCGATGTAGAGACAAAGATACAAACTACACTTGGTACGGGGAAGGTATAAGGGGAAAGTCCTAGTACGAAGCCATCGCTGTGGCTGTCGTACTAGGACTTTCCATACCCCACACTAGGCTATGTGTGAGGGAGATGTGGAAGGGGATGGGTTACTTCTCCCAGCGACGAGTGCGCTTGAAGCGTTCGAATCGCTCCTTTAGATAAGAGACTGCTCCCTCGATCATCGTATCGTAGCCTGAGTTGGCCTGCGCTAGATCGAAGGTGAGCTCGTAGTCGGGCTGTATCCCGAACTCTACGTCTGCCCCCGAGGCATCATACGTCCTACTTGAGGAGAAGCGTACCCCCCAGCCGTTGGGGAGCTCCGAGGACATCGGCAGGCCAGCACCTCCGCCCGTCTGTGTGCCCATCACGGTGACGAAGCGTAGTCCCTTCATCCGCAGCGTGAAGTCATTGGCTGCACTGTAGACCCCTCGGTCTACGAGTAGGACGACGGGACGCTGCCACTTGATCCCCCTAGAGAGAGGTTCTAGGTAGAGGGGCTGACGCTGGGAGAAGTCCCGGTGTCCCGGCCCCGTCTTGTGGGAGATGAAGCCTATGAGCTTGCGCTCAATGATGAAGTGGCGGGCGAGCATATCAGAGTGGGTGACTTGGCCACCGCCATTGTTCCTAATATCGATGATGAGCGCCCGACACTTCACGAGACGTGAGAGGGCAGCGTTGATATTGGCACTTGATAGTCCCGAGCTGAAGCTCGCTAAGCGGATATATCCGATGCTGTCCGGGGCATGCCCATTATACAATAGGGTCGTGTACTGCAGGGCGCCTGCTATGCGATAGCTGTCGCCTAGGTAGGCCTCGGTGAGCTCGGTATCGAAGGTCTTAGGGAAGTCAGTCTTCCATTTCCAGTAACGGCCGTAGTCAAAGGCGGTAGAGAGGTTCACGTGCCCATCCTTGAGCTCAGCGAGGAGCTTGGTCATCACGAGGAAAAGGGAGTCGGTCGTCATCCCCGGGCGTAGCTCTGCAGCGTGCTTGTGGTAGAGATCACGCCAGGAGACACCCTGAGGGAGCTTGATGTCGAAGTAGCAGTAGTTTCTATCTAGGATCTGCCAGAGCTGATCATAGTTCTTGTAGGGGTCACTAGTGAACTCCTCCTTCGTCGAGCAAGCTGTTAGGCTCAGCCCCAGGAGGGTGAGGCTGTATAGGATCTTGCGGAGCATACTTAGAGAGGGAGTGAGGGGTGAGTGGCCTTGGTGACACGTCGTCCACCTAGGGGGAGATGGGTGGTGGTGAAGCCTACGATTAGGCTCTGGGTGGTCTGGTAAGAGTGTAGGCGCCTTAGGTGTCTATTCTCTGCCCCGAGTCGGTAGCCTAGAGAGATGATGCCGTAGTCGAGGAGGGGGAGTTCGATGCTGGCATAGAGCTGCCCGGTGAGGTTGTTGAAGGGATGGACAAAGGTCAGCCTATTCTTCGGCTTCGTGTAGTAATAGAGCTCGTAGTAGCTCTCGCCGAACTCTTGGGCAAAGGCTACACCAGCGAGCTGTAGCCCTGCAAAAGCCTTGACGAGTACAGGGAAGTGCTCGCTCCCAAAGCGGTAGCTATAGAGGAGTGCTAGGTCAAGCCCAAGGGAGGCATGGACGGTACCGGGGTTGTTCCCATTGCGGTTGCTGTACAGCCCAGATACATATCCACCTATACCTCCCCCGAGGGCAAGGTTGCCGACTCTGCCGCTACTTAGCTTACGTAGGAGACTTCGGCTGTAGGTGAGGTCAAGGCTATAGATACTTGCGTTGCCAGCGGGATTGGTGCTATTCCCATAGCCAAGGGTGAAGAGGGAGTGGTGGAGCCAGTCATGGTCAGCTGTCCGTGGTCGGAGGGGGACAGATGCCTCTGGGGGGAGGAGCTCCTCCTCCGACTGCTTGTAACCAAGATGAATGGACTGCGATACGAAGGAGAGGTATGTACCCCCATAGTTGAGCGGGGAGAGGTATTCCTCACCTAGGAGTATTCCGCCTATACCGAGAGCCCGTGTCCTCATCGTGACGTTGTAGTAACGCTCGTGCGGAGGCGCTATGGTCAGCAAGGGCACCTTGCGCATTGTGCCCCTGGACACGCTGTCAGCGTCAGTGGAAGCCTCTACAGCCCACAGCCTTGCTGGGGCTAGGATGAGGAGGACGAGTAGGGTGTAGAGTCTGCTCATCTTGGGGTAGTGTCATCAGTGGCTATCTCGAAGTCCGAGGAGGGGAAGAGGTCTTCCTCTTCCTCCTGGGGCTGACCTTCGGGCTCTTCTTCCTCGAAGGTAGGGCCTTCCTTTAGGGGAGGAAGCTCCTCGATGAGGTCTAGCGGATACTTGGCTAGCTGGTTGCCCTGTGCCCGTATGCCCTTGACCTGAATGAAGGTCTCCACGTCAAGCTCTGTGAGCTGGAGCTCTCCCTTCTTGTCCTTGTGTCCTAGGCTGAGGCGTGGGTAGTAGGTGTCGGTCAGGATCAGTAGCTTGTTGTCGGGATTGTCCCCGAGGATTTGCTCCCGCCGCTGCTCTGCCTCGATCATGAAGCGCTTGATATACTCGCGCTGGCTCTTGGCATTGTAGTAGACAGCTGTCCATATCTTCAGCGGCTGGTGCTTCTCGATACGTAGGAGGTTCTCCTCTATGTGAATGCTGTCACTGAAGTCCGTAGTGTAGCATTCGCCATTGGTAAGGATGATCAGGACATGATCCCGAGCGTGGAAGGAGCCTAGATAGGTGCCCTGCCCGTTGTAGTTGAGGCGCATGACGTCACGGTCGAACCACACGTCCCGTCCACCTAGCGTGGAGAAGCCCTTAGAGAGTAGCGTGATACTATGTACCTCTGCCTTGGTCACGAGTAGACCCACACTACTGCGTGTCTTGATCGGGAGATCAGAGAAGTCCTTCTCGAACTGGAAGAGGCGCTGTCGGGCATTCCGTATCTTGAGCTTGATGGAGACCTTCTCGGCCTCGCCATTGGTGTTGGCAGAGAAGTATAGGATGCGTGAGCGGTCTTTCCCTCGGGTGAGGTCATAGATACGATCACGGATGATGGAGAGCACGTTGAATCGCTTGGCATATACTGCCCCTACCTTACCATCTCGGTACATCACGTTGTAGATGGTACGTTCATCGCCCCTCTGGTAGCGGGCGATATGGATCACCTCTTCCTGTCCATAGAAGCGTTTCTCTTCGACCTTACATACGAAGTACTTCCCAGAGCGGAGGAAGACAATGATCTCGTCAAGGGAGGAACAGTTACATACGAACTCTGCGTCACGTAGAGCGGTACCGATGAAGCCCTCTTCGCGGTTGATGTAGAGCTTTGTGTCTAGCTCTGCCACCTTGGTGGCCTCGATTGTGCCGAAGCTGGTGATCTTGGTGCGGCGTGGGTAGGCTTCCCCATAGCGGTTGATCAAGTGTTCGTACCAGCGTATGGTGTACTCTACGATATGCTCTAGGTCGTGGTGGAGCTGCTTGAGCTCCTCCTCTAGCTGTAGTAGGTAGGCTTCGTGCTTGGGGAGGTTAAAGCGTAGGATGCGAGCCATGCGGATCTCGAGCAGACGCTTTAGGTCGTCCTCGGTCACGGCACGCAGTAGGCGATCGTGGAAGGGGATGAGTCGCTCCGCTACATGAGCAAGTGCAGCGGCCTCGCTCTGGGCTTCTTCGAACTCCTTGTCCTTATAGATACGTTCCTCGATGAAGATACGCTCTAGGGAGGCAGCTAGGTAGGCCTCTTCCTTCTCCTGAAGCATGATCTTCAGCTCCTCTGTGAAAAGGTACTTTGTCCTCTCGACGCTATAGCGAAGGAGTTCGCTTACGGAGGTGAAGAGAGGCTTCTCCTCGTAGATCACACAGCAGTTGGGGGAGATGCTGACCTCGCAGTCGGTGAAGGCATAGAGGGCATCTATGGCCTTGTCCGAGGAGACACCAGGGGCAAGGGTTAGGCGGATGTCCGTAGTGGCAGCCGTCATATCATCGACACGTCGGATGCGGATCTTGCCCTTCTCTACGGCCTTGAGTATGGACTCTATGAGGGTGGTAGTGGTCTTACCTGCGGGGAGCTCGGAGATACTAAGGGTCTTAGGATCTAGCTTATCGATCTTCGCACGAGACTTGAGGCTTCCGCCACGCTCCCCATCGTTGTAGCGGGAGACATCGATCATCCCTCCGGTGGGGAAGTCGGGGTAGAGGGTGAAGCTCTCCCCTCTGAGGTAGGCGCAGGCTGCCTGGGCAAGCTCGACGAAGTTATGCGAGAGGATCTTGGAGGAGAGCCCTACGGCGATGCCCTCAGCTCCCTGGGCTAGGAGGAGAGGGAACTTGACGGGAAGGGCTACGGGCTCATCCGTAGTCCCATCATAGGTCTTCTTCCATGGGGTTACTCGGTCACTGAAGACGGCTTCGAGGGCAAAGATGGAGAGCTTAGCCTCGATGTATCGGCCTGCCGCAGCAGCATCTCCGGTGAGGATGTTCCCCCAGTTGCCCTGAGTGTCGATGAGGTATCCCTTCTGTCCCAGTTGGACGAGAGCGTCGTTGATGGAGGCATCTCCGTGGGGGTGGTATTTCATGGTTTCCCCCACGATGTTGGCTACCTTGATGAGCTTACCTGTATCGACCTTCTTCATATTATAGAGGATACGTCGCTGTACAGGCTTCAGTCCATCATCGATATGAGGTACGGCACGCTCTAAGATAACGTAGGAGGCATAGTCTAGGAACCACGTACGGTACATACGTGATAGATTCCCCATCTCAGGACGATAGAGTAGTCCTTCGGATGGCTGGTAGATAGGCTCCTGCTCCTGCTCGCTCTCTTCGTCGGCGGGTTCGGGACTGGTAGGGGGCTCTTGGAGTGGGGTCGTTTCGTATAGTTCTTCGTCTTCTGCGAGCATGTTTCTTATCTCTATTATCGCTAGATACTTTAGATGCAAAGATAGGGATTTTTACTAGGAGCGGGCGGTGCTGTTGCCCATTCCATCCGTAAGCGCAACGGTAGGGATAAAGAGAAAGCCAGCGCCTTTTTAGGTGCGCTGGCTAGGCGATCCAAAGGCTGTAATTGAGAGATTGATATGAAACAGCAAGAAGCGTAGTCGCTACAAGAGCGTCGAGGAGCGTCCTGCCATCGTAGCCGAGCAGGGGCGCATGGGGGACTTAGAGATGGACTTGATCCTCGGGGCTTATGGGGGCGAGGCCATTCTGACCATCACCGATCGCAAGACGGACCAGCCTAAAGATAAGTGGGGATACCTTCCCAATAGGTAGGCATCCCCACTGTATCTAGTAACCGCCTAAGATTATTAGTCGAAGAACGAAAGGTTTAGGGCTACTGCCACCAGAGCTGAGGCTAGAGTGGCGACGAGCATGTGCCAGCTTTTCCACCCAGGACGTACCACAGTGAAGAGTACAGCTAGCCCGATGAGGAGGCTTGTCAGCTGTGTGGGGCGGCAATCCCTCTGTGAGCTAAATGGTGGGAGATAGGGAAAGAGATACACCACAATCCCTAGGGTAACGATGGCCAGAGGATAAAGCCAAGGAGAGTTAGTTAGTTTGCGCATAAGCAGGAGGTGTTGTAGTCGTGTAAGGAGGGAGACTTCCCTCTGTTGTCTTTGAGTCTTGCTTGGTAAGAGGAGTAAGCCCTTCTTTCGGCTATTCAGAGGGAGAAAGCCTGGACGGAGTCCCCTGTTTAGCTTGGAGGGCTTGTGTCCACCCCTTTTCCGCAAAGCAAAGGTAGAAAAAACGCTCTTCAATCAAGTGCAAAGAGATGCAGGAGCACAGGGCTGACGCATCAACATCCGAGGACTTTCTGCGAACCATCAGCCTTCACTGAGTGACGTCCTCGGTGAGATTACTCCCTACGGGGAGGACTTTGTAGCTTCTTTTGTCAATGCGCCCATGACCTTTCTCCTTCTAATCAGTGAAATAAAGATGGGATGAAGAGGGGAGACGTCCCTCTCTCAGCCTAAGGCTCGGCATACCCCACAGCCCCAGCGGACGAGGGTACCCTCACCGGGCGAACAGACATACGCTCGGTAGGGGTACCTTCATCACCTTACATAGGTGATGGAGACGATCCTTATAGGAGCGCAGTGGCGCTCTCGGTAAGAGCGTCCTCGTCACCTTACATAGGTGATTAGGGGTCTCCTGATATGATTGCTTTGGGGACTACGAAGGATCCACGATGACGGAGGCTATTTGGATGCCTCGGCTCATCTGTATCTGCTGTGTGTGAGTAGACTTGGGGAGGTGATTAAGCCCCATACCTCCTACTTTGGGCGGGAGGTATGGGGATACTAGGCCTGAGTACTCGGGTGTATCGCTATGCGTACAAACGTATCTCGGGGTAGGGCATGCTGAGGCATGCCCCTACCCCGAGACGTGCTCCCTAGGTATGCTGGGCGATGAGAGGTGGGGTTACTTTCTCTTCTTGTCTAGTAGATAGAGGTACTTCCCGTAGCCCGCTTGTATCATTTGCTCCTTGGGGATGAAGCGCAGGGCGGCGCTATTGATGCAGTAGCGCAGGCCTCCTAGCTCCCTAGGGCCATCGTCGAAGACGTGACCGAGGTGAGCGTTGCCCGCCTTGCTTCGCACCTCGATGCGTCGCATGCCGAGGGAGTGGTCGGCACGTTCGTCGATACGTGTGGTATCGATAGGGCGAGAGAAGCTCGGCCACCCACAGCCAGAGTCAAACTTATCTAGCGAGGTAAATAGGGGCTCACCTGTGGTGATGTCCACATAGATTCCCTCGCGATGCTCGTCCCAGTAGTCATTGTCAAATGGGTGCTCTGTGCCATTCTTCTGGGTGACAGCATACTGGATAGGTGTTAGTCGCTGTTTGAGTTCTTCGTCGGAGGGCTTGGCGTAGGGATTAGCTTCTCGTGCTAGGGTGAAGAGCTCGGGCCGTATGTGACAGTAGCCCGAAGGATTCTTGTCTAAGTAATCTTGGTGATACTCCTCTGCGCTGTAGAAGTTGCTCAATGGCTTCATCTCGATCATGAGGGGAGCTGAGTGTTGCTTCTGTAGCTTCGTGAGTGCAGCCTGTATCGTAGGCAGATCGAGACTATCGGAGTAGTAGATGCCGGTGCGGTACTGATCCCCGATGTCACCTCCCTGGCGATTGAGTGTGGTGGGATCGATGGTGAGGAAGTAGAGGTCAAGGAGCTGATCTAGGCTAATCTGCTCGGGAGCGTAGGTGATATGTACAGCCTCTGCGAAGCCCGTGTTGTGCTGGCAGACCTCCTCGTAGGTGGGGTACTCCGTGTGGCCATTTGCATAGCCTACCTCGGTAGCGATGACGCCACGTACTTGCTTGAAGAAGTGCTCTGTGCCCCAGAAGCATCCTCCCGCTAGGTAGATTTCTTTTGTCTTAGTCATACTGATAGTCTTCTTCGTTTCCTTGGTGTTCGTCATGCAGGCGAAGCCCCCTACGGCTACGAGCAAGCAGAGGGCGAGGATAAACGTTACTCGTCGGTTCATTGTCTGTTATATATGGATCTAGTTTGATAGGCATCATGCGGATCGGGATCGGTAGAGCCCCAAGTCTGGAATAGGGGGCTCACTGTCTTTTTAACAACGTGTGGCTAGATCTTGTTTGTATGCTCGGCTTTCTTGGCTTCTCCTCGTGTAGACAGCGAAGGTAGGGGTGGAGCAGGGCGGATACAAAAAGAGAGGCCTAGGCAACAGTGCCTAGACCTCTCGTTGGGAATGACTCTCTATCGTCTTGCTTCCTCCATAGTGATACGTCTGAGGGGGACGAAGGGGATACGTCGGCGGTTTTTCTTCTTCTCAGAGATGGCCATCTCCTCAGGAGTGACCATACCCGACTGGATAAGGCTCTCATCGAGATCCTCTGCATACCTCATATAGTCCTTGACGACACGGTCACGGGGGAGCATGAAGTAGTTGCTGACGACGTATGGGATAGGTGCCTTGAGCGATGCTACGCTCTCTAGGGAGAACCTGTGGATCTGCTCGCTGTCATAAGCCTCTACGATCAGCCCGGGGAGTCCCCTTAGAACCCATGGACCTGCAGAGCACTGGAGCTGGGGGGCATACCATACGATCCAGTGGCGGCCATAGAGGTCGGTCTCGGCTTGGTAGCAGGTATAGCCCATGATATTCTTCGTGTATCCTCTTTGGAGCTTCCACGCAGGAGTCTCTAGACGTTCCTCCGAGAGGTATCGGGTAGCTAGTACTCGGTCTGTGATGGAGACCATACCGCTGGGATAGCCAGTGTAGACCTTCCACTCGGTGGTCGATCTCTTGGGAGGGAACTGGTTCATTTTAGCGGTAAGGTAAGGGGTCGGATAAGCCTTCCCCTCTAGGCTTACCCCTAGGGAGTCCATGTGGTAGTCGGCTTCGCCCTGGAAGGTCTGTACCTTGGGCCCGACGAGGAGTACCATCGCATTGGTGTAGGTCTTAGCCGAGTCTACGAAGTCGTACTTATAGGTGACCTTGAGCTGAGCTGTGTCTATAATCTCAAAGTTGATCAGAGGGAGCAGGCGAGCGTCCTTCTTCTCCTGAGCCCTTAGGGGCAGAGCTAGGAGCATTGAGGCCAGTAGCAGGTAAAAGGGAAATTGTTTCATTGCGATATGATGTTTATTGTGAATTTACAAATAGGAAGAGGCTACACTAAAAGTCAAAGAAGGGGTACGGGAAAGAACCCAATAGCTTGCCTAGTCACCCCATTCTCTATGCTACGGGAGCCGAATGTGGAGTGGAACTTGCTTAATATGAGCAAGAACAATAGTAGAGTGAGAGCAGTCTGTATCATTACTTCAGGAGGCATTTTTGTAGGGAGAGTCTGCACCACACCCTAGTGTCTTCTTCGCTGTAAAGGTAATGAATATTTGCGAATATACCATTTTCTTACGAATTGGAAGCCTTTATGTTTACCCGCAATTTCTTCTATGTACCTTGGACGCTCCTCCCAGAACCCATGGTGGAGGGTCTCTTCCTGCCTCCCATGAGGTAGGCTTACTATCTGCGATCAGGTATGCCTGTAACCCCTCGTGAGGTAGGCTTACTATCTGCGATCAGGTATGCCTGTGACCCCTCGTGAGGTAGGCTTACCACCTGCGATGAGGTATGCTTGTTGCTCTTCGAGAGGTATCCCCATAACCACGTGAAGCCCTTCCCCCAATACCCCAAAATAAGACTCCTCGTACCCTCTGTGGAGGTGCTAAATGCACCTATTCAGAGGACACGAGGAGCAGGGGATAGGCCTTGCTGCGCTAAGCGTGGGGCAGCGGGCGGGGAGAGTAACCGAAGGAGGGTGGGGAGGGGGAGCTTAGCCTTGGCTGGCAACCCAATGCATGACCTGAGCAGGAGGGAGGCCTTGCATCAGGCAAGCCTTCATGTAGTCCATATAGGGAGCGACGTGTGACCAGAACTGGTAGTAGCCCCGACAGAGATAGTTATGCCCTGGCTCACCTGTATGGCTGTGTGCGAAGCGGTTCTTGGGGCACTCTCCCCAGCATGCAAAGAGAAATTCGCAGTCCTTACACTGCTCGGTGAGACCTTGCTTCTTCGCCTTCCCAAAGGTGATTTGCTCGGGGAGATCCATCAGCTCTCGTATGGGAGACTCGGAGATGTTTCCGAGGCGATAGCGAGGATAGACGAAGTGGTCACAGCTGTAGAGATCCCCGTTATGCTCGAGTGCGGCAGCGTGCCCACACTCGGGTAGGAATAGGCAGACACCCGGAGGGACTCCCATCCAAGAGGCAAGGGTGGCATCGAAGAGCTGTACGAAGACTTTGCCCACATCCGTGCGTACCCATTCGTCGAAGATCGTGGTGATGAAGTAGCCCCACTGCTCGGGCAGGATGCTATAGGGAGCCATGGAGACCTCCCCGTCATCGTGCAGGAGACGTTCCTCGGGATGCTCGGTGATGAATGGCGCTTCAACGAAAGCGTGCCTCTTAGCCCCCGTGCGTAGACGCTCTACGATGGGTGCAAACTGGATGTAGGGGTTGCCAATGCTCTTGAGGAAGTGGTAGAAGGCTAGAGGTTCCTCCGCATTGTAGCGATTGACAGTGGCGAGGATGTTGAACTCTACAGCGTTGTCCTGTAGGAGCTTGACCCCGCGCATCACCCGCTCGAAGGTAGGGAGACCCGACACGGTGCGCCGATAGCGGTCGTGCATCTCCTTCGTGCCATCCAGCGAGATGCCTATGAGCCATTCGTGCTCACGGAAGAATTGGCACCAAGCCTGACTAAGCAGTAGACCATTCGTCTGGAGGGTATTCTCAATGAGACGACCCTTGCCGTACTTCTCCTGTAGCTGGATGGCTCGCTGATAGAAAGATAGTGGGCGAAGCAGGGCCTCGCCACCATGCCAAGTAAAGGTCACGGGGATGCCCTCGGGCTGTGCCTCGATGTACTGGCGGATGTATCGCTCTAGATACTCCTCGGGCATCATCGTGGCTGGCGTAGTACTCTCGGTATCTCTGTAGAGTCGCTCCTTGTCCAGATAATAGCAGTAGTCACAGCGCATATTACAGCTAGCTCCAGCTGCTTTAGCCATGACGTGAATAGGCCTTTGTGCGGTATCCATTAAGTAGTCTAGGGGGAGAGTGGCCGAGCCTTATCCCTGGTCAAGCTCCGAGAGACGATAGGCTTCGTGGATCGCCTTATTACGTCTAAGGATGTGACAGATGGACTCTACCTGATGGCCACTAAGCACCTGTACGGTGATACGCCCTTCGAAGATACCTTCGTGGGTCACCATGTGGATCTCGCTGATACTTACCTTGAAGTCCTCTAGCAGGACCTGCGTGATAGCGTTCAGCAGCCCCTTAGAGTCAATGCCTCGTATCATCAGGGTCGTCTCAAAGCGGGGTGTATAGTGATGTCCCCAGAGGGTGGAGAGGAGGCGATCCCCCTGTGCCGTCTTATACCGAGTGGCCTCGGGACAGGAACGTCGGTGGACGATGACCTGCCCTTCGTCCGTGAGTATGCCTAGGGCATCATCCCCAGGTATCGGGTGACAGCAGGGGGCAATGATATAGTTAAGTCGCCCATCGTGCTCACTGAGCTCATAGGGATGACTGCGGTCTATCGGAGTGGAGGCTGCGGTAGCAGGATGGACTTCGCTCTCCCGCTCCTTGCCCCCGAAGAGTGAGGAGATCGTACGGGTAATCCTATTGCTACGGCTGGGGTTACTTCCCTTGCTCTTGAGTGTACGCTCAAAGTCTTCGGGGAAGGTGAATGTCCCTTCGCCGATATAGCGGAGGAAGGTGTCTGGCTTGTCAAAGTGATATAGGAAGGTCAAGCGGTTGAGCAGAGAAGCCGAGAGCTGCTCCCCATAACGCTCGAGCTCCTCGCTAAGGCGTTCTTCACCTCGGGCTATGGCTTCACGTTGGCGACGTCTTAGGGCAGTCTCGATCTTGACCTTAGCGTAAGCTGTGCTGACGAAGTCCAGCCATTCGGCAGCAGGCTGCGTCATCTTACTGGTCAGGACTTCTACCTGATCCCCATTGGAGAGGCGGTGGGAGATAGGGACTACTTTGTGATTGACCTTCGCCCCAATACACGTGTCTCCTAGATCGGTGTGTACGGCGTAGGCGAAGTCGAGGACGCTAGCATTGATCGGTAGCGTGATCGGTCTACCCTTAGGGGTGAAGGCCGTGATGTCGTGGGCATAGAGGCTGAGGTGAACGGTATTGAGGAACTCCATACCCTTCGAGTCAGGATGGTTCAGTACCTCACGGATCGTATCCAGCCAGACCTCGAGCTCGTGATCCTCCTCAACGTCGTTGTTTTTGTATCGCCAGTGTGCCGCCAGTCCCTTCTCTGCTATCTCATCCATGCGCCGGCTACGTACCTGCACCTCTATCCACTGAGCATCGGGGCCTAGTACGGTGAGGTGCAGGGCTTGATAGCCGTTACCCTTGGGGGTGGAGATCCAGTCCCTTAGGCGATCTGGGCGGTTACGGTAGACCTCGGTGATCGCTGTGTAGATGTCCCAGCAGCGGTTCTTCTCTGGGTAACCATCCTGGTTATCGAAGATGATACGTACGGCGAAGAGGTCGTAGACTTCCTCGAAGGGAATGCCCTTGAGCTGCATCTTACGCCAGATGGAGAAGCACCCCTTGACTCGGGTCTTCATCTCATAGCTCAGCCCCATACTGTCGAAGCGGAGCTTCAGTGGTGCAGCGAAGCGCTGGAAGAGGTCTTCACGCCCTGCCTCCGTCTCCCTTACCTTGCGTAGTATCTCTTCGTAGGCCTCGGGATGCTCGTAGCGGAAGCTAAGGTCCTCCAGCTCCGTCTTAATAGAGAAGAGCCCCAGACGATCCGCTAGAGGTGCATAGAAGAAGGAGGTCTCACCTGCTATCTTCAGCTGCTTCTCTGGCTTCATGGAGGAGAGGGTACGCATGTTGTGCAGGCGGTCAGCGATCTTGATAAGGATCACACGTGCATCATCCCCGATGGTCAGTAGGAGCTTGCGTATGTTCTGCGCCTGTAGGCTATCGATGTTCTGTGGTACCTGCTCTGTGGAGATCTTGGTAAGTCCCTCTACGATCTGGGCAATCTTGTCCCCGAAGCTCCGACGGATATCCTCCACCGTATACTCCGTATCCTCGACCACATCATGCAGTAGAGCCGAGCAGATGGAGGTAGAGCCAAGCCCGATCTCCTTACAGACGATACGTGCTACGGCTATAGGGTGTAGGATATAGGGCTCACCACTGCGACGGCGTACGAGACCATGGGCATGACACGCTAGGCGGAAGGCTTGGTCGATGATCTCCGTCTTCTTGCGATGTGGTGAGGCGATATAGTCACTGATCAGTGCTTCGTACTCCTGCTGGATGAGGGCTTCTTCCTCGGGCGTGAAGCTAAGACTAGGCTGTGACATAGCGGGGGACTGAGGGGAGTTAGAGCTGAGAGATGAGGTAGGCAGTGTATAAGACGAAGCACAGGACGAGCACAGCACCCTCTGCACGCTTGATCACTCGCTGACCGAAGAGGACGGCGAAGACATACAGCAGGATCGCAGAGAAGGTCATCACTAGGAAGTCAAGTGTCGAGACTCCACCGATGCGGATCGGGGTGACGGTAGCTGTCGTACCGAGGATGAAGAATATGTTGAAGATGTTTGACCCTACGATGTTCCCGACGGCTATCTCGGGTTCCTTCTTGAGTGCTGCGGCTACTGAGGTCGCTAGCTCTGGCAGTGATGTGCCTGCCGCTACGATGGTCAGTCCGATGAAGCCCTCGCTCATCCCTAGGGTACGAGCTATGCTGGAGGCTGAATTGACGAAGAAGTCTCCTCCCACAATCAGACCTGCTAGCCCGCCGATGATAAAGATGATGAGTAGCCACAGTGGGTAGCGTCTCTCTGTGTCGGGGGTAGCATGTGGGTCATCGGGCTCACCCTTGGCAATAGCAAAGGTGTAGGTGAGGAAGATCAAGAAGAAGCCGAGTAGCACTATCCCCTCACTGCGGCTCAGTACGTTCTCTATCTCTCCTGTGCCTGCGAAGATCCGGTCAAGAGCCATTACCGAGAGGACAAGGCAGGCAAGGATCATCAGGGGGATCTCACGACGTATGGTGCTTCTGGTGATCGTGATCGGGGTGACGAGGGCGGTGATACCTCCGATGATGAGCACGTTGAAGATGTTGCTCCCGACGACGTTTCCCATCGCTATGTCCGAATTACCCTTGAGGGCAGACATTAGGCTGACGATGAGCTCGGGGGAGGAGGTACCGAAGGCCACTATGGTGAGCCCCACGACGAGGGGAGATACCCCGAAGCGACGAGCTAGTACCGAAGCTCCCTCGGTCAGATAGTTGGCCCCTACGATGATGAGGATAATACCTACAATGAAAAGGAGGATATCTAGGATCATAAAGAATATGGATAGGACGACATAATAGCTAGCAAAGGGGTGATCTAAAGCGAAGTGCTAGTACTAGGGATAGAGGGCTAGTGCCCACAGCCCGAGCAGCCGGAGCACCCACCACACCCCTTATCACCCTTCTTAGGGCGGAGCATCCTCACCAGAGAACGCCCGATGAAGAAGAGGACAATGCCGACGATCGTGAGGGCAATGATTTCCTGAAGCATACGATACCTGAATTTATCCCAGCAGTAGGGATATTTGATAGACGACAAAGCAAGCAAGCCAAGCTAGTGCACAGGAGTACACAGCGGCAAAAGCTCCCCAGCGCCAGTGTCCAGCCTCACGCCCGATCGCAATCAGTGTGGCGATGCAGGGGAAGTAGAGGAGCACGAAGAGCATGAACGTATAGGCAATGACCGGGGTGAAGGATGGTGACCCATCGGCTCGTCGCTCTGTGCGCATACGCTCGGAGAGCTGAGCTACCGCCTCCTCGCCATCATCCCCTGAGCCCGTGTAGATGACCCCCATGGTGCTGACGACGACCTCCTTGGCCATAAGCCCTGAGACGATACTTACCCCCATCTTCCAGTCGAAGCCGAGGGGACGGATGATGGGCTCACTGATGTGCCCAATGCGTCCGATGATCGACTGCTCCTGATGGTATGTGGCGAAGGCATGCTCCAGAGAGTCCACCCTTGCCTGCTTCTCTGCCTCGGGGAGGAGGGAGGCTTGTATAGCCTCCACTTGCTGGTCCTTAGTGGCACGGGCTTCGTTCTGCCTAGGGTAGTAGCTCATAAACCAAACAAGGATAGAGGCTGCAAGGATCACGGTACCCATCTTCTGTAGGTACTGCTTGGCTCGGGTCCAGACATGGATGAGGATCGAGCGGGGTGTCGGGGTGCGATAGGGGGGGAGCTCCATGACGAAGGGGATATCCTCGCCCTTGAAGGCCGTGCTCTTCAGAAGCCGTGCCGAGCATACCGCCACGAGTACCCCGATGAGGTAGAGGGAGAATAGGACGAGGGTTGCCTGCCATGGGATCGGGAAGAAGGCTCCAGCCAGCAGGATGTACACCGGTAGACGTGCCGAGCAGCTCATGAAGGGCAGTACGAGCATCGTCACCAGCCTACTCTTCCGACTCTCGATCATACGGGTGCTCATCACCGCTGGCACATTACAGCCAAAGCCCATGATGAGCGGGATAAAGGACTTCCCATGTAAGCCCATCTTGTGCATGAGCTTGTCCATGATGAAGGCTGCCCGAGCCATATATCCACTATCCTCCAGTAGGGAGATGAAGAGGTAGAGGATGACGATCTGGGGTAGGAAGACGATGACACCGCCTACCCCGGCGATGATCCCATCGACGATGAGGTCTCTTAGGGGGCCTTCGGCCATGATACTGCCTACCCATTCTCCGAGCTTCGCCACTCCTAGGTCAATGAGATCCATAGGATACTGACCGAGGGCAAAGGTACAGAAGAACATGAAGACCATCAGTGCTAGGAAGATCGGGAAGCCCCACAGGCGGTGGGTCACGATGTCGTCGATGCGGTCGGTGAGGGTGCGCTTGCCACTATGCTTGGGGCGGTAGGTCTCCTTCAGTGCACCCGAGATGAAGCCGTAGCGAGCGTCGGTGATCAGAGCCTCTGCCTCCTCACTGCGCTCCTCCTTGAGACGGTGCAGGGCAAAGTCTCGGGCGGACAGCAGGAAGCCCCCACGTGCATATCGGTGTAGGAGTTGGCTCTCGATGTCCTCGTCACGCTCTAGGAGCTTGATCGCAGTGGAGCGTGCCTGGATCGGATCGTGCTGTGAGGTATGCTCTATGACCTTGGCTGTCAGCTCCTCGATCATTGGGTCGAGCGTAGGGCCATAGGGGATACGTATGGGGCGAAGCCTACCATGCTCGGCGTCGAAGAGCTCGGTGTCGCCTGACTTGATGCCTGGGGCTAGGGAGATGATCTCATCGAAGAGTGCCTCTAGTCCGAGCCCCGTACGGCATACGGTGGGGATCATAGGCACACCCAGTAGGCGAGAGAGGCGAGGGTAGTCGAAGTATTCCTTGCGTGCGATGAACTCATCGAACATATTGAGGGCTACGACGACGGGTAGACCTAGCTCCTTGAGCTGGAGGGTGAGGTAGAGGTTACGCTCTAGGTTGCACGTGTCGATGACGTTGAGGATCAGATCGGGTCGCTCATCGCCCGTGATATAGTTGCGTATGTAGAGCTCCTCGGGGCTGTAGGGGGAGAGGGAGTAGGAGCCGGGGAGGTCGATGAGCTCGAGCCTGTAGCCAGCGTAGTAGATATGTCCCGTCTTGGCCTCCACGGTGACCCCGCTGTAGTTGCCCACGTGCTCGTGTGCTCCGCTAGCTTGGTTGAAGAGGGAGGTCTTCCCACAGTTGGGGTTACCCAGCAGGGCGATGCGTAGGGTGGGGAGCTTGGTGCTCTGCCCACGTCCCTGCATACGATGTAGGCTATGGAGCTGAGGGTCGGGGAGGAGGTCCGTGTCTTGCTCTTCCTCGGGATGAACCTCTGTGAGAGGCTCTAGGGGACGCACCTCGATGAGCTCGGCATCCTTACGACGGAGCGAGACGTTGTAGTCAAGTATTTTGTAGTAGATAGGATCCTTGAGGGGAGCATTGTGTACGGACATGATCTCCTTACCCTGCACGAAGCCCATCTCTAGGATGCGCTTACGGAAGGCTCCCGAGCCTCCCACCCGCACGATGACTGCCTTATCTCCTGTCTGTAGTTGCGCTAAGTTCATACAAATGCAAAGATACGTATTTTCACCTACCAGCCCTAGATAGAGTACCTACCGCTCTTAGCCTTTACCGCTCCTATATAAATACGTTCGCGCGCGAGGCATAAAGTGTGCGAGGAGCTCTATCTCGTTCGCTTATGTGGAGATGAGATACTCCTCATCCACGAGAAGCGTAAACGTCCCCGAGGGCTCTATATGAGCCTACGGGGACGGTGGCGGTCACCCCAGCAGTGGGGAGGGGGACTCCGTGTGGAGCTGAGTCCCTCTCTACGTCTAGGGCTGTGGGTAGAGCCCGAAGAGCCTCCGGGCCTCCCGCCTTTAGACTCCTTACTCTCTTTAGGTTGTTTCAGGATGAGGGTGATGCTCTTCCCGCAGCGGCTCGAGAGACACGCTGGGGGCGGTCTGATCTCGAGGAGTTGAGATAGGGGTTGGCTCCCGAGGGGTCTCCCGGTGCCTTGTGACATCGGGGGGAGCTTTCTCCTTCTCAGAGGCAACAGCCTTCGGACTACCGGGGACGATGCTCCTGCTGGTAGGAGCGGCTGACGCCCCCAGCCCACAGAGTCTGTGGGGGTGTTCTTCTTGTATAGCGTAGCAGGGCACGGATGCCCATACGCTCATCGAGTGTCTAGTGACATCCCGACGATCCTATACAGGAGCTATATAGAAGAATAAAATGGAATATGTGCCTCGAGGAGGGAGGGTCTTCCCCCCTTCCTCAAGAGCAAAGTTAAGAAGTTTTTTATAACCATATCCCCATCCTCGGTATATGGTTTATTTGTTTGATTATTAGTCTTTTTGTTTCCTCTGTGTAGAGGGATCTCCTTAGACGAATGCTATTCTCCCGACCTCCCTCTCGGGGGGATCTATGGCATAAGCGAAATAGTGCGTGTGAGGGGCATTCTGAGAGGGCTAAAACGAACATACCGAGAACGGGGAAGCGCTCTCGGTATGTTCGGTGTCGTCACCTTACATAGGTGATGAGTGCGAACATACCGAGTCCTATATGGCGTTCTCGGTATGTTCGTTTTAGCCCTTTCGGAATGCTTGATAAATAGCCACTTAGGGAAGCCCCTCGGAGCGTCCTCTGCGTCCCTCTCTACAGTCGGCTCTAGGGGGCTTACCTCAGGGTGTCCTTCGGATGAGGCCACAGAAGAGGTAGGGATGGAGGAGGGGAGGGGCGGTGAGTGCTGGGAGTGAAGGGTATTAGTTCAATAGGGTATTTCTGTATCTTTGCCATAGAGGCTGGTCAAAGCTATTGGTGTGTGCCCCCTATCAATAGGGACACCACATGCGGGAAGGCCTCCCTGAATGAACTTATATTTACGCCCAGCCTAATGAAACGCTATATCCTATCCCTTCTCCTCATAGGGTTATCTACACTGACAGCTCTAGGTCAGAAGGTGATGCCCCTAGAGAATAACGATGGGAGTGTCCTACCAAAGGAGCTCCCACGTAAGGGCACCCTCTATCTCAAAGATACCCATCGCCTCCTCCCTAAGTATGCAGGGAGCTGGGAGGGAGACTACAATGGCTACAAACTCTACGTCCAAATAGAGTTCCTAGAGAGGGCTCCCTATGCCACCTATGCGGAGAACTGTAAGTTCTTTGTGGATCAGCTGCATTTGGTGAGCAGGATCCTCGATGCCTCAGGGCGTGAGGTGATGAATGCCAAGACAAACCCCGATCGGATAGGGGTTGGAGGAGAGTTGTTTGTTAGGCGACCAACAAACGCATCCTCTGTAGAAAGGGAAGAAACCTATCAGTTTGTCTTTTTCTATAATGACCTATCTACGGGAGTCATCTGTGTGGCTCGTATGAGTGATGATATGAAGACCTTGACCCTGAAGCTCAAGAATGTAATTACCATAGAAGGTCCTATGATACACCCTGCGTATTTGCCTCAAGACGATAGCCCTTGGGTACTGCGTCGCACGAGCAAAGTGCCCCCAAGGTCGGCATTAGATCCCGACTTTCCGGCACTCATTCCCTCTAGTAAGTAACACCGCCCCCAGATAGTATATAGCATAGGTCGGTATGAAACGCTACATCCTATCCCTTCTCCTCATAGGGTTGTCTACACTGACAGCTCTAGGTCAGACGGTGATACCCCTAGAGAATAACTATGGGAGTGCCATGTCAAAGGAGCTCCCACGTAAGGATATCCTTTATCTCAAAGATACCCATCGCCTCCTCCCTAAGTATGTAGGGAGCTGGGAGGGAGAGTACAAGGGCTACAAACTCTACATCCAAATAGAGTTCCGAGAGAGGGCTCCCTATTCCACTGATGCGGAGGACTGTAAGCTCTTTGTGGATCAGCTATCTCTCGTGAGTAGGATCCTTGATGCCTCAGGGCGTGAGGTGGTGAATGCTAAGACGAACCCAGACCATATAGGGGAAGGTACGAAGTTGAACGTCAAACGACCTACTGCAGATGCACCCTCAGAAGGGGGAGCTAAAAGGAGGGAAGAAGCCTATATGTTTTACTTTTCATATAATCATGACGCTACAGGGGTCTTCTGCTGGGCTCGTATGAGTGAAGATATGAAGACCTTGACACTGGAGCTCAAGAGCGTAATTACCATGGAAGGCCCTATGATACATCCCGAGTATTTACCTCAGGAGGGGACACCTTGGGTATTACGTCGCACGAGCAAAGTGCCCCCAAGGTCAGCATTAGATCCCGACTTCCCGACACTCATTCCCTCTAGTAAGTAACACCGCTCCCAGTCGGTATAAGTAGCATAGGTCGGTATGAAACGCTGTATCCTATTCCTTCTCCTCGTAGGGTTGTCTACACTGACAGCTCTAGGCCAGAAGGTGATGCCCCTAGAGAATAACTATGGGGACATCAAGTCAAAGGAGCCCCCCTACTCACGTAAGGATATCCTCTATCTCAAAGATACCCATCGCCTCCTCCCTAAGTATGCGGGGAGCTGGGAGGGAGACTACAAGGGCTACAAACTCTACGTCCAAATAGAGTTCCTAGAGAGGGCTCCCTATGCCACCT
>NZ_CAJZFJ010000026.1 GCF_915070105.1 uncultured Porphyromonas sp.
ATACCCACGTGTACACTACTGTATACACGCGTGTACACAAGTGCGCTCTAAGTATCTCCTCTCTAGGGCTCACTTGTAGGTCTATTCCTTCGGGATAATGCCTAGGATCTCTAGTGATGGGCTAAGGCTCCCTGGGACATGAAATGATACCCCCGAAGATCCAAAGGCAGGAGTGTACGAGCGAGATCATGCATCGGCCCTACCACATTCCCACTGCGCACCCTATATACACTTGTTCTCACTCTGTGTATTACCTCCCATACACACCATACGATTGCTTATATACTCACATCCTCGCAGATATTGTACCTCGCCTTCGCACGAAACTAGTCCTTCATGTACGCATTCGCACACCTCGACATGCCCTACCCCATCCTAGTCGATGGCTCACTTCTCATATAGGGGTAATATAAATAGGACAGCCAGCCCATACTTGTGGGCTGGCTGTCCTATCTATATAAGTTCCTTCTAGGGGAAGTCGGGAGGAATGATTCCCTACCCTACACTAAGACCTACGCTATGAACGAATGTGAAGTAAAGGAAGAGCTACTCGATAGCTAGATCTTCGCTCAGTGGCTGATCACTGAAGATGATGCTTGTCGCCCCTAGGGTGATCACATCACCAGGCTCTAAGTAGCACCATTCTCGTGGCTCTAGGATACGCCCCCCGACGAAGGTACCCACATGGCTGTCATCATCAGAGAGCGCGAAGCGCAGACGCCCCGTCTTCCCCTCGGTGACTCGGATGCAGGCATGGTGTCTGTCCATACTGGGGTCAGCCGTGATAATGGGTATATCTGTCTTGGTATCCCTATTGCGCCGACCGATATGATTGTCTCCGAGGAAGAGCGAGAAGAGCTGCTTATAGCCAAAGACATTCTCTAGGACGATGAGATGTCCCACAGAGGGTCTATCTGAGGGAAGCTGCTTGGCCTCTCTCGCCTGTCCCTGAGGTAGGCGAAGGCGAAGGTTGAGCTGGTGTGCACACTGAGGACAGACGAGCGAGATACGCTCCTCCCCCTGAGCCACGAGCTTAGAGAGGTGCTCACGACTTAGGGGGATAGCTGTATCACACTTGGGGCAGAAGATCTTCTTCATCTACACTAGGGCTACTGCTGTGCGGGCTTCGTAGCCGTATCAGCAGACTTCTTGGGGGTGAGGAGGGTGCGATAGCGTGCAGTATCCTCCAGCAGAGCACGAGCTGCCTCTACGATCTTGTCCTCTCGTACACTACGCTCTAGGGAACCCCTATTGTAGTAGTAACGGGTGAGGATCGCCGTCGTCAGATACTGCTCGATCTGGGGGCGATGGAACTGGAGGTCGTGCTTGAGGTCAGGTACGAGGATGGCCTTCAGACGCTCAAACTCCTCCTTGCCCCTGCTGTAATATCCCTCAAACTTAGCCACCTCCTCGAGCTTGGCTAGCTCCTTACTGCTCTGGCGGTCGTAGTCGAACTTCTTATCAACCATCCACTGCGAGAAGCTCGCATAGTCCGCATCCGTCAGGTGGAACTCCCGAGGAGAAGCGATCGACTTGTGCGTGCGGACGAAGTCAGTGATCCAGTCGAAGGTGTGGTGGTTGTAGCGTAGATAGAGCAGCATCGTAGGTACCGAATCCTGCTTGATCGCTACATCAGGGAGGATACCTCCTGCATCTCGCACCTCACGACCTGCCCGGGTATGGAAGATATGGGTGAGGCTATCGGGGAGGCTGGTGGCACCCTTGCCCTCACGCAGAGACTGATAGTCGATACGCTGTATGCAGCGTCCACTAGGGATGTAGTACTTGGCAGTGGTGAGCTTGAGCGTACCATCGTAGGGCAGGGACATTGTGGTCTGTACGAGCCCCTTGCCGTAGCTCTTTACACCGAGGACGACGGCTCTATCCATATCCTGTAGTGCCCCACTGACGATCTCGGAGGCAGAGGCGGACTGGGCGTTAATCAGCACCACTAGGGGGATCTCAGTGTCGAGGGGTCTATCAGTCGTGCGATAGACGGTATTCCTACCACGACCCTCTCGCTCCTTGGTCGTTACGACGACCTCACCTGCAGGGACGAAGAAGTTCACGATCTTGATCGCCTCATCGATGAGTCCACCTCCATTGTCCCTGAGGTCAAGGATCAGGCTCTTGATATGCTCCTTCTCCTTGAGCTGGAGGAAGGCCTTCTTGACCTCTGAGGCAGCGGTGTTGGGGAAGCTCGAGAGGGAGATATAGCCACAGTCCTTGCCGAGGACACCGTAGTAGGGGACGGGATTGACCTGGATCTTCTGTCTGCGGAACTCGATCAGCCGAGGCTTAGCTTCCCCTGGACGCTGGATGAGGATGCTGATCTTGCTGCCTGGTGTACCCTTGAGAGCGGCGCTGACATCCTCGGAGGTAGAGCGGCGGTAGTTCTTGCCATCAATCTCTAGGATCACATCACCTGCCCGAAGACCAGCTAGAGCGGCAGGCATGCCCTCCATAGGATCGTTGATGACGACGGTGCTATCGGGACGCTGTGAGATGACCGACCCGATACCGGCATACTCACCCGTGGTCATGATCTTGAGCTTGTCGTTGTCCTCAGACGAGTAATACTCGGTATAGGGATCTAGGCTCTCAAGCATGCTGGTCAGCCCGATGCGGCTGAGACGCTTGAGGTCCACCGAGTCTACGAAGTGACGCTCCAGCAGAGCCATAGAGGTGCCGAGCACGTCGAGAGCCTGCATATAGCTGTACTTATTCTTGTCCGCTCGCCTCTGTGTCTCCTTCTGCTGTGCCATAGCGGGGACAGCGGAGAGGAGCCCGAGGGCAAGGCTCAGAGCCTTTAGCCAATATCTCATTGTATTATCTTGCTATTCTTATAATGTCCTGTCTAGTAAGGTGCTTCCCTGCCTAGAGACGCTCCCCGAAGATCGCGGAGCCAATACGTACGAGGGTCGATCCCTGCGAGAGAGCTATCTGGTAGTCCCCACTCATCCCCATAGAGAGCTCTGTGAAGCTCTCGGGCTGTAGGAGAAGGTCAGAGGAGCGTATGGCATCGAAGGTAGCACGCACCTCAGCGAATTCCCGCTCGACCTGCTGCTCATCAGCCACATTGCTCGCCATAGCCATCAGACCACGGAGCTCTATACCTCGCCACTCCTCTGGTGCAGCATGTATCGCACCGAGTAGCTCTAGGAGCTCTGAGCGGGTGAAGCCACTCTTCGTCTCCTCCTGAGCCACATGGAGCTCTAGGAGGATGGGGATCGTACGTCCCACACGCTGAGCCTGCCGACATATCTCCCGTAGGAGACGTTCACTGGTCACGCTCTCGATCATAGAGATGAAGGGAGCGATGTACTTCACCTTGTTGCTCTGTAGGGGACCGATGAAGTGCCAGACGATGTCGGGATAAGCCTCGTGGAGGCTCTCCCACTTGCCTACCAGCTCCTGTACCCTACTCTCGCCGAAGAGACGCTGGCCAGCCTCATAGGCCTTGACGACATAGTCGGCTGGGTGGAACTTCGATACCGCCACGAGCCTAGCCGAGCTGGGCAAGCCTGCTCGGATAGACTCTAGGCGAGAGGCGATCACCTCACTTGGCAGGGGCGACATACTGATACACGTCTAGGATCTGCGTATCGGTGATCGAAGCAATCTCATAGGTCGCCATCTGGCTGTCGAGCTGTGCTGATAGCTCGGTGACGGCACTGGGGAGGCTATCCGACTTGACAATCATCGTAGCCGAAGTCTTCTTCTCCGAACCACTCTTCTCGTCTATGGTGATGAAGTTCACCTTGGCTCGGTAATAGCGGTCTGCCTCGGGAGCTCCCTCTAGGAAGAGCTCGGCGATGCGAGCACGGCGGATATTGACGACCTCTAGTTCTCCCATTGATACGAGGGGGCTTACCTCCTCGATGATACGCTTCTCGGCTTCGGTGAAGCTCAGTGCGTCTACGAGGTAGCTCTCGGATACCTTTTTCATCCCCATGTTGTCAGCCTGTCGCTCATAGGAGACCTTACATTCAAACCAATAGTTCATCTCTGTGTTGTATTCTCTGTTTATTTACTTAGTTACTCTTCGTACATCCCTGCGATCTCGGCCGCATAGTGTTCATTGACGACCTTACGACGGATCTTGAGGGTGGTGGTTAGCTCGCCCTTCTCGATGGAGAACGGCTCGGTGAGCAAGACAAATCTCTTGACCTTCTCATACTGCGCTACCCCACTGAGCGCCTGCTCGATGTGGGTCGTCATCAGGCGGTGTACCTCGTGGGTCTGCGCGAGCTCGGCTTCGCTAAGCTCGGCATTGACTCCTCGGTGCTTGGCCTCGCGGCGCACAGCATCCCAGTTGGGGTAGATCAGGGCGCTGACGAACTTGTAGCCATCCCCGATGATCGCCACCTGCTCGATGATCGGATCTACCGTGAGCAGCCCCTCCAGCATCTGTGGGGCGATATACTTCCCGTTCGCCGTCTTGAAGAGGTCCTTGATACGCTCCGTGAAGTAGAGGACACCGTTCTCCATCCGTCCAGCGTCTCCCGTACGGAAGTAGCCATCGGAGGTGAAGGCCTCTTCGTTGGCCTGAGGATTATTGTAGTATCCAGTGGTGACAGTAGGCCCCTTGAGCTGGATCTCGCTGGTCTCGGGATCGATCCGCACACTCAGAGAGGGCATGATCGTTCCGATAGACTGTAGGTCGAAGCCTACGAGTGGACACGAGCTGACCGTGGCAGTGGTTTCGGAGAGCCCGTAGCCGACGACCATGGGGACATTGATCGAGCGTAGGAAGCGGTAAATCTCTGGTGAGATAGCAGCCCCTGCTGTCGGGAAGAAGCGACCACGCTGTAGCCCGACTGCCTTCTTGACCTTAGCAAAGAGTGTATGGTCGTAGATCTTAAAGGCTAGGGAGAGCAGGAAGGGTGCACGCTTCCCCTCATTGATGTACTCAAAGAAGTAGCGATCACCCACACGGATCGCATGGCGCATGATACCACGGACGGGGGCTGGAGCTTGGTTGATCTTCTCCTGTACACCTATATAGACCTTCTCCCAGAAGCGAGGTACATTGCTCATCATCGTGGGGCGTACCATGGGCAGGGCGTCGAGGATCTTCTTCGGGTCACGTAGGATCGCTATGGAACATCCCATGCTGAGGCAGAGGTACGTCCATGCCTTCTCAAAGATATGGTTGAGGGGCAGGAAGCACATCGAGATATCCCGAGGAGTGATGAAGGGGTACTTCAGCTGGTGGGCATAGACCTGCTCGATGAAGTTGCTGTGGTGGAGCATCACACCCTTGCTCTGCCCCGAGGTACCCGAGGTGTAGATGATGATGGCTAGGTCAGTGGCTAGGGCTTGGCTAGCAGTGACATTGGCCTTGTTCTCATAGGTCACGGAGTCCCCACGACGGATGAACTCATCGTAGTACATCGAGGTCGTATCCCCCTCGGCCAAGACGACCTCGGAGTCGATGATGATGAGCCGACGAAGGCACTGGCTACGCTGCTGGACTTCGTAGGCATTGTTGTACTGGAACTGCCCCCCGACGAACATCGTCTCGACCCCTGCATCCTCCACTGAGAAGGCTACTTGGTCAGGCGTATTCGTAGCATAGAGGGGGACAGAGACCCCACGCATCATGAAGATACCCAGCTCGGTGCAGAGCCCCTGCACCGTATTGGGCGAATAGATACCGATACGATCACCGACCTTGATCTGTAGATAAGCCAATCCCTTGGCAGCGGCAAGGCAACGGTCGGCGACCTGCTCACCGTTGAGCTTCACCCACTTCTCACTCTTGCGGCTGTAGTAGCGGAGCAAGGGCTTATTGGGGTAGCGTGTACGGAACTGGTGCGGATACTCCGCTAGGTGGTACTTGGGATATGGGGGTGTCATTGATTGCTGTTATTATATGTATCGTCGGGACACATCAGGGGCGAAGCCCCCTCTGCTTCCTTCGACCTACAAAGATAGCCTAAATAGAGGAGCTACAGCCGTAGTCCTGCCAAAGCCCCAGAGCAGACGCATGATCTCTTATAGCATTCTCTCCTCCTAGGCTCCTCGGTGCAGGACTTCATACCCTAGGCTATCCTAGCCATATCTCTGGAATGCCTAGCCTTAGCCCCCCTAGAAACGTATCTATGAGAGCCCTACCGTAGACATACTTTAGAGCCAGGTGCGATACACGTATGCACCCTCTTCGCCCCTAGGTAGCGAGGTAGTAGGTCTACGCTCGGCAAACCAACACCTAGGGTACAGAAGCCTCTATCTTGAGTGTATGCTCCTCGTCCCAATAGCCCTTAGCCTCTGGTGACTTCAAGCTCCAGCCCTAGCCCGATCCTCCCACAGAGCCCGAGAGCTCTAGCTCCGAGACTCCTCACGAAGCTCCGCACCCTCTACGATGAAGAGTCCAGAGGAGGAGCTTAGGGCAAAGTCAATCATCCGCTCTGCTACCCGAGCGGTCTCTATCGGTGCTTGGCTACGAAGGAGCCCAAGGCGATTAGCTAGGCGGATGATCCGACCTGCCCACACCTCCAGAGACCGATCCGATCCCCGACGCAGAAGTAGAGGGGGACGGACAATGATCAAGCGATCGAACCCCAGCTCTCTAACCTCGTCCTCCAGCTCCCCCTTCATCCTCAGATAGAAGGTAGAGGAGCGGGACGAAGCCCCCACTGCTGACACTAAGACCAGTGTCGAGACTCCAGCCTCACGGGCTGTGTGTGCAAATCGGGCCTGGTAGTCGTGATCTACGACATACTGCGCCTCCTTGCTCCCTGCGGCCTGCCGTGTCGTACCTAGGCAACTGAAGGCTACATCCCCCTTCACCTCCTCTGCCCAACTCTCTGGCTGGGCAAAGTCCACGATATAGGTACGTAGCTTGGGATGCTCCAGCCCCATAGCTCGGCGCACGAAGACACGCACCTCTGTGAAGGCTGGGTTATCGAGGAGCTGTGCCACGAGGTCTCGCCCCACAGCCCCCGTTGCTCCGATGACTAATGCTCTCATATTCTCTTTCTCCTTAGTATATATGGTGGTGGAGTGCTCCGCCGAGGAGCTGGGCCGTGCCCGATTTTGTATATGCAGTGGGATCAGCACACAGGATACTGCTACATCTGTATATAGCGGTTGCCTTTATTGATCCACACTGCGAATATCAAGATGCTGGAAAGCAGTAAGCTCCTCATGACAAAGTGCTCAAAGTCCCCAGCCGCAAAGTCTATAATCCCCATGGTGACGAATGAGAATATCACCAAGTATACCTCCTGTCTCATAATCAATTATCCATATTGCCCATGCAAAGCCCCCATCATCACACCACTGTTCTGACAAAGGCTCTCCTAGGCATCCTACGACACCAGTCCTAATAGCCATCAAGTGCGTCTAGCGACAAAGATAGGGAATAAGCCTCGAGCACCCCAGAGGGTGCCTACTCATCGAAGGTCTGCACTTGATACAAACGTATATCTGATAGATCGTACGTATATCCTCCCTCCTTCACACCGACAAAAGCTCCCCATCCTATCACGGCTGGTGTATGATCTCTTTGGGTAATCTCTACTCATTCCCTCACCGAGCATATTATTTCATCACGAAGAGGGAGTCTCCTCCGCATCCTCTATATCCATGGGGTGACTCAAGCATTTACCCCGAGAAAGGTGCAGACGAGAGACATTCAGAGGACATACTGAGAGCGAGGTTGTGTACACGTGTGTACACAATAGTATACCCACGTGTATACCATTGTATACACGTGGGTATACTTTTCCCTCCCAGGTAGTAGGTATACACCGAGGGTATCCAGAGCTAGGACACAGATACTTCTACCTCGGTCTAGGCTCATCGACCACTCTACCCTCCCGACCACTCTACCCTCTTACCCTCTCCGTAGTCTCATGAGTCGGTCCTGCTCATCCTATACCCACAAAAGCCCTCTCCCCGTCCACCTCCACCTTTAGGGGGAAATTACCTTCACAGCCCCTAAGGACTAATACCCTCCTCCCCCCTATCGACTCTCACACCTAGCTACTACGACAGGGTAAGGACTACAACAAGACACGGGGTAGTGTGGGCAAAAGGAGCGAAAATCTCCGCTCCTAACTCGCTCTGTATCGCACATCTCGGGAGGGCACCAGAGGACATACCGAGAGCGCAGGATAGGACATATAATGTTCGCCCCCATCACCTATGTAAGGTGACGAGGGCGAACATACCGAGTCCTCTATCGGGGACATTACTAGGTCTCGTGGGGGCTCTCGGAAAGGCTTTCCTGACTCACTCTATTAAGGTCATGTGACGAAAGTGTTCAGACCTGTATCATAGAGACTTAAATGAGTGGTAAAATGGTGGTATGCTCCTAAGACCTAAGAGACTTAGCGGAGCGAAGCAACGACGGTATGCCCCTCGTCCTTCGGAGACTTACTGTAGCTGAGGCAAGCCCTACAGCGGGAGCCTCAGCCCAAGGCACAGCAGAGCCTAGGGAGGCACTATCGGAGCAGATGAGGAGCGGGCAAGAGGGAGGGGACTACCCTCCCCCTGCCTGCTCCAGCACCCACAGATGGAGCTATCGAAGCCCCTGCAGACGGCGTGTCTGATCGAGACGTAGCTGTATCTGACGGATAAGCTCACGTCTACGATCCAGCAGGGTATATCCAGCATTGCCTCGCTGGAGGAGCGTGCGGGCATTGCCCGAGCTCTGGAGCTTGAGCTTATAGGCCTGTATCTCTACGCTGGGCTTACCCTCCGTGACTGCTTGATGGACGATGTAGGCATACTGCTTGGTGGCATTGTAGAAGGCGATATATCCACCATCGAAGGTGCGGATGTAGCTATAGCCACCATCGTTGAGCAGCGTGAGGAACTCCTTGGTGAGGTAAGAGCGACCTAGGGCATCCATCCAGAAGGCCTTAGAGAGGTCGGTGAAGATCGACTGCACGCTGGAGACTTCGCCTACATAGGGATCATCCTGAGGCTTGGTGGCATCCTTGACCACGTAGAAGTAGCCACGCACAGCCTCTCCCTCTAGGCTCTTGGTAGCCTTGAAGCGGTCATAGCTCGTATTGGAGAGGACATCATCCAGAGTACCGCCCCAGGTAACCTCTTGGGCACGTATCTCATCCTTCGTCTTCCCGTGTATGCCTTGGCTACGGAAGCTACCTAGGGGGATACGATCCTCGAGCGGTATCTTGGAGAAGGTCGGATAGTCCTTGCTCTGACGAGGCATGTAGACTGTCTCTAGTAGAGCTTGTCCCGAGGGATCATAGGCGATGTTGAGGTTCAGCGGGAGGGTCTTGTTCGTATATACATCCTGCTCAGCCGTCGTGAGGGCATTGTCCTTCTCGTAGCCATTTGCCTTGAGGAAGGCAGCGAAGTTCACGTTGTCACGCAGGTACTTGTCATCCAGGCAGAGCGTGATGGCTGCCTGATAGCCCCGACTACGCTCGTTCTCAAACTCATACTCGAGGAGAGGCATCAGTGTGCTCTGCGTCGCATAGCGGAAGAGTACCGCCTCTCCACGCTCCCGTGTACGAGTGTGCTCACTGAAGCGACTACGCTCGAAGCGAATCACATCCTGGAGCGAAGCGGGGAACTTCTGCAAGGGGAGGATATACTGGATCGAGCCGTTCTGCACGACCTCGATCTCACGCACGAGCGTGCCTGCCGTGAGATTGATCTTTGCCGTACGCTGTGCCTCTCCTTCGTTGGGCTGCGCAGTGATGCTGATACGACCCTTGATCCGACTATCTACGGTCAGCCAGCTCTCAGGGGTAGAGAGCTCGACCTTGAGCTCCTCGACATTTGCATAGTAGGTCAAGGTCTCTTGGCCACCCTCTACGAGGAAGGTCACCCGATTAGCCCCTAGGTCAAGGAGCACCTCGGAGGCACTCTGGCGAAGCGTGACTCTGCGCTGCTCGCCACCAGCGTTCACGATCACAGAGCCCTGTCGGTCCTGCCCCTGCTGGTTAGCCTTAGCACGCACCTTGAGGGTATTGCCCTCCTGCGTGAGGACGACCCAGTCGGCCTCCTGAGGAGAGGTGGCAGTCCAGTGACTGCGATTGGTCGTGACGGTAAGGGTTTGCTCCGATCCCCCCTTAGCGAAGGTAAGGCTCGTCGTGGAGAGCTCTAGGGTAACCTCCTCGGGTAGCTCCTGTGTCTTACAAGCAACGAGGAGAAGGAGCAGGAGGGATAGGCTGAATAGAGATCTGAATAGCTGTCTCATAATGCGCTATAAGTTTATGTATGCTGGATGAGGGGGCAGAGACTTCATCTATCCCGATGAAGCAGAGCATCCGCCCACTAGAGAAGAGTATGGAGATATGCCCTATCGCAGGGCTCTATGCCTAATGCGTGGCATACCGAGAGTAGGGACAGTGAGCTGAGAGCCCCCCTACCGCCAGCGAGTGTACTCGTAATGAGGGTAGTAGAAACAACCCCCACAGAGCAATATCCCGAGGCGAGATAAAGGAGTGGCTGCACCGTAGCCTAGGCTATGATGCAGCCACCCACAAAGAAAATGAAAAGAAAAACTAGCCTCTGACTAAACGAGGCAGATAGGAGCTTGCCTAGAGGCTATAGCCGAGAGTCAGCTGGAAGGCTGACTTACCCCCGCTCACCCGAGGTGTGATATACGCACCATCTAGGGCAAACTGACGATAGCGAAGGCCCAACCCGACACTAAATGCCTTAGCACCATTCGTGTCATAGGAATAACCTAGGCGAGCAGCTATGAGCTGGTGATAGAGATATTCACCGCCGAAGTGCATGAGCACAGAGGAAGCGTCACTGGGGAGGAAGAAGTAGTCTGCACCTAGACCGAAGGATAGGTGATGCTCGCCCTCGATCCCATAGCCAAGCTCACCACCGACACCTGCAGATGCAGGGGGGAAGATCGATGGACCTCCAGTACGCTGCTGGAAGCTTGGACCGAGGTTGCGAAACTTAGCACCGACGATGAAGTCGATACCCGTCTTGGCGATCTCCTCGCTACTGCGGTAGAAGACACCCCCACCGAAGGCGTAGGCAGAGGCTGCACTACCCTGGTCGGTAGAGATGTAGCTACCCGTGACGTAGGCAGAGAGCGTCCCGAAGCGGAGTGCATAGCCTAGATCTAGGGCATAATCCTTGAGACTCCGAGCCTTCGTACTGGACTCCTCATTGTTCCCTACAGGGTAGTACTTGAGTCCACCTAGATAGCGAACACCACCGAAGAAGGCTTGATTACCCAAGCGAACACCTGCCATGACATCATAGAGCCAGAGTGAACCCTCCAGCCCCTCGACCTTACCTAGGAATTGTCCGCCAGCAGAGATGGACAGGAGCCCATCCTGATAGAGACGCGAGGTGGGGTTGGCATAGATATGAGCGATATCACTCTCACCATAATGGTTCCCCCCGAGAGCAGCGGTACGAGCATCAGCAGATAGCTCCAGCAGAGGGAGAGGTCGTGTAGCCGAGGGCTTTGTCTGTGCTTGTAGCGAGGAGCCACAGAGGAGCGACGCTAGGAGCAGCAGTGAATATACTTTCTTGTTCATGGGGAGGGAAGATTAGTTTTTGACGAAGGTCTTGGTGGTGGTACCCTGAGAAGACTTCACCTTGATCGTGTAGGTACCAGGGGCGAGTGATTTCACTGGGATTCTGATCGTACCATCACCTCCTGTGGAGAACTTGCGGTCAAGGGCCTTTGCTCCGAGGAGACTATAGATCTCGACAGAGACCTGACCAGCTGTCGGATTGACGACTAGGTTGAGGGTCGTCTTGGCTGGGATAGGATAGATCGAATAGAGCACATCAGAGACATCAGCTACTACACGTACTGGGATCTCGGTCTGGATAGGGGTGCTAATCCCATCAGATACCTCGACTGTGATCCGAGTAGCTCCAGCCTTGAGTCCATGTATGGTGAGTGTACCCTTGGCCGAGACACTAGCAGAGGCGACTGAGGCGTTGGAGCTCGTGACCTTGTAGGTCAGAGGAATGCCCTCCGTACGTGTGGCTAGTAGCGCTGGGATCTCCATAGGTAGAGAGCGAGAGATACCGACTACCTGAGCAGCCTGCGTGGAGGCATTGAAGGTCGGAGCCACATAGGTATAGACTTCGAAAGGTACGATGAGCTCTGTCTTGGCGCCAAGGACGTCCATGGCCGTGATCTTGATCTCATAGTTGCCTGGCTCAGCTACTGCACGCAGAGTGAAGTCGATCTTGTCGCTCTTGACCGTACTGCTCACACCTCTGGTTTCACCAGCGATGTTGATGGATACCTTCTGTCCATCTGGGTCTGAGTAAGCGACAGAGAACGTGGGAGCCTGGGCAGACGAGACACGTAGCTTACCCTTGGCCTCAAGGGTTAGGACTGGTGGATTGTTCTTACGTGTAGTGAATTCTGAGAAGGAAGGATGAGACGTTTGTTCCCATCTATCGACTGCCACGACACCGACGTAGTACTTCGTATTGTCCTTGAGCCCACTGAGGGGGACAGATACCTTAGCCTTGGCAGCATAGCCTAGGCCATTGACCTTAGCATAGAATGCCTGCTTGTAGTTATCCTCCTTCAGTGGTGTAGTGGAGAGGTAGAAGCGATATTCCAGAGGCTTCCCACCCTGAGCCTCGACACCTGTCCAAGAAACATCGGCCGTCGTGAAGGAGATATTGTCAACCTTGACATCGGTGATTGCTCCAGGCTCAATCCCTGTATTGGTAGCAAAGAGAGCAGAGGCATCTATATACCCACGACCGAGACGTGTCCTGTAGTTAGGGTTCTCAGCATCGATATCCTTATTCTTGAGGGAGCCGAGGAGGCGGATCTCACATTCCTTGTTGGTGAAGCCTTGCTTACCAAACTGGGAGACTAGCAGAGCCGCTATACCCGAGACGTGGGGACAAGCCATAGAGGTACCCTGCATATAGCCATACTCCTGAGTACCCATAATCTTCTTGGAGAGCGTACTGAGCACTCCGCCATTAGTATATCTTTCATCACCCCCTGGAGCCATGATATCGACCCAGTCACCGCGGTTGGTGTAGGGAGCAGCTTTCCATCCTGGCCCCATTGAGGATACAGCGATGACAGGTGGATAGGCTCCAGGGAAGGAGCGATAGTCCTGACCATCGTTACCAGCAGCAAAGATAACGACCCCACCCTTCATGGGAGAATTTGAGAGCTGGTTGCCATCATTGTCACAGCCTGCATTCTTAATGAAGTAGTCGATAGCTTCCTTGAGGGACAGAGGAATTTCGGTAATCCCAGAGCCGTAGCGGAATCCCCAGGAGTTCTGTGCAATGACAGCTCCATTATTGGCGGCATAGACGAGTGCACGCTGAGAATTCCCGTTCTCTCTCTCCTTTCCGAAGATCTGGCAGCTCATCAGGCGTACCCCAGAGTTAGGAGAGCCATTCCCCCCAGCAATACCACAGACCCCAATGCCATTACCATTGCGGGCAGCCACTGTACCTGCTACGTGTGTCCCATGTGAGACATCATCGGGGTAGAGTTTGGGGTGTCCTTGACCACCATTGTAGTTGCTCAAGAAGTTGGCACCATGGATATCATCGATGACGCCATTCCCATCGTCATCCACTCCAGTAGTCCCATTCTTCTCCTTTTCATTGACATAGAGATTATCCACGAGGTCTGGGTGCTCAATATCAATTCCACCGTCGATGATAGCAACGATGACGTTGGGTGTCCCTGTCTGTGACTCCCAAGCCTTGAAGAGGCCAATATCGGCACCAGCGACTCTATGATCCCCTGCCCCAGTATTATTGTAGTGCCACTGATTAGCCAGTTGGGGGTCATTAAAGGGCAGTGCCTCATGTCTAGTGGCAGGGGGGACATCCACCCCGACAGGCTTGCCCTGAGGACGCTCGAGCTGAAGGACGGGCTCCGTGTAGTCGATCTCAGGGATGCTCATCAGGGACTGCATTGCGGCATGTAGATCCTGTTTCTCATCGAAGTGGACAACATACCAGAGGTCGAGCCCCGCCTTGCGCATACGCTTTTCGTAGCGAGGATCAATGGGGAAGAGGGGCTCCATCGAGCGCGAGCCAAGGCTCTGGAGGGCCGTGGAGAAGCGAGAGGGGAGCGTCTGCATAGCGGTATTGCTCCCTTCGTCGAAGGCCTGAAGACTCGGCTTGGCGCTACGGCGGATGCGAATGTAGAGTTCCCCTGGAAGAGCTCCCTCAGTAGGGAGATGAGAGGGGAGGAGATCAGAGCGCAGATCGGAAGCGGTCTGTTGCTCCTTCCCTGTGGGAGGAGCTTGGTCCAGCTCCTTCTGACAGGCCGTGATCGCCAGTCCAGCAAGGAGCGATAGGGTCAGTACTGTCCTTTTCATTGTTCTATACCTTGAGTTAATGGGTGAAGTTGTTACCCAATATTGGGATTCTTGATAGGATGTATAGTGAGTGTTTAGTGATGAGCTATATATGACGGCAGCGGGCACTAAGACGATTGAGGAAGGCCTTACGTCTCTGTATAGAGCTGGTGGCAAGGAGCTCGTGAGCCGAACCTCCACCATCATCAAGTTCGATGAAGTGCGACTGAATGTCGAGGACGAGCTCACCCTTGTACTTGAAGAGACGTAAGACATAGGCCTGCGACTTGGCTCGATTGACAAAGACGTAGCTCGCATTCTGTGTCTGGCCATAGTAAGGGAAGCCAGCCTTGGTGAAGAGCTCCTGCACCTCCTCGGTCAGGTGGTAGTGTCCATCGATTTCATCCAGCCAGTAGGCGAGGTTGATCTTCGAGTAGTAGGCTAGGACATCCTCTACCATATTGAGGTAAGGGTCATCGAGCTGTGTCGGTGTGATGATGTAGAAGTAAGCTCGGACGATTTCCTCTTCTAGGGATTTGCTGGGTATGAAGAGGTCATACATTCCAGGGGTGTTCTCATCCCGTTTGCTGCCCTGCTCAGCCTCGTACTTACGGACGTCCTCCTGCTTCTTCCCTATCTTTTCCAGATTACGGTGACCCAGGAAGAGGGTCTGATGCTGCATAGGGAGGTGGGAGAAGGTCGGATACTTAGCCCTTTGGATAGGGTCGTAGACAAACTCTAGCTTAGCTCCTCCAGAGAAGATCGTCACGAGCAGCTGTAGGGGCAGCTTCTCATTCTTGTATACCGTGTAGACGTTATCTGGGGAGCTAGCCCCCTTGACGAAGCCATAGGCCTTGACAGCCTCTTCAAAGTCTGCATTCCCCTTGATCAACGACTGATCCATATAGAGCAGTGTAGCCATCGTAAAGCCAGGGCTCGTAATCTCGTTGTACTGATACTGTACGAAGGGAACCACCTTGCTCTTGGTCAGGAAGCGATAGGTCGGATACTGCTCATCTGTAGCTTCTTTGGCATAGAGCAGCTTGTGTCCTCGCTGCTCCTCATATCGGAGCGTGCTGTAGAGATCCTTGGGGAAATCCAGTAGGGGGAAGATATATGGACTATTCCCCTCTTGGACGACGGTTATCTCCTGCACACCTGAGCCTAGGGTCAGTCCGATCTGAGCGGTACGTCTAGCCTTATTCGTATTAGGCTTGGCAACGAGAGTGAAGCCTGAGTGTGTCTGTCGTTTGATGGAGAGCCAGTCAAGGGAAGCTGGCAGATCGACCTTCACGGCATCGACATTAGTCGTATATGTGATCTGTTGCTCTCCTCCCTCTGTGGAGAACGCTACGAGGGGTGTCGCTATATCGAGATAGGCTTCGGCTGCACTTTGGCGGATGGTGACACGTCGCTGTAGTCCTCCTGCATTGATGAGGACAGCACCTTGGCGATCCTGTCCTTGGTCGTTTGCTCGGGCATGCACACGTAGTGTTTGTCCCTCTTGGGTAAGCGTAATCCAAGTATTCTCCTGAGGGGAGAAAGCTGACCAAGAGTCCTTGTTGGTCATAATCGTTATGCTCTTATCGCCTGCCTCCTTTGCGAAGGTGAGGGTGGTGGCTGAGAGCTCTAGGCTCGGCTCTTCTACCTCGTTCTGCTGCTTACAAGACATCGGTAGTAGGAGTAGCAGGGCAAGGATCGTATGTAATATTCTGTATCTCATCGTGTGTCGTGATGCTCTATATTCAAATTGATCTAGGATGACTTGCTCCCTCCCTGCTCGCTAGGAACAAGGGGGACTCAAGGAAGGTAGCCACATTGGCTATAGATAGAGCGAACTATGAGCTAGACCTATCACTCTGAACAGACCAGAGGAGGACGAAGGTTAAGGATGCACTGACACTCCCAAATACTACAGGCTGTATGCCTAATGGTAGCTACAAAAGAAAGGCAAAGGATATGTAGTGAATCCGTCGTGTACCCTGCAATGTAGTAAGAGAAGGGGGACTACATGGAGAGGGGAGTAACCATAGGAGCTCTGAAGAGAAGATCTATATAGAGAAACTATACCGTCTTCTCAACAAATGGTAAAGGTGTAAGATCTGTGGCCATGAGCATACGTTTGTGAGTGAAGGGCACTCCTAAAGCTCATACGATACAGGTGGGGAGCCGACCCACTAGGACGTAGGTGAATATAATCACCGCGAACTTCAGAAGCCCAAAATCATATCTGGGTTCGTTTGTTTGTTCATAAGTTATCTATTCGCTCCTATAGGGAGAAGTTACTCTCACTTTCTTTGCTCAAAGGTAGACAATTGCATTCGAAAACACAAAATATCCAGCTATTTCATCTCCACCCTATCCTGATAGGGAGTATACCCAACAGGCAATGCCTCTATTCTCAAAGTCTTCGATAAGGAAAGGATTATCGGATAGGGCGCATAGACATCCCCAAGCAAAGGATAATGTAGATACCTTAACTAAGGCGATACATACCTACTGGGGTAGGAGTGATAGAAGGTCTATCACTCCTACCCCAGCTAGTATGAGAGCTACTTATCTCCGACGAAGGAGCCAGTATTGTCTGTGTATCTGATAGAGATAGCTAAGTTCATCTCCGAGATGCTTCATAGCTCGCTTGTGATCTAGCTGTAGGCGAGCAGAGCCTCCACCTTGGTCTGCCATATAGACGACCATGATCTCGAGCAGGTTCATACCATCATTCTCTGCAGGAGAGAGGATGTAGGCTAGACGCGTCTCTTTGTTACGGAAGGCATGGGCACCATCCTTGAGCTGTCCGAGGTAGGTGTAGCCAGCCTTCGTCAGTAGAGTGAAGAACTGGTGGGTAGGATAGACCTTACCATCGATCTTATCCTCCCAGAGCCCTAAATGTAGGTTGTCATAGAAGGCAACTAAGCCACCAACGACATCGATATAGGGATCATTCTTGGGGATATTGTTCTTCGCCGTGGAGACGACATATAGATAGGCTCGCATGTTCTCGCCATCAAATGGGGTCTTAGGCTCAAAGAGGTCGTGACTGTCCGGAGTCCCAGGTAGAGGTTCATTTCCCTCACCCAGCTCGAAGGCACGCACATCTGCACGTTTCTTCCCAGGGATCTGCATCGGCCGACTACCTAGGAAGGGGATCATACGGGTCATCGGGACAGTAGCAAAGGTCTCATAGGCCTGAGGCTGACGAGGCATGTAGACAAAGTCTAGCCTTGCTCCTCCAGTGAAGAAGGTCACAAGGAGCTGTACTGGCTGCTCTGGCTTCTCACTCTTGTAGAGTACTCGCTGTGCATCCTTCTCCGTAGGCTCCTTAACGAGACCATAAGCCTTTAGGCTAGCGTCAAAGGCTGTGTTGTCCTTCACTAGGCTCTGATCCAGATAGAGCATCATCGCATGATAATAACTCGGGCTAGAGCTAGAGGTAAACTCATACTGCACAAACGGTATGGCCTCACTCTGTGTGATGAAACGCATGATCGTGGGGCGATCCTCATCACCGGGCTGTGCCTCTAGGACGTAGTGCCCTCTACCCTGCTCGTAGCTCATCACACTATAGAGTCGAGCGGGGAATGAGAGGAGAGGAAGGATAAAGGGACTAGTCCCCTCCTGAATGACCTCCATCTCACGCACTACCGACCCTAGGGTAAGGCTAAGCTGTGCCGAGCGACTAGCTGGATCAGTATTAGGCTGAGCCACTAGGGTAAAGCTACCACGGACATTCTCAGTGACAGAGAGCCAAGAGGTAGCCGATGCAGGCACCTCCACCTTGAGATCCTCCGCATTGCTCGTATAGGTGATCGTCTGACGTCCGCCCTTCACGGGGAGGGAGACGCTTGTCTGGCTCAGATTGAGGATGGGATCACCGGCACGCTGCTGGAGGAGTACCTTGCGCTGGAGACCTCCAGCGCTGACGATGATGACCGTGCTACGTGTCTCTGCCGTGGTATTGGCCTTGGCGATGACACGCAGAGTTAGCCCCTCTTGCTTCAGAGTCAGCCATTCACCCTCCTTGGGAGAGGTCGCCATCCAGCCATCTTCTCTATTGGTCTGCACGGTGAGTGTCTGCTCACTGGCCTCACGGGCAAAGGTGAGTGAGCTCGTCGAGAGCTCTAGGGTAGGCTCCTCTACATCACTATTGCTCTTACAGGCAGGAAGGAGGAGCATAAGGGCAAGTAGCCCTAGTAGGTAATTCGTTATTCTTCTCATGGATATAGGGTAGAGCATGTGGGGGAGAGTCCCCCACATACGTCTGCTATTATGCTTGGTGTATGTTCTTCTTTAGCTATCTGCTAGCGTTGCGAATGGAGGTACTGTGTCCGTCTCACTCTGAGCTCTATCTGCTGTGTGAGCCTGCGATAGCGATCCAGTAGGGTCGTCCCCATATCAGCCTTAGCCAGCCCACGGACAGAATTCCCAGTCTGTAGATCGATCAGGTAGGCCTGTATCTCTACGACAGCCTTGCCCTTGAGCATAGCAGGACGGATCGCTAGAGCGACCTTGTCCGCCGAGCTATAGAAGAGGTGATAGCCTCCGTCGAGGGTGCGCATGAGGGAATACCCCTTGTCTAGGAGGAAGGTCTTGACTTCATTCGTCAGATAGTACTTCCCGAGTAGATCCTGCCAGAAGGCTAGAGTGACGTCTGGATAGATAGCCAGAGCGGTGAAGACCTCACCTACGAAGGGATCGTCAGCAGGGATGTTCTCATCAGCTACTGTATAGAAGTAGCCACGAGCGATCTCGCCATCCAGCGAAGTACCTCCATCATAGCGGTCATATTCATCACGAGAGAGATCGGCATTATGCACACCATGCCACTCCTCACGTTCCTTACGCTGTACCTCAGCCTTCTTCCAGCCATGTATCCCTCGGTCACGATCACTGATTGCAGGGATGAGCTTCGTCATAGGGAGCTCCTTGAAGGTCGGATAGGCCTTGTCCTGACGTGGCGAATAGGTGGTCTTGAGCAGAGCCTGCCCCGACTCGTCATAGATCACACTCAGACCTATGGGGAGGGTCTTACTCTGATAGATCTCCCGATCGGAAGACTTGCTTCCCAGCCGCTCATATCCCTGCTCTTGGAGGAAGGAGCGGAAGGTCTCATTATCTCGGATATACTTACTATCCTGACAGAGGGCATTGGCAGCACGATAGCCTCGGCTCTGCTCACTCTCATACTCATACTCGATGAGTGGCATCAGGAGGCTCTGTGTGGAGTAACGGAAGTAGACAGCACCTGAGGCCTCACGACTACGAGTGAGGACGCTCGAGCGATCCTGCTCATACTGCAGGACGTCCTTGATCGTCGCTGGGAACTTCTGTATCGGGAGGATGTACTCATTGGCTGCCCGTTGTACGACCTCGATCTCTCGAGTCAGTGTCCCAGCAGATAAGATGACCTTCGTACTACGTGCGAGTGTCCCATCATTTGGCTTAGCCTCGAGGGTAAAGACACCCTTGGCTCGATAGACGATAGCGAGCCAATCGACCTGCATGCTCAGCTCGACCTTGGGGCTATCGGTATTGGTGTCATAGACGACACGCTGTCGTCCTCCCTCTACCGGGAGAGTAATGCGAGTAGCAGTGGGCTCAATGACCGCAGTAGAGGCTGCCTGACGCACATCTACTCGGCGCTGTAGCCCTCCTGCATTCACGAGGATCACGGTCGTACGCTCCTGTCCCTCGTTATTTGCTTGGGCTGAGACACGTAGGGTCGTCCCCTCCTGTCTCAGAGTCAGCCAGCCACCCTTGCCCTCAGTGGGGGAAAAGGCTGTCCAGCTCTCTTTGTTGGTCTGTACGGTGAGTGTCTGTTCTGATGCTTCTTTGTTGAGGGTTAGAGTGCTTGTCGAGAGCTCTAGCGTGGGTTCCTCTATGTCACTGCTGCTCTTACAGGCAGGCAAGAAGAGGAGGCCTACGAAGAGGCTCGTAGCGAGGCTTAGTATCCGTCTCATGAATGTAAGTGGAGTATTAGGGTGAGAATGATATGAATCCCCCAAGGAAGTCCCTCCGCCCAAGAGATACTGGGTGGAGGGGAAATCCTTGCGAGGGAGGGTGATTACTTGAGTGTCTTCTGAATGCGGTCAATGATACGATCGAGAGCCTTGTCACGAGCATACTGCTCCTTATCAAGGGCTCTGAAGTAGCTCTGCAGATCTCTGCTACGAGTAGCATCGAGCAGAGCGTTCTTCTTTCCGAGATCAATGATAGCTAGGTGAGCATTGAGGACGATTTTTTGTTCATACTTCCCTACACCGACGAAGTAGGCCTTCTTTTCTGCGTCGTTGTAGAAGATATAGAAGCTTCTACTAGTACGGAGGAAGGGATAGCCATTATCTGTCATGAGTTTCTTAAACTCATCCGTGGGATAGTACTTCTGATCGACCTTGTCCTGCCAGAAGCCTAGGTTGTAGTTTGGATAGAGTGCAAGTACCTCCTGGACGACATCTATATAGGGATCTGTCGCTGGAATACCCGATCCTGCTACGATGTAGAAGTAGCCACGGACGATCTCGGTCTCATAGGAGGTTGCCCCTTCGGGGACATCGAAGAAGTCAAGCTCCTTCGTACTCGTCCCAGTATTCAGCTTGCTCTTGTTGGCGGTCTCTATGACCTGGACATCAGCACGCTTCTTACCCTCCCTCTTTAACTCTCGGCTACCCAGAGTCTCACCGATCTTGAGCAGTGGGAGCGTCTTGAAGGTCTCGTACTTCTCAGTCTGCTTAGGCTGATAGATGAAGTCTAGCTGTGCCCCATTAGAAAGGATGGAGACAGTCAGAGAGAGATTGACCTTATCGTTGGTATAGGGGATCGTCTTTCCATCTGAAGAGGGTGTACCCTTCACGAAGCCATACTTACCTACTAGAGCATTGAAGGCTGCAGCCTTAACAAACTCTGCATCTGTAGAGATGACAGATGCCTTGGCAAAGTTGGGACTATTGATAGCTGCGAACTCATACTGGATCACAGGCATGATCTCGCTCTTGGTCGCATATCGATAGGTATTCGTGTTGAAGAGGCCGTCAGGAGAGGACACAAGAGCACTTCCACGGGCGACTTCATAGTTATGAACCTCTACCAGACGAGCTGGATACTGGTCTAGGAATGGGAGGATATAGACGGCTGTCCCCTCCTGGCTCACCGAGACTTCCTTGATCATTGTCCCGAGGGTCAGTGTGACCTTCCCCTCACGACCATCCTTAGCGGCATTAGCCTTAGCGGTGACGGTGAAGCTTGTCTGCGTGACTGTGCCTACAGAGAGCCAGTCTGCTCCAGCAGTGACCTCGACCTTGACTCCACGGGAATTACTTGCGAAGGCGATCGCTTCTGATCCCCCCTTAGCATCGAATGTGACTGTACTCTTAGACACATCGAGAGCAGCATCACCTGCACTCTGGCGTACAGAGATCTGCTTCTGTAGTCCACCCGCATTGACGACGATGGTGGAGCGACGTTCGCTACCTCCATCATTTGCTACGACCTTCACCCGCAGGCTAGTACCCTGCTGTTCTAGGGTGATCCAATCACTCTGACCTGCGACGAAGGCATTCCAATTCTCCTTATTGGTCTGCACGGTTACTGTCTGATCCGAGGCTGTCTTAGCGAAGGTCAGAGCATTGGTCGATAGGTCAAGCGTTGGCTCCTCGATCTCATTCTTCTTACAGGATGGGACGACAAGGAGAAGAGCCAATAGGCCGAGCGTATATTTAAATATCTGTCTCATAATTCTCTTTGCATTTGGATATGATGTACGACCTGAGTCGAATCACCCAAGTCGATAGAAGAATTGTAGATACCACGCCCGCTAGGCTACAAGCCCTACTACGGGGAGTATGAGACGTACGGAGGGGATGAGGGTGCAGGAGATAGCGCAGGCTTGGAGCCAAGCTCCTCACCCTCGTAGTGTGGATATTAGTAGAAGAATGTGGCCTAGTAGGAGGAGAATTACTTTTGCGAAAAGTGAATGACAAGGCTCCTAGATCTACACTGCTGGGGGGCCGACCCAGCCTCATGCAGGGGCTTCAATGCCCTGAGTCTCAATCATCCATGACCATCTCAGTGAATGCTTGTTTGTCCATTTATTATTACTAATATTACCTTGGGGAGTATGCCCCTAAATTCTGTCCGAAAGTTATAAAATAGTTTTCTAGAATACAAATATGCTACCCCAACGACTCCCCCATCGCAAATTCAACACGAAGGATAGCAAAGAGCTCCCCTACCATCTACTCACTATCAAGAAGGATATATCAGGGTAATGATACTGCATCAATATACATCTCAAGATAAACTAGATCATTGATCAAGCATCCCCCCTAGTAAACCTAATACTTCGCATAGCTCTAGCCATCCTCCCTCCCTAGAACACGAAGAGGCCACACAGCTAACTACTGTGTGACCTCTGTAGACTTGTGTGCGTATCGCTCTACTAAGCCTCGACCTTCTTATTCAGGAAGATGTGACCTAGATACCCTGCAATTACGAGGAAAAGACCTACAGCAAGGAAGGTATTAGCACTCTCTACCTGATCAGATAGGTACGAGAAGACTTGGAGGAATGCTCCAACGAGCATCACGATGACGCCTAGATACTGCTTCATAATGATATGTGTACTATGTTTGTTATTATTCTCTGCCTACAAAGAACGGAATAATTTGCCAAATAAGAAAATCAAAGCCCCCTACTCCACCTACTATCCCCTATCATTCAACGAAGTAAGACGACTGACAACGAGATCCGCTACATAGACCTATTGCTCGCTCTACTACCTCTATCCATATTGAGGCACACATCTTGGCTCTCGAAGGATAGCACTATAATCACCTCACACCTAGGACTACTCGCTAGCGGGTGATGCTACGAACCCAAGCAAAGAGTTCGTTTAGAGCATAGTCACCACTATGGGGGCGATTCCAGGGGAGCTTGAAGTTCACATCCCGACCTGTATTCTCAAGCTTTGTGGCGAGGTTGATGATTACGGGGAAGGCAGTGTCTCTATCACGAGCACCATGACGGATATACCAATGTGGAGCGACTGAGGAAGCTGGATCACCTATGTAGTACATAGGGTTCATCAGCCTTACTCGCTCAAGGAGAATAGCGAGCACCTCTGAGTATAGCTGACTAGCCTTGGGAAGAGCCTGACGGCTAGCAGGCTTCCTATCCACCTGCCTATTTCGCTCTCAAGTTTGGGACTGCCCAAAGCCACTGGATGACGACCTCTACGATAGCTCCTAATCTCTCCCTTGAGACTAGGGAAACGGGCATAAAAAAGGGAGCACAATGTGCTCCCTTTAGTTGTCTCATAAGGACTCGAACCTTAACAAACAGGACCAGAATCTGTTGTGCTACCATTACACCATGAGACAGTCTTTTGTGAACCTTGGCGGACTCGAACCGCCGACCCCTACCCTGTCAAGGTAGTGCTCTAAACCAACTGAGCTAAAGATTCAGCACTGCAAAGGTAGATAAAAGTTTTGATTCTGCAAATATCCCCAAGACCTTCTCCCGACTTTACTCTTCCTTTGGCAGGTATCAAGGGGTGTCCTAGCACCCTCACATCTCCTCCAGCATGGGACAATCCAGAGGGGATTATTCACCCCATATTCATCTCTGTACGGACAACTTAGTGCCCAAGTAAGTAATCCTACCAAACCTTCTCTACCCTACAATGGATGAACTTCTCCCTACCGCTCGTATACTCCCCCTCTTCACTCAAAAAAATCATCAGCACAAGCACCCCAGACGGTACATTTCCACCCTCTCTCCTCTTGTATGAGCCTTCTAGTTTGCTCCTCGGGCTGATCGAGTGCGGGGAAGTAGACGACTATGAGCCACTCCTGCAAAGAGCAGGAAAGGCTGTGTGCCCAACGAAATGGCGAGTGCCTAGATAGGTGGGATATACGCAGCTCAAGCGTATTGAGGAAGGTGAGGATGCTACTTGGTCCTAATAGGTATTCCGACAGCCCTATCCTATACTCAGGGCCGACGCATGATCTCGCTCGCACACTCCTGCCTTTGGATCTTCGGGGATATCGCTTCATATCCCAGGGAGCCTTAGCCTATCCCTAGAGATCCTACGTATTATCCCCAAGGAATAGACATACAAGCGAGCCCTACAGAGGAGATACTTAGAGCGCACTTGTGTACACGCGTGTATACAGTTGTGTACACGTGGGTATACAGTTGTGTACACACGTGTATACTCATCCCTCCTAGGTAGGAGGTATTCGCTGGGCATATCTAGACTAAGACATAGATACTTCTATCTTCGGTGTATGTCCTTGACGACCTTGCCCTCGCACTATAGTGATTTCATGCGACAGCCCTATCCTATACTCGGTATGAGCCCAGAAGTGAACATATAATGTTCGTCCCCATCACCTATGTAAGGTGACGAGGACGAACATACCGAGTCCTATCTCCCGTTCTTAGTATGTTCGTTTCAGCCCTCTCGGAACACTTGAGAAAGAGACCTTTAGCTGAGGGTTTCCAACCTCATAGAAAGGAGGTGAAAAAAGAAACACAAGGGAGGACTCCACAGACAGAAAGCCTCTCTCCACAACCTTAGGTAAGGGAGGCCATTTCCTCTCAGAAAGGAGGAATGAAGGGGAGAGACATATAAGACTTACGGGTAAAAAGAAACACCCCCTCCGTACCTCAGGAAAAGATACGGAGGGGGTGGATCACAAAGAGTCTTGGCCCTTGAGACACCAACCCTAGTGCAGAGCAGCTAGGCGAAGGATCTCACAGACCGTAGGATGAGGGAAAACGACCTTAGCGAGATCGGAGAGCTTCAGACCACACTGGACGGCCATGATAGCAGGGACGAGGATCTCTGAGGAGCCGTTGCCGAGGCAGTGAGCCCCGAGGACGACACCCTGCTCATCGGTGAGGAGCTTGCAGATGCCATTGCCCTGCTCGTTCTCGATGACGAAACGTCCCGAGAGGGTCATGGGAACACGATGAACCTCATAGGCACGCCCCTCAGCCTGCAGTTCCTGCTCAGTACAGCCAACAGAGGCTATCTCGGGGTGGGTATAGACGATACCTGGGATCGCCCTGTAGCACATCGCATCACCTCCTCCGAGGATATGATCGACTGCGACGACACCCTCACGAGCTGCTGTATGGGCAAGCATAGAGACACCATTGACGTCACCGATGGCATAGACCCGAGGAGCAGAGGTCTGCATGTGGGCATCGACACGCACCGCCCCACGCTCTAGCTCTACCCCGATGGTCTCTAGCCCAAGCCCCTCAGTGACAGCACGACGACCGACACTGACGAGGAGCTTCTCGAAGGGGATCTCGACCATCTCTCCCGCATGCTCGGCGACCACTACTCCCTCACGTACAGCTGTGACCTTGGTCTCTAGGTGGAACTTGCCCCCCTTCTTCTCAAAGGACTTCTGTAGCTCAGTGGAGAGCTCTTCGTCCATAGGCCCAAGGATCTTAGGGAGCATCTCGATGACCGTCACCTCGACACCCAGTGTAGAGAAGAACGAGACGAACTCCATCCCGATCACCCCACCACCTAGGACTGCGAGTGAGCTGGGTAGAGTATCGATCTCAAGTGCTTCCTTAGCTGTCCAGTAGGGGACTTCGCTTAGGCCAGGGATAGGAGGAACGAAAGCACGAGAGCCCGTAGCAAGAATCACATGAGCAGCCTCATAGGGGGCTTCGCCAGCCTGTATCTGATAGGCATCGCCACTGCGACCCGTGAGGTGTGCTTCCTCGGTCACGATCTCCACACCGAGGTTCTGGAGGTTCATACGGATGCCAGCAGAGAGCTTCTTCAGGATTTTACCCTTGCGAGCCATTACCTTAGAGAGCTCCAGCTCGGCCTCTGGGATGGAGAGACCGTATTTACGCCCTTCGCGAGCCTCAGCCAGCAGATGTGCGGAGTGGAGGAGCGTCTTGGTGGGGATACACCCTTCGTTGAGGCAAACCCCTCCGAGCTTATTCTTCTCGAAGATAACGACCTTCAGGCCACGTGCAGCAGCATGCTCAGCTGCGTCTGTACCACCAGGGCCCGCCCCGATGATCGCTAGATCAAATTTCATATTTGCAGTATGTAGTTAGGTATAATGAAGAGGGAGACTTAGCTAAGCCCCTCGATAAAGCCATCTACGTAGTCTATGCGCAGAGCCTGTGGGCTACGAGGTAGACCCGGCATACGAAGGAGCGCACCGAGGACGAGGACGATCATCTCCGCTCCCGTATTGATCACGATGTCACGTACCTCGAGGTCAAAGTCCCGAGGGCTACCATAGGCCTTGGGGTCTTCGCTGAAGGAATACTGGGTCTTGGCCACACAGATCGGGAAGCGCTCCCATCCATTTTTCTTGATGCGCTCTAGCTGGCTCTTAGCCTTGGAGGAGAAGGTGATGCTACGAGCTCCATAGATGCGCTGTGAGACCAGGCGAGCCTTCTCCTCGATCGAGGCCTCTAGGGGATAGGTATAGGATAGGGGCTTGGAGGGCTCACGCTCGATGGTATCGACGACGAGTTGAGCGAGCTCACGGGCACCCTCGCCCCCTTCGGCAAAGGCCGAATTGACAGCGAAGCCTACCCCAAGGGAGGCACAATGCTGGCGCACTAGCTCGATCTCCTCGTCGGTATCGGTGGCAAAGCGATTGAAGGCTACGACGACCGTCTGCCCAAAGCTCCGGATATTCTCAATGTGTCGGTCTAGGTTGGCTAGTCCGTGGCGTACGCCCTCGATGTTGGGACTCTTAAGGTCTTGCTCGTCTACGCCACCATGCATCTTTAGGCCACCGAGGGTAGCGACAAGTACCGTGAGAGCCGGAGAGAGCCCTGCGGTACGGCACTTGATGTTGTAGAACTTCTCTGCACCTAGATCAGCACCGAAGCCCGCCTCGGTAATGGTGTACTCAGAGTGTGCCAGCGCCATACGTGTAGCGAGGATCGAGTTACACCCATGTGCGATATTAGCGAAAGGCCCCCCGTGGATAAAGGCTGGTGTATGCTCAGTGGTCTGTGCTAGGTTGGGCTTCAGAGCATCTAGCAGGAGGACGGTGATCGCACCTGCTACACCTAGGTCCTTCACGGTAAAGGGTTCACCCGACTTCTTATAGCCAAGGAGGATATTCTCTATCCTTCGCCTTAGATCCTCCAGCGAGGTGGAGAGACAGAGGATCGCCATAATCTCTGAGGCAGGGGTAATGTCGAAGCCCGACTCCGCTGGCACACCATTAAGCGAGCCACCTAGCCCAGTGACGATCTGGCGCAGAGCACGATCATTGACGTCTAGGACACGCTTCCAAAGGACTTCGCTGAGTCCCTCCGTAGCATTGTTCCTATTCTGATAGATGTAGTTGTCGAGTAGCGCAGTGATCATATTGTGCGCAGAGGTGATCGCATGGAAGTCCCCAGTGAAGTGGAGATTGATCTTCTCCATAGGAAGAACTTGGGCATAGCCACCGCCCGCTGCTCCCCCCTTGAGGCCAAAGCAAGGGCCGAGAGAGGGTTCACGCAGAGCAACGACAGCCTTCTTGCCTAGCTTCGACATACCGAGTGCCAAGCCTATCGATACCGTCGTCTTACCAATCCCAGCCTTAGTAGCCGTTATGGCTGTGACGAGGATGAGCTTACCTCGCAGGGGAGGTGTAGGGAGCTGGGAGAGATCTACCTTAGCGATATACTTCCCATGATACTCGAGGCTGTCCTGTGGGATGCCTACCTGGGCTGCGATCTCACCAATCGGTCTGAGGGGGATCGAGCGAGCGATTTCGATGTCCGTTTTCATTGCCTGAAGAGATTGTTGTTGAATGAATCCTGCATCAAATATACAAATAAAGATGTGGTAACTACCACACATATCTGAGAGATAATGCAGTAAGGTATCACAATGAATATCGGACTAAGCAACGAAGAGCGTAAGGCTGTCGGTATGGATTTTGGGGATCGACGACGTAATTTTTGGGGGACGAGAGGGCAAAGAGGGCAAAAACGCAGAAATTTGGGCCTTAGTACATGGTGAAAGTAGATTAAAATAGGAAGAAAACGTATTGACAAAATGACGGGAAATAAGGCCTTTTAAACAGGAGAACCTCTCATTACTATTAAAATAGATTAAACTTTTG
>NZ_CAJZFJ010000027.1 GCF_915070105.1 uncultured Porphyromonas sp.
GAGGTATGTACTAGTCGTTACCTAGTACAAAGATCGAAAGAATTATCCAAATAGCCCTCCCACAGCAGGGCTGACGCACGAAATCACCATAGTGCGAGGTCGTCAAGGAGCATACGCCGAAGATAGAAGTATCCGTGTCCTAGTCTAGATATGCCAAGCGAACACCTCCTACCTAGGAGGGATGAGTGTACACGTGTGTACACAACAGTATACCCACGTGTACACAAGTGTATACACGCGTGTATACAAGTGCGCTCTAAGTATCTCCTCTGTAGGGCTCGCTTGTTTCTCTGTCCCTTGGGGATAATACGTAGGATCTCTAGGGATGGGCTAAGGCTTTCTGGGATATGAAGCGATACCCCCGAAGAACCAAAGGCAGGAGTGTGCAAGCGAGAGCATGCGTCAGCCCTACCTCCCACAGCTAGATCTTAGTCTATCCTATCCCCTTCTCTTCACCTTTTTCGCTACAGGATAGGGTACAGCAAGCCCCCCTCACCTCCAGCCTTAGGACACTGAGTGCCAGGCTAGCAGATGAGGGGGGCTTGTCGAAATAGACGGGTGTCGATGCCCCGTGCTACTTATGTAGCTTGTAGTTGTGTACCCTTAGGTCGGTGATATTGCTTCGGAAGGTACCCACCTCGTCAAGAGGGAAGACCAACGTACGCATGTAGAACATACGCCCCTTGGTGGGTGAGCGGTAGACAATGGGCTCGAAGCGATCGGGAGACTCGTACTGCTTGTCTAGGCGGAGGGCATCAGCATCAGGGGTCTCGGCATAGAGAAGCATTCGGCTGAGGTGCTCCCGACGCTTGCCATCGACGTAGAGGGTGAGGCTGTTATTGTCGCCCTCAATGGAGATCGTGACCTTGCCCTCCTTGGGAAGGGTGTAGTCGAAGGTGTCGAGGTAGCCATCACGAGCGAAGCCTAGTCGTCCGTGACGAGGGTCAGCGAGGTAGAAGGTGGCATTGCGTGAGCGAAGGAGTACCGTCCCCTTAGCTTCCTCACGTGCGTCGATGGTGAAGGTGACGCTGTAGTCATAGCCGATCTCGGGGACAGCCTCACCGAGGTGTCCACTGCCCGAGGGTAGGCTGGAGCGGTGCAGTACCTCTCGCTGGCCACCTTGCCATTGGGCGAGCTCGTTCACACCTGGGGCTTCGCTAAGCACCAGACGGCGCTGCTCCATCTCCTCGTAGGGGATGCTCGTGCCAGAGCCCGTCCACATCTTGAGTGCCATGTAGTGTAGGGCGGGCATGATGCGATGGTGAATATCCTTGACAGAGATCCCGTTGCCGTAGTGGTCGTTCCATACGGAGAACATCCCACCGAGCAGTGCTGGGTCGCCCTCGGGCAGAGTGACAGCGGAGCTCACGACAGCTGGCGTCCACTTGGAGTGTAGGTAGCGGGTGTCGAGGTAGTCCTGATAGTAGCCCGCAGCGGGTACGATGTAGGTGTAGGAGTCGGGGGTGCTGATGAGCTTAGCCCCTGCCTCCTTGGTGGCGATGGGGTCTACGAAGTCTCGTGACCAAGTGAGCACGACGGCCTGGTCGAGCTTGACAGGGGTCTTGCCATAGGCATGGCGGAGTGCTCCCCATAGGTAGGCCTGCTTGCCGAAGCTCTCTACGTAGCGGATATAGCGGTCGGTGAAGTAGCGGAACTTCTCACGAAGCTCTTCTGTGGCATTGCTGTACTCGTCCGTACCGATATTGATATGCTTGCTGCGGAAGACGGGGTTCTTCCCTCCTAGGTACTCCTTGAGTAGGGCATCGATGAAGGTGTAGGTCTCTTCCTTGAAGATATCGAGGTGATCGGCACCGTGCTCCTTGCTTGCCAGCTCAGGGCGATAGTGGGTGAAGGCAAGTGTATGGGCTGGGATGTCGATCTCGGGGATGATGTCCACGAAGATACGCTCGGCCTGCTTCTGTAGGTCGATGAACTCAGCCTTGGAGTACGAAGCACCCTTAGGGGCAAGGCCAGGGAAGGTGGTGCTCTCTAGGCGGAAGGCAGCGGAGGTCTTCGCCCAGTCGTTGCCGAAGTAGACCTTGAAGCCATTGTCATTCAGGTGGAGCTGTAGGGTGTTCATCTTGTAGTAGGAGAGTACTCGGATGAGTCGCTGTAGGTAGTCCATGGGGATGTACTTACGACCTACGTCCAGCATGAGTCCACGTACGGCATACTGAGGCTTGTCGATGATCGTCCCACAGGGGATCATCTGATCTTCATCCTGCTCGGAGAGCTGGAGGAGGGTACGTGTACCCCAGTAGAGGCCTTGGGCATGAGTGGCTTCTAGGATAGCTTCCTCGCCGACCATTAGGCGATAGCCCTCCTTGCCCAGGTTGTGCTTATCCTCCGAGGGCTTGACGAGGCGTAGGAGGAGGTCACCTTTGTTGCGAGGCCCCTTGTCGATCTGGATCTTGCGCCCAAACATCTCTGCGTAGTCCTTCGCCAGCTCTTCGGCTACGGCCTTCACCTCACGGCTGGAGGAGCCGAGGACGATACGGGTAGGGCGATAGGCACCCCGCCCTCCTGTCCAGGAGGTGAGCTCTGGGACGACAAAGGGCTTCGGGTTGATGGGAACGTCGCTATTGTCCTGTGCTCTTAGCCCCAGAGAGGGGAGGAGCAGGGTGAGCAGGAGCAGGGTAATGCGTAGCCAAGCTTGCTTCATAATGATAGGGAGTGGATTAAGTATAGGGGTGATTAGGGAGCGTCCCGCTCTGTGCCCACCTCTGATGAGGAGGGTGGGAGAGGGGCGCTTCGTGATGTGAGTGCGACTAATGTGTATCGGTCATGTGTGAGGGGCATGTGGGCGTGTGTTCGGGGCATACGAGGGGAAGATAAGATGCTGGGAAGGCTGTACTCGCTCGCCTAACCCTTCGTCTGGCTGGGGAGTGCTCTGCGCAGGCGAGCCACAGGTAGGTGGAGCTGCTCCCGATACTTGGCTACCGTACGGCGGGCGATCGGGTAGCCCCGCTCACTGAGGAGCTCGGTCAGCCGCTCATCGGAGTAGGGAGCACGCTTGTCCTCGCCCTCTATGAGTTCGGTGAGTACCTTCTTGATCTCTCGGGTGGAGATGCTCTCCCCCTCGTCGTTGAGCATCCCTTCGCCGAAGAAGTACTTGAGCATATAGACCCCGAAGTCTGTCTGTACGGACTTGCTGTTGCTCACACGGGAGATGGTGCTGATGTCGAGCCCCGTCGCCTCGGCTATATCCCGGAGGATCATCGGGCGCAGATCCGAGACCTCCCCCGAGAGGAAGAAGGCTCGCTGGTGGGCGACGATAGCAGCTATGGTCGTGCGGAGGGTATGCTGGCGTTGCTGGAGGGCATCGATGAACCACCGTGCCTGCTCGACCTTGTGCTTGAGGAAGGTCATAGCCTCACGGCTCTGACGGCTCTCCTTAGCCCGAGCCTTGTTCTCCTCCAGCATCCTTAGGTAGGTAGGGCTAAGGCGCAGGGCGGGTATCTCACGCTCCTCGGTCAGGAAGATGAGGAGCTCACCCCCACGCTCGGTGACGATGAAGTCAGGGGTGAAGTGTGCTAGACGTCCCTCTGCTCCGTCGCTGAGCCCATTGCCGGGCTTGGGGTTGAGGTGGCTGATGTAGTCGTAGAGCTCGGCGAGCTGGGTCTCGTCAATGGATAGGGCGGAGCGGAGCTTGTCGAAGCGCTTGTTCACGAAGTCCTCGTAGTGCTGCCCTATGACGAGCTCTGCCCGCTGGCGTAGCTCTCCAGCTGGGAGTCGCTTGATCTGCAGCAGGAGTGCCTCCTGTAGGTCTCGTGCTCCGACACCTGCTGGGTCAAGGGTCTTGATCAGCTCAATCAAGTGGGTGAGCTCTGTGGCGGTGACGTCAAGACCCGCCTTGAAGAGCAAGTCATCCTGTAGCTCCTCCACCGTGCGGGTGAGGTAGCCATCCTCGCTGATATTGCCTATGATGTAGCGGGCTACCTCACGAGTCCGATCGGTCAGAGGGGTAGCGAGCTCGAGCTGGCTCAGTAGGAGTTCGTCGAGCGAAGGCGCACCGGCTGCGAAGGGGATCTCCTCACGGAAGGACTGACGCTCCTGTAGCTCTCGGAGCTTGTAGTCGGGGATGTCGTCCTCACTGGCATACTCCCCCAGCTCCCAGTCTTGGTCGCTCGAGCCGTCCTCGTGCTCCTCGGGGGAATCTTCGCTGGTGGAGGCCTCGTCGTAGTTCTCCTCTAGGGCGGGGTTCTCCTCTAGTTCGTGCTCTATACGAGCCTCTAGCTCCAGCCCCGTGAGCTCCAGCATCTTGATAGCTTGGATCTGTGCGGGGGTGAGGGAGAGGCTCTGCTCGGTCTTCTGCTGCTGTGTGAGCTTGCTCATCTAGTCGTCTATCTCGGGGCGTCTGTCTCGGGGATGGGGCTAGTCGTCGTTGTGGTCGTATGTCCAGACGACCTCCTGTCCGTGTATGCGTAGGACTTCCTTGCGGGCTAGAGCGAAGAAGTAGTCGCTGAGGCGGTTCATGAAGCGTAGGACATTGGGCTCTAGTGGAGTCTCGCTGTGCAGTCGGTAGATCAGTCGCTCGGCTCTACGGCAGACGGTACGACAGACGTGTGCGGCAGCTGTGATCGCACCGCCCGAGGGGAGGATGAAGGCCTTCAGTGGTGGCACCATCCCATCTAGGCGGTCTATCTCCCGCTCTATCTTGGCCACGGCACGCTCTGTGACGGCAGTGACACTATGGAGCTCGTCTTGAGTCGTATCGGTGGCGAGGTAGCCACCTACGGAGAAGAGCTTGTGCTGGAGCCAGTAGAGGAACTGCTCATCGGGCTCCTCCAGCTGATGAGCTAGCAGGACACCGACGAAAGAGTTGAGTTCATCCACCGTGCCGTAGCACTCCAGGCGGATGTCGTACTTGGGGACACGCTGTCCCCCGACCAGAGAGGTGCGACCCTTGTCGCCTCCCTTGGTGTAGAGTTTGGACTTCTCTGTATCCATAGTGATCGTTGCTGTTGGTAGGTGAGTGGGGTGCTCCTAGGGCTCTAGGAGGTACATGGGGGAGGCTGTGGTACGTCTGAGGGCGGTCAGGCTGAGGTCCTTCCCCACACGGATACCCTCGGCGAAGAGGCGCGCCTCGATGCTCTTCCAGCACAGGTCGGGGTGGTTATTGTCCTTGCTGAGGTGGCAGAGCCATACGTTCTTCATCCCCGGGTGGTAGGTACGGGCGAGGAGCTCGGCAGCCTCGTCGTTGGAGAGGTGGCCGAGGGGGCTAGAGACCCGCTCCTTCAGGAAGTCGGGGTAGCTCCCGGTGCGGAGCATCTCTCGGTCGTAGTTCGCCTCCAGCACGACGTGGGTGGCACGGCTGATATACTCCTCGATGTGCTCGGTCGTGTGCCCGACATCTGTCGCTAGGGTGAAGGCGAAGTCCCCCTTGGTGATATGATACCCGACATTCTCCGCACTATCATGCGGTACGGGGAAGGCCTCGATGGTGAAGCCCGCTACCTCAAAGGGGGTGAACGTCTCGATGTCCCTACGTGATGCACCTATCGGATCTAGGACGAAGCGACTGGAGCTGATACTGCGATGGACAGGAGCCGTGGCATAGACGGGGAGGTGGTAGACCCCACCGATGACACCGATCGTACGTATATGATCGGCGTGGTCATGGGTCACGATCGTGCCCTGGATGTGTCCACTGTCGAGGGTGATGCCCTCGGCCTTGAGCGTCTTGGTGATGGTGCGGATGGGGATACCTGCGTCTATCAGTAGTCCCCCTTCCTCGTCGCCTAGGTAGTAGCAGTTCCCACTGCTCCCACTGGCCAAGCTCATAAATCTTATCACTGCCTTCTCTCTCCTTATATCCGTTTACTAATGTCTGTATATCAGGGGCTCTCTACCCCCTCCCTCGTCGCTCGGCTCTAGGGTTAGCTCCCCACGTAGAGAGAGTCCCATTTGCCGCTTGACCTCCTCGGTGCTGTAGCCCCGACCTAGGAGGTACATCAGCTTGGTTAGTGCTGACTCGGTGGTGCAGTCCCGACCGCTGATGAGTCCGATCTCCTGCAGTAGGAGTCCTGTCTCGTAGCGTTGCATCTCCACGTAGCCCGTGACGCACTGAGTGACATTGACGATTACGATGTCTCGGGCGACAGCCTCACGAAGAGCCTCTAGGAACCATGGGGTCATCGGGGCATTCCCACTGCCGAAGGTCTCCAGTACGACGCCCTTGAGCGTCGGGATGCCGAGTATGGCCTCTACGACCTCGCGGGTGATACCGGGGAAGAGCTTCAGTATGGCTACATGTGGGTCGAAGGTTTTGTTCACTGCCAGAGGGATCCCTTCGCTTCGGGAGATCGATCTCTCGTGGTAGCGGATGTCGATACCAGCGTAGGCGAGGTGGGGATAGTTGAACGACTCGAAGGCGCTGAACTGGTCGGCGCTGATCTTGCTCGTCCGATTGCCTCGCATCAGGTAGTTCTCGAAGAAGAGGGAGACCTCCGGTACCCGAGGGCGTCCCCGATCATCCCGTGCTGCAGCGATCTCGATCGCCGTGATTAGGTTCTCCTTGCCGTCCGTGCGTAGCTTCCCCACAGGGAGCTGAGAGCCGGTGAAGACAATGGGCTTGTCTAGCCCCTCGAAGACGAAGCTTAGCGCCGAGGCGGTATAGGCCATCGTATCGGTGCCGTGTAGGATCACGAAGCCATCATAGAGCTGATAGTTCTCCTCGATGATCGAGGCCAGCCGCACCCAGTCCTCGGGGGTGATGGCAGAGGAGTCTAGGGGAGGGTTAAACTCTACGATGGAGATGTCGCACCCCAGGCGACGTAGCTCGGGGACGTTATCCTTGAGGTAGTTGAAGTCAAAGGGCTCAAGCACCCCCGTAGAGGGGTTCTCTACCATACCGATGGTACCGCCTGTGTAGACCAGGAGGATAGATACACGATTCTCAGCCATACCTGTAGTGTCGTTAGCGCGTTTGGGGAGCGTGTGTGATCCGCCACGACAGATACCACGCCCTAATGTAGTCGTTACTCTAGCAAAGATAACAATAATAGGGGGGAATTAGGTGAGGACAAGGCAAGGGGCAACAGCCGAATAGCTAGGAGGCGGATACGATAGTCCGAAGTGTGGGCTTCTGAGCACATTATGGGGGGCTCGGGAGGCTCTTCCCGAGCGTGCTTATTTGCACTTAGTGAGAGCGCTCAGACGCTCCTATAAAGAACGCCTCCGTCACCTATGTAAGGTGACGGAGGCGTTCTTACCGAGAGCGCAGGGACGCTCTCGGTAAGAGCGTTTTTCCCCTTTAGCCATGGGGGCTACAGAGGGGTCTCCTTGTGCTCGGGAGGGGGTGGATGTGGGGGGCTTTGTTCCTTCCCTTGGGGGACTACCTCGCCATCCAAACGGATAGGCTATCACGTAGGGCGAGTGAGGTGTGCCTCAGGAGCCATGCCGTACGGAAGGAGTAGCTCAGTGGAATGCTGCAGTCCAGCTCGGGGAAGGCCTTGCCGAAGAGCTTCGCCTCATCGTGCGTGCATACGGTATAGGCGATCTTGCCCGAGGCGACCCGCATAGCTAGCTGCTCGGCTTGGTAGAGAGTATCGACATCTAGGTGTATGCTGTCGCCGATCTCCTCACTCAGGTGCTCGATGAAGAGGTGGAAGGGAGAGCCCTTCGGTAGGGTGATCATCCGCCCTGCTAGCTCGATCTGCCTCTTCACGAGGGTCGTGCTGTCCGCCCTACGCTGTACGAGGAAGAGTGGCCCCGAGGTCTGCTGTCCGAAGAGCAGGAAGCGGGTCGTATCCACATCCGCTGTACTAGCCATCGGGCGCACGACGAGGTCTGCCCCCCCGTCACTCAGGAGCTGTAGGGCACGCTCCCAGCTATTCTCTAGGATGACCTCTACCCGTAGGCCACTACGCTCCTGGAGCTTCTTGGCTAGGGTGTAGACGGCGCCCGTGAGCTCGCCGCCCTCGGCATGCACACCGCCCTCGGTATAGGCAGTCAGTAGGCGGAGTGTCCCCTCGCGCCGTATCTCGGGGTAGTCACGTCCTGCGGTAGGGGGCCGTGAGACCTCGCCCCCGCTATGGGTGCGCAGGTAGAGCATCACGGCGATGACGAGGAGGAGTAGGACGAGGTAGAGGGGAGTACGTCCCTTGAGGAGCTTGGTCTGCATGGGCTAGGGTGGGGTTAGTTATTGAGATCTACGATGACACCCCCAGCGAGGTACATCGGGTTGTAGGGATACTTGTACATCGCTAGGCGGGAGCTGGTAGCGAAGGCCTCGGTGACGTTGTACATCTGGAGGAAGAAGCGGGCGCGCTTCAGACGGAAGTTGGCATAGGCATTGATCAGCGGAGCCTCCCCCCCAATCTTGCCCTCCGTCTGTAGGATGAACTGCTGGGTCGTCGGTAGGTAGTAGGGTGCGTGGTAGGCGCTGTGCCAGTAGGCCTTGAGCCCTAGGTCTATGCGCATGACTTGAGCTACGAGGAAGCGTAGGTAGACATCTGCCGCCGCAGTGAGCTGGGGGAGAGGAAGCACAGAGGGCTGTGAGGAGGTCTGGTAGGCGGCCTCTACATCCCAGTTGAGTAGGCCTGCGCTCCCCGTCTGCCTTGCCCGTAGGGAGAGGACTTGGATGATGTCGGAGTATTGGCTGGGTTCGCCCTTGGCTCCGTAGTAGATGTAGTTCTGCAGGCTTGCCGTGCGTGCCTCGAGCTGGGTGCCCCAGGAGCTGAGGTGCACCTTGCCCCCGAGCTCGAGACGGCGGGTGAACTTTAGGTCCTTGTCCCACCAGCCATAGGTGCCGTGGTGATGAGCTGCGAAGTAGGAGGGACGAGCATTGTCGATGTAGGTGTCAGCCTCGAGGGCAAACTCACGATGGAAGAGGCGGAAGGCCGTGCGTATATCCCCCTCCAGGCGAAAGGCACCGAGATCAGAGCCGAGCACACCGAGCTCCCCCCGAGCAGAGAAGTTGAGCCCTGTGCCCTCCCTGCGCTCCATGAGTCCCCCGACGAAGGTCGAGGAGAAGCGGTCGGTCACCCCATAGAGATGTGTCGTGGCATCGGGGTTCTTCGCCCAGTATTGCTCCTGACGTACATAGGCCGATAGGCCGAACTTCACCCAGGGACGGAAGCCCTCCATGAGCGAGAGGGCGAGGGTGTTGTGCAGGGTAGTGAGCTGGGCGGTATCGTTGGGGTAGGCATACGGGATGGGGGTACCTCCACCACTCGGAGTACGGGTCTGTGTCGTCACGGGATCGCCGAAGACAGTCTTCCAGAGGTTGTTCTCCCCCTGAGCTTGTAGGCGACGGCTCTGCTTGTTGTAGTAGGTCGTCAGGGACACCCCACCGACGGGCACGAAGTAGGTGGAGTCGAGCCGAAGGCTATCCCCCGAGCGTGAGGCCTCCTCTAGCTCCCGATCCGTAGGGGTACGACGGACACTCCGATAGCTCCCTAGGCGATAGGTCTGGGCGAGGTAGGCATGACCTGCACGGATGCGGTTCGTCAGGGGCTCGGTGATCAGGACGGGGATATCCTTGGCACTGACCTTGGTGCGCCCGTTGGTGTTGTAGCGGTCGGGATTGAGGATGTAGTCGGAGTTGGTGATCCCACCGTTTTCCTGCTGCTTGTAGTAGTCGTTGGCCACGTAGGCATAGAGCTCGTAGCGGTCGGCTCGGTAGCTGGCGAAGAGGCGATAGCGTGCGTCCTTGCTGCGGCTATTGGTATAGAAGCCCTGGGCATTGCGGTAGTCGAAGTTTGCCCCGAAGTTGATCTCTCGCCCCATGTTCACCCCGAAGTCCCCCGCTACGACGTCTTCACTCTCGTTGGTCTTGAAGTTGCGCTGATAGCGTACGAAGGTGAAGGGCGTCTTCGTGTCGTAGAAGCGTACCTCCTCGGGGGTGTAGAGCATACGATAGTAGCCGTCGGTGTAGAAGAAGTCTCCCACACGACGAGGTCGGTCGAAGAAGAGCTTCGCCTGCCAGACGTGGTTCATATTCCCCTGATAGGCCGTCCCTAGGGAACGGAACTCTGGGGATATGTACTCAAAGGTGTAGTGGGTGAGCGTATCAGGCATCTGCACCTGCACCGCTCTGGCGACGCTGGGGGTGATGCGGTAGGCACGTAGCTTGTCACCACGCACCATCTTGATCTCATCGGGGATCTCTACGACGTCTCGTACCTCGTAGGGACTATAGGTGCGCCGCTCGGGCACCTGCGCCTGTGCTACGGCACTCACGAGTAGCAGCACAGTCAGTAGTATGGTCTGTAATCTCATCTAATATCTATTGATAAGGCAGCTCTCTCCTCCTAGCAGTGCTCCATCCCACAGCTACAACCCCTAGGGTCGAGCTCGATGGTGATGTGCTCCAGCTGGTAGCGAGAGGCTACTCGGCGAACCTCCTGCTTGAGCTCAGCCCAAGCCCCGGGGGTGGGGTAGCTCGGACAGTCAAAGACGAGGTGCAGCGAGGCAATATGCTGCTCCCCGTTGAGCGTCCATATATGTACGTCGTGTACCGAGAGGACGCCTCGTAGGGCTTCGACTTCGTGTACGAAGCCCTCTTGGTCTACCTCCACGGGAACCCCCTGTAGGAGGATGCGGAAGTTGTCACGGAGGTTGAAGTACACATTGTACAATATCCACGCAGTGATCCCCAGAGAGAGCAGAGGGTCAAGGATCGGAAGATCGACAAAGTACATCACGACACTGACGATCAGCACTGCTATCCACCCCAGCACATCCTCCATCAGGTGTAGGCGCATGGAGCGTTCGTTCAGGGAGTGTCCCCCGCTCATACGCCAGGCTGCATAGCCGTTGATCAGGAGGCCGAAGATAGCCAGTAAGAACATCCCCTCGGCGTGGGGGCGTGCAGGATGGATGATGCGCTCAATGGACTCTGTGATGACGAAGAACGAGCCGACCAGTAGGATCACTGATATAAGCAACGAGCCGAGGAGCGAGAACCGCTTGTAGCCGTAGCTGAAGTAGCGGTCACGCCCCTTCTTCGAGAGTCGCTCCAGATACCAAGCGACACCGAGCGAACAGGAGTCTCCGAGGTCGTGTAGCGAGTCCGAGAGGATGGCGACACTCCCCGTATAGAGCCCCCCGACGAGCTCGACGGCTGCGAAGAAGAGGTTCAGCAGGAAGGCTACGAGGATATTCCCCTCCGCATGGTGATGATGGTGGTGATGGTGTCCGTGGCCATGACTATGCGCATGGCTATGGGTATGAGCGTCGTCGTGGCAGTGCCCGTCGTGCTCATGCTTATGGTCGTGCTCATGAGGGTGCTCATGAGTGTGACAGTGGTGCCCCTCCTCGTGTTGGTCGTGGCTGTGTGCTCCTTCGTGCTCCTGGTGGGTTAGCTCTGCACTTTCATTATGCTGGTCGTCATCGTGTCCCATTCTCTGATAGCTTTGAAGTCCTAATTATACACTATTGAGCTTGTTGTATCACAAAAGTACAACTATTTAGGCGTACGATACGAGAGGCTCTAGGGGAACCCCCTCCCCTCACCCTAGGGGTGTGGAGCACGATGAGCCTGTAGGCGGGCTCTCCATACGAGGAAGAAAGCGAAGAAGACAAGCCCCTTCAGCACAGAGGTCAGGCAGATCGCCCACCAGGCTGCCTCTAGCCCCCAGCCTAGGGAGACGAAGAGTAATACCATCGGGATGCGCAGATACGTCCCCACAATCCCTATCCCTGCGGATAGGTAGGTCTTGCCTAGACCGTTGAATAGCCCCCCAGTCGTGATCTCCAGCATCATAAACATTTGGCTGAGCCCCACGATCCTGAGGTAGACCCCACCGGCAATATAGGCCTCTCGCTCGGGGACGATGAGCGAGAAGAGCTCCTCACTGAACAAGAGAAAGGCTAGCATCCCCACGAAGCCCACCGAGAGCGTGAAGGTGAGAGCTCTTCGGTAGACCTCATACACACGGCGTAGGTGGCCAGCTGCCCAGTTTTGCCCTACGATAGCCACTAGGGCGGTCGTCACACCGTTGGCGGTATTCCAGGTCAAGGCCTCGATCTGTGCCCCCGTGGTCATCGTGGCGACCCCGATATGCCCACCGATGCGAGAGACCACCCCACCCATATAGATGCTCACGAAGGCAAAGAGGACATTGAGTAGGACGACGGGTACGCCGACCTTCAGGATACGTAGCACGTAGGTCCTACGTAGGCGGACAAAGAAGGGGAAGCTATCGAAGAGCTTATCTCGCTGAGCCTTCCTCACGAAGAGGAAGAGTACCACCGTCTGGCTGATCACTGTGGCGAGGGCAGCCCCTTGTACTCCCCAGCCGAAGAGGTGGATGAAGAGCGGGTCTAGGAGCATATTGCACCCTAGACCAATGCACATGATGCGGAAGGGAACCTTGCTGTGCCCAATGGCGTTGTACAGTCCCGTGAGGGTAGCCGTTAGGAAGATCTCGGGGAAGCCAATGAGGCTCACATACATATAGCTCAGAGCGTCGTGACGGACTCCCTCCTCTAGGCTATAGAGATCGACCATAGGCTCGGCACAGAGTGCATAGCCGATGGTCAGGAGTGTGCCCACGAGGAGACTCATCGAGACGTTGTGCGAGGCATATCGTCCCGCCTCCCTCAGCTCTCCCGAGCCGACACAGTGGGAGATGGTGACTTCACAGCCCGTCTTGTTAAGCCAAGCCACAGAGTTGGCTATCCAAATAAAGACGGAGACCACTCCTACAGCTGCTAGAGCCTCGCTACTTAGTCGCCCCAGCCAAGCCATGTCGGTGAAGCTATATGCGATCTGCACGAAGGAGGTACCCATGATGGGTAGAGCCTGCTGGTAGAGCAGTCTCGTGAGGTCACCCTGCGTCAGATCCTTGACCTTACTCATCTAATTATTGGTTGTGATCCCCTAGGGTATATCCTTTGCTCTTGGGTAGCTCCTTTGCTCCCTTTGCTCTTGGGTAATTCCTCTGCTTCCTTTGCTCCCTTTACTTATGGAGTAGGACAGAGGTTATACACTCTAGGGGTGTATCTTACGAATTTGAGGCACAAAGGTACACTATTTCCCTCTGTGTGAGCCCTCCTTATCCACCTAATCAGGGCCGACGCATGATCTCGCTCGCACTCCTGCCTTTGGATCTTCGGGAATATTATTTCTTATCCTAGGGAGCCTTAGCCCATCCCTAGAGATCCTACGTATTATCCCCAAGGAATAGACATACGAGCTAGCCCTAGAGAGGAGATACCTAGAGCGCACTTGTGTACACGCGTGTATACAGTTGTGTACACGTGGGTATACAGTTGTGTACACACGTGTACACTCATCCCTCCTAGGTAGGAGGTATTCGCTTGGCATATCTAGACTAGGATATAGATACTTCTATCTTCTATCTTCGGCTTATGCTCCTTGACGACCTTGCCCTCGCACTACCTCGCACTATGGTGATTTCATGCGTCAGCCCTGTCCACCTAATAGCTCCGTAGTATGAGGATAAGCTAGTGGCGGTAGTGGAGGGTGAGGACAGCTAAGGTCATCGAGGGGCGGGTCTCTACACGCTGGTGCTGGTGCAGGAGCTTGGCCTCGAGGGTGTAAGCATAGGAGGGTTGCCAGCGTAGACGCATCCCTACATCAAACCCTTCGCCGAAGAGGAGCGTAGAGGTGTATTCGTAGCGTACCCGAGGGTGTGCCGCATAGAGCCTTGCCTGCCAGTCCTGAGCACGGAAGTAGTCGGCGAAGAGCCCGACACGTAGCTGATCACTTAGCGAGAGCCGTATATCTGCTAGGACTGCCCAGCTGGGGCTGCTCTTGGCCTTCGCCCAGCTATAGGTGAGTGCTCCCGTCCACCCCTCTCCCTCATGACGCAGGCCTAGGCTGAGGCGCTGTGCTCGATCTCCCACAGCCAGCTGCCGCTTACGAAGAGAGGCTAGGAGCAGTGTGCTCCCTGCCCGATCGATACCCAGCTCTAGGTGTGCCCCATAGTCCCAGCCCCGATGCTTTGGGGAGAGGCTATCCCGCTCGGAGAGCCTTCGGTAGCCGCCAGCATAGATCTGTAGCTGTAGGGATCGGATAGGTAGAGGGGGGCTCCATAGGGCTCGTATGCCCTCCTCGTCATTTGGGCGAAGGCTATGCGTACCACTTCGCCCATAGTAGCTCCAGTAGTCGGGTGCGATATGCCAGTAGGAGAAGCGTGCATCGCCGAGCGTCATCTGCTGTAGGCTCAGGTGCTGGATCAGTGCCCATGCCCCGAGCATATTCCGACTGAGCTCGCCACTGAGTCTCAGGTGTCCCTGCCTACTCTGCCACCCGTAGGATAGGCTGAGGGCAGAGCTCGAGGAGAGCCCCCGTAGGTGTGGACGGTGCGAAGCCCCCGTAGCTACAGCTAGTGGATACCTTCGCCAGTCGTGGTACAAGGCTTGCAGAGAGATATGCCCCCGTGACGCTCTGTACTCGATCCAGCCACCGAGGAGGCGACTGGGGATCTTCCTCTGATGGCGCCATTCCGTCGGGGTGCGGTGTAGCCCCGTCTCCGAGAGCCCTACGATATGCCCCTCTTCGTCGATCCTGCCATCGAGGCTACGTGAGGAGGCGAAGGCTCCTATCCGCCAGTGCTCCTGCCCCATCTCTAGGGCAATACCTCGGCTAAAGTCGCTCTCTGTGCTGGAGCGAAGGGGGCGGATCCCCTCGGGAAGACGAGGGGAGAGCGCTCGGAAGCTCATCGGGTACACCCCCTGCCCTAGGAGTAGTCCACAGCCACGGGAGACCCGATAGTCCCCGAGGACGAACTGACGTAGGAGCCCTCGCTGGGTGAGCGCCCAGTGGAGGTTGTAGCTGTCGAAGCCTCGGTGTCCGTCATAGCTCCACGGCTCGCCAGCATCCTTCTCGGCGCTGATGTAGAGACTGCTCGCACGTGCACTGCGGTAATGTAAGCGTAGCAGTAGCGCACTATTGCCCCCGAGGTAGCTCTGTCTCTGCGGGGATAGCTGTCGTGTACTTGCTCTTCCCCCGACCTCAAGGCGTCCCTCTCCCCCTCGTTGCTCCACCTCAGAGGGTGGGCTACAGGTGAGGACGGGGAGTAGGAGGCTGATGAGTCTGCTATCCCACCCTTGTATGAGCTTGAGGTCGCCTAGCTCACGGAAGGGGCCATAGAGTCTGCGATAGTCGATGAAGTGGGTGATCTGTATATCCCGTATGAAGGGGATACGCTGGAGTTCCTCGGGTAGTAGTTGGTTGATGTCTAGGGGAGCTTGGCTGAGCTCGTCATAGAGCTGCTGGATCTCTGTCGCCTCCTCTTCCGAGAGTAGACCTAGGTGCCTCTGCTCCTCGATATAGTCCTCCCAGGGATGAGCCTGTCGGGGTAGGCTATCCTGCTGGGCGGACAACTTTAGAGGAGCGAGGAGTAAGGCTAGGGTGGCGGTGAGGAATAAATACCGAATAAAGCGTATGTAGTGTGTAGGCATGGTAAGGTCAGTTGGGGGGCCGTACTAGTCGGAGGGGGTAATAGCCTCGGCGAGCTCGATGAGACGTGCGAGGGTATTGCGGTTGCGAGTCGTAGCGGTGAACTTGAGTTTCTTCTCTAGGAAGTTATTGCTTAGCTTCGATCTACTTGCATCCTTCGGGAGGTACATATAGAGTCTGCCCTCTACCATACGGAGCTCCTCCTCCCCGAAGTCCTCTTGACAGAGGGCTGCTATTCGCTTCGGGTCAATGGGCTCCATCGTAGAGGTATAGAATACCCGATCCTGCTGGTATTCGTCACCGAAGGGGTTGCCTCGGAGGTGCTTCTTGAGCTCGCTAGCGTCGGTGGTGATGACTTGTAGCTCCGCACCGCAATAGGCTCGTATGATCTCTGCGATACGTACGGAGGTCTCCTCCTTAGATAGGGGTGAGCGAAGGACGATATTCCCGCTTTGTATATAGGTCGTGACCTCGGCGAACTCCTCCGCCTCGATGGCATCACGTAGCTCTGTCATCTTGGGGATACGGTTCTTGCCGGAGGGCATTACCCCTCTGAGGAGGACGATGTAGATGTGCATGTCGGTTCTAATGTTAGGTTGTCGAAGACATGAATCCCTTGTTCTTGGCAGTAGGAGCAAAACTCACTAAGTACCTTGAGTGTAGCCTCCATGTTGTTAAGTCGCTCTAAGGGGAAAGAGTATAGAATCTGCTTACCACCTGTGGAGGTATATCTGACTTCCTTTGTGTGCTTCTTGCTCCCAACCTTCTTGTCTAGGACTATCCCTTCCATATAGGATCCGTCTTTCCATTCCCATTCACTATCCTTGGATTTATATTCAAGGAAGAATAGGAGCTTAGAGCTAGATTCTTCCTCTGAACCGAACTCGCTAATCCTACCCCTTTTCTGTCCATCTTGGTCGAAGTATCCCGTGTCGCTATACTGAATGAGGCTAAGCTTATAGTTGTGTAGCTTATCGCCAGCCTCTTTTTCTCCGAGGTAGTACTCAAAGAGGTAAGAATACAAGTAGTCCCAAGCCCACATAGTAGGCCATATATTTAGAGGGGTGTGACCAATACTTCGGCCATAAATGGGCTTAGAGAAGTGTTTGATCCCACGGAACTCGAGCATGTCTAGCTTACTCTGGATGAAGTGCACCAAGTCAAGCATTCGCCTCTGGTAGGCATAGAGTATTCGGTGTGCTCGTCTAACGTCTAGAAGAGCTTTAGAGAGGTTGTCTGTGGTTGTCTCCATGATGCTTATTTGTATTTAGCGAGGTGGAATAACGTGCTGATAGAGGAGGAAGCGAGTCTTGCGGGGGTATCCTTATAGGTGTCGGCGAAACTATCCAGCCATTTAAGGGAAAAGTACTCGAATAGCTCAAAAGCCTTAATGATGTCCTTGCATATTCGCTTCTCTGCATCGCTACAAGATGAGGATTCATACGTATACTTCTTGACTTCCTCAAGTAGTGTTTGCCAATGCATCTTGACGATAGTATACTCCCGACCTCTTATAGTTCGCGATTCCTCGGTGGTTTGATAGTTTCCACCTAAAGCAAGCAACCATATCGGTCGTTCATCGTCTTCCGCAAGTGTGTTGAGAAGGGCTTGTATCTCATTAAGCCATTGACCTTCATATTGTCCTTTTTCCTCGGATCTCTTAGCTTCGATGATGAGGTGTATCCGCTCTAGCTCAAGCCATACATCAGGCTCTACAGACCTTTGGTTGGTTGTTCCTTTCGCAGACATTTCCTCCCAAAAGGATATGTTTTCGATCGCACCAGCATCAGAGAACTCTGGTAGCGTATGCCCACTAGCCTCATAGAGTATCTGCCAAAAGGTTTCGTCTGGTAGATACTGTAGTAGACCTATGATGCTGGAGGTAAGAGCATCTTCAGATCGCTTACCTGTAGGAGTCCTAAGATTCTTCTTATGTAGTATTGCTTGTAACATATATCTAAGTAGAAAAGTAAGCCCTACCCCTGCATCGTGGAGATGTAGAGGTAGGGCTTATCTTGATGCTTATCCCTCGATCGTGGGGGCTAGGCAGGCGCAGAAGGCGGGGACGAGGTTGCGGTCGCCGAAGCCATTATCGACACGAGCAACGTTGATCCAGAACTTATTCTCACGCAGGAAGGGCAGTGGGTAGGCTGCCTTCTCACGGGGATAGCTGTGTGTCCACGTGTCGGAGACCACTTCGTACTCGGGGTGGGGGGCATTCTTTAGGACGTTGTCCTCAGCATCTACACGACCCTCCTTGACCTCTTGGATTTCGTCCCAGATGCACTGCATCACATCGAGGAAGCGATCCAGCTCAGCCTTGCTCTCGCTCTCCGTGGGCTCGATCATCAGGGTACCGTGTACGGGGAAGGAGAGCGTGGGGGCATGGTAGCCGAAGTCCATCAGACGCTTGGCGATGTCGCTCTCATCGACACCGCAGGTCTCCTTGAGGCGGCGGCAGTCGAGGATGAGTTCGTGCCCGACACGTCCGGTGGCACCGGTGTAGACGATGCCGTAGGTATCCTTGAGGCGAACGGCCATGTAGTTGGCATTGAGGATCGCTGTACGTGTGGCTCGCTCGAGTCCCTTGGTACCGAGTAGGCGGATGTAGGCATAGGAGACGACGTCGATCCCTGCACTACCCTGAGGCGAAGCGGCTACGATATTGCCCTCGATGGGCTCGAAGTCCACGCCGTAGCCATGGGTAGGAGCATAGGGTGCGAGGTCGTGGGTCATGCAGATCGGGCCACTACCAGGGCCACCACCGCCGTGGGGGATGGCGAAGGTCTTATGGAGGTTGAGGTGGCAGACGTCAGCACCGATGAAGCCGGGGTTGGTGAGCCCTACCTGAGCGTTCATGTTCGCTCCATCCATATAGACGAGGGCACCGCAGTCGTGGATGCGCTTGCAGAGGTCGATGATGTTCGTCTCAAAGATCCCGTGCGTGCTGGGGTAGGTGATCATCATCGCAGCGAGGTCGTCACGATGCTCCTCGGTCTTCTTCATGAAGTCCTCCCAGTCCACATTCCCGTGCTCGTCACAGGCGACGATCACGCACTGGTAGCCACACTGCGAGGCGGAGGCGGGGTTCGTCCCGTGGGCAGAGGCAGGTAGGAGTACCTTGTTGCGGTGACCATTACCATGCGCCTCATGGTAGGAGCGTATGGCGCGTAGGCCTGCATACTCCCCTGCGGCACCCGAGTTCGGCTGTAGGGATACAGCTGGTAGACCCGTGATGGTCGCTAGGAGTTCCTTGAGGTTCTCTAGGAGCTCAATGGAGCCCTGTACCTGATCGGCGGGGGCGTAGGGGTGGATGTTGCAGAAGGCTGGGTTGCTCAGAGGAATGACCTCCGTAGCAGCGTTGAGCTTCATCGTACAGGAGCCGAGGGAGATCATAGAGTGTGTGAGGGAGATATCCTTACGCTCCAGGCGCTTGATGTAGCGCATCATCTCGGTCTCGGTGTGGTACTTGTTGAAGACTTCGTAGCCGAGGAAGGGCGAGGTACGTACGTACTTGCGGTCGATGTGGATGGTGTGTTCCCCAACCTCATCGTTGAAGTTGCTGTCCTTACCTACCGCCGAGGCGAAGATGTGGCAGAGCACCCCTAGATCCTCGGGCAGCGTCGTCTCGTCGATGCTCACGAGGGCGACACAGCCACAGGGGGAGTAGAAGAGGTTCACACGACACTCCTCGGCTATCTCACGGAGCTTGGCCATGAAGCCCTCTTCCTCGGGGAGGATGATACAGAGGGTGTCGAAGAAGTCTTCGTGTAGGAGCTTGTAGCCAAGTCCCTTGAGCTTGCCTGCGAGGAAGCCTGCGTAGGAGTGGATACGTCGGGCGATGTTCTTGAGCCCTTCGGGGCCATGATAGACGGCGTAGAAGCCACTCATCGAGGCGAGCAGAGCCTGTGCCGTACAGATATTACTCGTGGCACGCTCACGCTTGATATGCTGCTCACGAGACTGGAGGGCTAGGCGATAAGCCTCCTTGCCGAGGCGGTCCTTGCTAAGCCCGATGATACGTCCGGGGAGGGTACGCTTGTACTCCATGCGACAGGCGATGTAGCCTGCCGAAGGGCCACCATAATACATGGGGACACCGAAGCGCTGTGCCGAGCCGAAGACTACGTCTGCGCCCCATTCGCCTGGAGGGGTCAGCAGGACGAGACTCATCAGGTCGGCGGCTACACCTACCTTGATATCTGCCTCGTGCGCCTTCTCTACGAAGGCTGTGTAGTCGTGGACACCCCCTAGGGCGCCTGGGTACTGGATGATCGCGCCGAAGAACTCACCGCTGAAGTCGAACTCCTGCCACTTGCCGAGCACGACCTCGATCCCCTGTGGTGCACAGCGGGTGAGGATGACATCTCGTGTAGAGGGGAAGACCTCCTTGTCGACAAAGAGCTTACGTGCCCCTGCCTTAGCCTTGGCCTTGCTCCGCTCGTTGAAGAGGAGGAAGGCTGTCTCTGCACCCCCCGTAGCCTCGTCGAGTAGCGAGCAGTTGCTCAGGGGCAGGGAGGTGAGGTCGGTGATGACGGACTGGAAGTTGAAGAGCGCCTCTAGGCGACCCTGCGATACCTCTGCCTGATAGGGCGTATAGGAGGTGTACCAGACGGGGTTCTCTAGGACATTGCGCTGTATGACGGGAGGGAGCACGGTATCGTACCAGCCTTGACCGATGTAGGAGGTGAAGACCTCGTTCTTCGAGGCTAGGTCGGCGATATGCTCAGCGAACTCCCGCTCTGTCATGGGCTCTGGTAGGTCAAGGGGCTTAGGTAGCCGGATATTGCTAGGCAGAGTCTGTTCGATGAGTTCGTCTAAGGTCTTGACCCCGATGGTACGGAGCATCTCATCAGCATCCAGCTGATCTACGCCTATATGGCGTATCGAGAAGTCATTGGTGTTCATTGGCGAACGATAGCTGTTTATAGTTAGTAAGATGTACGCTGCACACTACAGCATACCAAAGGTAGTGAAATTGTCCGAAGAGCCTTATTTCGTAGCCTTTAGGAAGGGATTGTGCCGACGCTCCTGTCCGATCGTCGTCTCCTCTCCATGTCCACTGAAGACGATCGTCTCGTCGGGCAGAGGGAGATACTGCTCTCGTATGGAGCTGAGGAGCTGGTCGTAGTCCCCGCACCAGAGGTCGGTGCGCCCGATCGTCCCCTGTAGGAGCGTATCCCCCGAGAGCAGGATCCCCGACTCCTCCGCATAGAAGGCGATGTGCCCCGGTGCATGTCCCGGCACGAAGAGCACACGTAGCTCCTCACGTCCTAGGCGGATGAGGTCGTCTTGTCCTACGAGGGTGTAGCTCTCCCTCGGGACATCCTCTAGGTGGAGGGGGATAGCGAAGGAGCGAAGTTGCTCCGAGGGGCGGGGTAGGAGGTCGAAGTCTGGGGCATCGGTATAGGCGGTAATCTCGGGCCAAGTACGTAGTACGTAGGCCGATCCCCACACGTGGTCAAAGTGCTGGTGGGTGCACAGCAGGAGCTGTGGTGTCAGTCCCTCCTCGTCGATGAAGGCCTTGAGTCGAGCCTCCTCGGAGCGTACCATGCAACCCGGGTCTATGATGGCGGCCTCACGTGTATCCTCATCATAGAGGACATAGGTATTCTCCTGCACGGGGCTGAATACAAACTGGTGTATCTTGAGCATTTCCTAATACATATATAATAATGTAGTGCAAAGATGCGAAAAACACCTCTACCTACCGCCGTCTCTCTCCTCCCCTCATGATGGATCCTGCCTCAAGGATAGGTATGAGGGGGATGAGCCCGTGGGTAGTGGCGTCGCCTAGAGGCCTAGGAGCTGTCCCGTCATCGGCTACCTCATGAGGGCATTCTCTAGGGTGGTGTCTAGTGTGGGACGCTCGAGCTTCTTCCCTCGCCCGAAGCCGAAGCTATAGGTCACCGTCACACCGATATACCGACCCTCTGCTTGGCTGTAGCGTCGTTGGTCTAGGCGATATACCCCGTAGTCCATATAGGTATGAGTGGAGGTATACTGACGGAGGATGTTCCGGATCGTAAGGCCGATGTTCCAAGCTCCGTGGTGCCATCTGATCACCCCTCCGTAGGTGCTGGGGCTGTGGAGGTATAGGGGCTCTCTCGCATCAAGGGCAGTATAGGGGGCTGAGTAGTCCGCCCCTAGATACACACGGCCTATCAGGTAGGATAGGGATAGGTCAAGCCGTGCCACGTGCTGCCTTAGCTGGTAGCGTGAGGCATCTATGATATTATACTCATAGGTCATAGAGCCCCCTAGGGTCAAGCGCTTCCCTAGTAATGAGTATGTCCCCGATAGAGAGAACATATTGCCGTAGAATCTCCCGTCGTTGGCTCGGGTACTGTAGACCCTCCTCGTGTCGGAATAGTAATGCCGGAGTTCGTTGTGGAGATAGATCGTGCTGCTATAGGCCAGCTCCATGCCGAGCGAACCTATGGTGCCGTTATAGGCTGCTGTATTGCTCACGACCTTGATCGGGCGCAGGTATGGGTTCCCGACCTTGACCTCGAGGGCAGAGATGGGGATCGTCATCGCATTCTTGTTGGATGGATCGAAGAGCGTATGTGTGTATTGCCCGTTTAGAGAGATCGAGTGACTCGGGGAGAGGGTATAGTTCGCACCATAGAAGAATACGGGGTGTAGGTAGGTCGTTGGCTGATGATTTAGCTTGATCCCCATGGAGGAGAGTCCTGCCGAGGCATAGTAGTAGAGCTTGTTGCCGATCGCCTGGCTCGCTTGGAGCAGTGCCAAGCCCTCTCTGGTGGTGAGGCTTTGCTCCCCAGCACTTATGCCCGTATAGCTGTCTCGGTAGCTCTTGGTGCTGTACATGAGGCTGAGCGTACAGGAGAGACCTCCCTTGAGCGTCTTGGTGTAGAGGGCATTGGCTGTATAGGTGAGGTTCTGCTCCGAGGCCTCTGTGGCGAAGCCCTGCTGTCGATCCTCCTGATAGCTACGGCTATGCCGATGGCGTCCGTATGATCCGTCTAGCGATAGGCTGACCGTCTGCTCCCGAGGGAGTGTAAGACTGTAGTCTAGGTGGAGTGAGGGGGAGAGCCCTCGGGCTCGTGTGTTCGTGTGCTGGGTCGTGGAGCCTTGATCCCGATAGTTCAGTAGGCTATGCCTTTCCTCCCGAGGAATACCGGTGCTAAGGAACTGGATGTAGCCACTCAGTGAGCTACTTGTCCCCGTGTGTGCGAGGACGAGCTTGGCGGCCTGTCTATCGCTCTTCTGAGTCGAGCCGAGGGTGGTCGTGTAGCGCTCCCTCGTCGTCCCGTCGTGTAGGTGGAAGGTCTCCGAGCCCTCCGTGTAGTCATGCTGTCTCTTCCAGTCATGATGCAGGGTGAGGGAGAGGGTTAGCGTGCGTCTCGTGTAGTCCGCATAGGCTAGGTAGTCCCCCTGCCTAGCTAGGAAGCCTTCTCGGAGGGAGGCATAGATGTTGCCCCCATAGTCGAGTGGCACGGTGCATATATTAATTAGTCCAGCCCTACCGGTATATCGTCCCGTAGGAGTCCTCGTGTATTCGATCTTCTGGATCGTGCTTGACCTGAGGGGTAGGAGGTCTTCTAGCTGAACCTCCCGACCGTTGATGCAGATCGCGACACTTCCCCCGAGTTGGGTGCTGATGGAGGGTGGGTAGAGGGTGACGGAGAGGCTGGGGATCTGCATGGCATTCAGGAGCTCAAGGGCATTGGTCGTATGCGTCTTTAGGAGCTTAGAGGGCCAAAAGAGGGCTCGCTGGGGTGTCTCCATCTGAGCCTTGGCCTCGATGGCTACCTCGGGTAGGCTCTTCACCTGGAGCGTGTCGGGTATAGGCTGCTGAGCGACAGCGTAGCTAGCCACACCGATGCTTGTGTAGAGGATCAATAGAGGGCGAATGCTCATACTCGTATAGATATGGAGTGTGATAAGAGTCCCATGCTCAGCCCCAGCCTTGGTACTAGAGGGCTGGCCTTGTGTGCCTGTGTCCCAGCTAGGAGATTCCATAGAGAGCGTTTAGCTGGGTACGATGGCGCACGTATCCCCAAAGGTAAACAAGATTTGGGCAGGGTAAAGCCTGTCGTATCTGAGGGGGATAGGGAGGGTGATTAGGGGCTTTCGTAACTCGCTCTGTATCTATCCCTTCTGAGGGAGGGAAACGTTCATACCGAGAGCGCCTCTGCGCTCTCGGTATGAACGCATTCACGCTCTCGGTATGATCGCTCTTGCGCTCTCGGTAAGAGCGCAGAGGCGTTCTCGGTAAGAGCGTTTCCATCCCCTTGCATTAGGTGGCGGAGACGAACATTTTAGCCCCCCCCTCTAGTCTACAGCATGAGAGGGTATATAGGACTATTGGATAGGTCGTTAAGTATATTGAGTAGGGGCAGTCCCTCCCCCGTATATGCTCACGCACGTTACCCTAGAGAGGAGGTCAGGGTGGGGCTAAATAGCACTATTTCCCTCGTATGTGAGACCGTTGTGTCGGATAGAATGTCGCTGAGGTAGCTATTGGTGTGATTCCCTTGAGAGAGCTTGCTTTTCGTCTAAGGAATATCTACATTTGTCATACTACTAAATTACTAACTATAAACAAGAAACAAGGCTCTCTATGAAGTGCCTGTACCTGATCGCAAGATATAGCCCGATGCGTGATCCTTGCGATTATCCATGGGCGGGTTACCCATACGAGACATTATTTTGTTGTGCTATGAATAAGATGAAGGCTACAATGGGGCTAGTCCTTATTCTCATCGTCTTTGCCGCACTCAGAGCTGAGGCTCAGATCACGATGAGCCTAAGGGTCAGCTGGCGCATCGAGGTCAGCCCGCTGGATACGCTGAGGCAACCGATCAACGTGCCCTACCTGCATGTAGTGTATCGCAATGACAGCGATACGAACTACTATCTGGTGCGGAGGGACAGGCCTAGATGGATCTTCCCATACATTGGGTTTACCGAGGATCTGCTTCAGTATCAAGAAAACTATGACTATGTAAATCGTAATGAGGTGAGGGCGATGCAGTTCAAGATCTACCTAGAGCAGGAACGGGTGCACAAGAGCCATCAAGTCATCCTAGGGCATAGCGGATGGGAGATAGACCAAGAGACCTCCACCTCATCCCATAGGAGCCATTCAAGTGATCCTCAGGTAGACTGGAGTGAGTGTGTGGAGTACCTACAGTATATCCTGTCCTGCCTGAGGGCTCCAGTACGAAGAGACCCTCACGCTCTGAAGGTGTACGGGCAGCAAGATAACCTTCATTCTGTAGCCAAGGAGCCCTACAAGACTGACGGGATACTTCGCCTGCTGGAGGGGCGCCTAGCCTTCCTCCCGGCTCGGAGTGAGCGGGAGTATACCTACAGCCTGCTGGCCTTTCGGATGGTGCGAGGGCGCTTCCACTTTGTCATTCCGAACAGGGTGGCAAAGGATACGACTATCGATAATGAGGCTCTAGGAATGGAGGGTGACCCGAGCAAAGGACTCTCTGAGGTTAAGCTGCCACGTCATTATGAGGGCTATCAGCTCTATCGAGGGCAGGTGCGGGGCGACTCCATCTGGATCGAGATGTAAAACTGATAAGAGATGAAGATCACAATGCCAATATACAGAGGGCTTCCCCTCGCTATCCTACTACTGTCGGCGATGAGCGCCATCTATGCCGAGGAGAGGATCTCGGTACACTTCGAGGTGCGCTGGCATCGGGAGCGAAATCCGATGGATACGCTGAGGCGTGAGCTGGATGTGCCCTACCTGCATGTGGTATACCAGAACCACACGGATACGGCCTACTATCTGGTGCGCCAGGATCAGAGCAACTGGATCTTCCCTCGGCTACGCTACTACACGGTGATTGAGGCAATTCCACGCACTGAGGAGCTAAGCCTAACGCACTATGTCCCCCGGTGGGCTACCTTTATGCTCCACGCGCGAGGGGCTGAGCTCCAGAAGCGGAAGGTGCTGACACGGCAAGTACTCCTTCAGGACCAAGCTTGGGAGGTCGAGCTAGAGCCCTCGATCCTCGATGGCAAGCCAAAGCCCCGTATTACGTATGAGGAAGGTATCTCGAACTGGAGCGAGCGAGCCTATTACCTGCAGGGCTACCTGTACTACCTCATGAATCCACAGCAAGCACATGACTGGTATCAAGTCACCTACCTACAGGGTCATGCGATGCATTCCGTGGCGACAGAGGCTGTCGTGACGGAGGGTGAGCTTCATCCCTATGTGCATCGTCTGGCCTTCCTGCCTGCCCGCAGTCGGCGGGAGTACGTGTACAGTCTGCTGGCCTTTCGCCTCATCCGTGGGCGCTGGCACTTTATGCTCCCTGATTGGGAGGCGAGCGCACGACTGCGGGATGAAGGTACTTCGCTGAATGTCTACTTGCTCCGAGACCAAGAGGCTCCGACCTCACCACAAGGCTACGCCCTACCTGATCGCTACGAGGGCTACCAGCTCTATCAGGGGCAGGTGCGGGGTGACTCTATATGGATCGAGATGTAGCGGAAAAGACTCTTGGCTATTAAGTGTCCTTGGCAGATGCCAAGGCACAGATTTAGTGTACAGAGGGGTGTGTTTGTAGCGTCCGCCCACGCAAGGGTCGTGGACAGAGGGGGACGTAAGTCGCTACTCCCCATTGTCTGCTGAGTATTGCCCTCGTGTAGAACACAGCTAGCGGGGGGAGAGGGGAGGTGTAGGTTAGGGAAAGTGTTAGTACCGTGCAAAGATGTATCTTTGTATGCGTAGCTTGGGGAGGGATGTTTGGAGCCTCCGCTCCCTAGGCTACTTTGCGTGACAACGATACAGCCCCAGTATCACCCTAATTAGACGAGCTCGGGTACTTGCTATAGCTTCCTCCTCCAGGGGGGACGAGGTGGCAGAGAGCCAGTCTGAGGGGGACAGAGGGCACAGCAACAGGGTACGTAGACAACATAGACATACACAGCGAGCAGTGGAAACAAAGTATATCTTCGTGACGGGAGGCGTCGTGTCCTCCCTCGGGAAGGGCATCGTAGCAGCCTCCCTCGGGAAGCTCCTTCAGGCACGTGGCTACAGCGTCACGATCCAAAAGTTTGACCCCTATATCAACATTGACCCAGGCACCCTCAACCCCTACGAGCACGGCGAGTGCTACGTGACCGATGATGGGCATGAGGCCGACCTCGACCTCGGGCACTATGAGCGTTTCCTCAACGTCGCTACCTCACGAGCCAACAACATCACCACGGGACGTATCTATCAGAACGTCATCCGCAAGGAGCGCAAGGGCGACTACCTCGGCAAGACCGTACAGGTCATCCCCCATATCACTGATGAGATCAAGCGTAATGTCAAGCTCCTTGGGCTCAAGAAGCGTTACGACTTCGTCATCACCGAGATCGGGGGGACGGTGGGGGACATCGAGTCCCTCCCCTTCCTAGAGAGCGTCCGTCAGCTCAAGTGGGAGCTTGGGCAGAGCTGTCTCTGCCTGCACCTAACCTACGTCCCCTACATCGCTGCAGCAGGAGAGGTCAAGACCAAGCCGACCCAGCACTCCGTCAAGCAGCTACAGGAGGTAGGTATCCAGCCCGACATCCTCGTACTGCGTACCGAGCATAGCCTCGGCAGTGACATCCTGAGGAAGGTCGCCCTCTTCTGCAACGTCTCCCCAGAGTCCGTCGTGCAGAGCGTAGACGTCCCCACGATCTATCAGGTACCCCTTGCCCTGCAGGCTCAGCATCTAGACGAGATCGTGCTGAAGAAGTGTGGCATCACCCCCGAGGGGACACCCGAGCTCAAGCCTTGGAAGCACTTCCTCGCCCTACGTGAGGAGGCGACCGAGGAGGTGCGCATAGCCCTCGTAGGGAAGTACGTGGAGCTCCAGGATGCCTACAAGTCCATCGACGAAGCTCTCCTACAGGCAGCGACCTA
>NZ_CAJZFJ010000028.1 GCF_915070105.1 uncultured Porphyromonas sp.
TACACACGTGTACACTCATCCCTCCTAGGTAGGAGGTATTCGCTTGGCATATCTACACTAGGAGATAGATACTTCTATCTTCGGCGTATGCTCCTTGACGACCTCGCATTATTGTGATTTCATGCATCAGACCAGAAGTATCCCCTCTGCAAATCTAAGGGATCGACCCTGCCCTCCCCCGCACACATCCCCACGTCTCGCACCGTCCCTCCCATCCGTGTGCTTACCCCTAGGGACACCGCCCCCTAGAGACGACGAGGGGGAGAGCTCTCGTGAGCCCTCCCCCTCGTCGTCATTATGTACCCAAAGCTGGGTTACCTCATCTGCTGGACGAGCTGTCTAGGTGAGGCGGCTGTGTGTGCTGAGTACTCGGGGGCATAGGCCGACTGCGCCCGAGTGACGAGCCCCGAGTAGAGTCCTGTGCGTGTGACGTACTGCTCATACTCTAGGACATACTCCCCTCTGAGGAGATGGTCGAAGTAGAAGTTCGTCTCCTTGTCCTTCGGCTCTACATAGTAGCCCGTACCTGCTCCCCACTGGTAGCTAGCCGTCTGTACAATAGGCTCTGCGAAGCCTGGACGAGGATCACGTAGGGTGACAAAGTCCAGATCCTGCGTCAGGCGAAGTGTAATCTTCGTCGTCAAGCGGTCACCTACCCTCAGCGCATAGCCCTCGGTGAGGGGGAGGAGTGTAGGCTTGCCATCACGGAGCGTCTGGACGAAGGTCTCACGGCTTATCTGCAGCTCCTTCCCTCGTGCCTCCACTTGGCTCGTAGGGATCGTGTAGCGAGCAAAGGCAGAGCCCCATACCTCTCCATCGGCCTGCGTCGTGACAGCCATCTTTCGCTCAGGGCGAGAGGTGGCGGTGAAGGGTCGGGAAGCCTCTATATACGCACCTTCCCAGCGATAGACCTGACCATCGGTGAAGGGGAGCTCGACCGAGGAGCTATTGGCTCGGCGAGTGCCACTGCCCCCATCTATATCTAGTGAGAGGGCATAGATCGCCTCGGCGGTGGAGAGGGAGGAGTTCCAGGAGGTCGCTCGCTTCTGATTGATGATCCAGCGCTGCATCTCCCGCATGGTCTCCCGCTCAGCCTCGGGGGAGACGACCCGCATAGCCTCCAGCGTGCTGGTCATCGTCGGCATCGTGCGGTTGATCCAGAAGTAGCCACGGAAGACCCTATTGGCATAGAACATCCCCGTCTTATCCTGCTGGAGATATTCACGTAGCGAAGCGATGAGCCCCTTGGCCAGCGAAGCGTCTCGTCCGTAGGCAAAGACTACGGCAGCCAAGGCCTTCTCCGAGAGAGGGAGCTTGTGCGCCATCCGCTTGAGCTCCGTGTAGAAGAAGGAATGAGCCTTACGCACCTCCCCTTCGGGCTTGTAGAACCCTCGATGCTCGGCGAGTGCCACGAGGTAGAGGTAGTCCAGATCGGTGTAGGAGTAGGAATTCTTTTTCTTTAGTCTAAGCGCCCTCCGATACTCCTCGATGATACTAGCCTCTATGCCACGGAAGCCTCGGCGGACAAGCTCCTGAACCCGCAGGCGATCAGCCTGCTCCAGTCGATCATAGGAGGGGACACGTAGCAGTAGGCGTAGTACGCTCTCCGTCACATAGGGGCTCCCCTTCATGCCTGGATACCAGCTCCACAGACCGCTGGAGAGCTGGAGGTCGGAGAGCTGCTGCAGGATGCGGGAGAGGGGCACTTCCCTCGAGGGGTTCTGAAGGTACTTCAGCAGTGTGGCTTCACGTGCGGCCTCTCTATCGGCGACATCCATCCACGGGGTCTGTGCACCCGTCTGGAGCTTCAGACTATCATCGGCACTGAGACGACCACGCTGGGCAGCAGGTAGGGCATTCCAGCGTGCCTCGAACCACTCACGGAAGCCCTCGGCATGCGACACCTCCAGTGCCACCGACTGAGCATAGAGGGCTGCGGCAGCATCTAGTGCCGAGCTTCCCTTGAGGTAGCCGAGGTCGGGTAGGGCAGAGAGGGCTAGGTACAGTGGGTTGGACTCTATACGCAGGTCAAATCGCCCACGCTCGGGGACAAAGCCATTCTGTGGGAAGAGACTGTCTAGGACGATCTCGTGTCGTCCCTGTCGGCTGATGTTGAAGGCAAGGCTCTCCGTCATCTCCTCCTGATCCGTGATGACGGGTACGAGGTGCTGCTCGCCGTCCGAGGAGGTCTTCCCTCGGGCGATGACACGTAGCCCGACGGAGTCAAGCCCCTCATAGCCACTGACGGGCAGGACGATATCGGTCGAGTGCCCTGCTGAGAGATCAAAGCTCTGCTCTTGGCTACAGAGCGTCCGCTTCGTCTTGGGCTCAAAGAGCTCTAGGGTGAAGAGACCTCGCTGGGCGACCTTCGACCCATTAGAGACGGTGGTGGAGATGCGGACACTATCCCCCTCACGGAGGAAGCGGGGGACATTGGGGCGTACGCTGAAGTCCTTGTAGGCCTCTATGCTCTCGGTATGCCGGAGGAGCTTCATATCGGAGGTGTGGGCTAGGACTATGAGCTTCCAGCGGGTGAGGGTCTCGGGGACACGTGCGCTCCAGCTGACCTTACCCTGCTTATCTGTGCGCAGGAAGGGGTAGAAATAGGCACTCTCATTGAAGTTCGTTCGTATAGAGAGCGGAGCCAGCTTTGTGGCATCCACCCGACGAGGCTTAGGATCATTCTTAGAATCATTCGACAGAACCCTTATCTCATCGGGCTTTAGGACTTCATCCTGAGTGTCCTTAGAGGCGTAGCCAACCACCATCACCTCTTCTAGCTGAGGGCTGCTCACAGAGGCCAAGCCTCGTATGCTTATTGACGAAGCTTTCATCGCTCTCGCCCCATAGAGAGCTCCGGAGAGTTCCATCTGGAGTCCCCCATCATAGGAGTCATCGGAGATCACATTTTGGTCATACTCATCATCAGCCTTGACGGGGGGCGTGACGGGCTTCGGTGGGTAGACAAAGTCCCCCTTGGCTTCGTCATCCTTGAGCTGCTGCAGCCAGGGTGGTGTGGGCACACTCCCCCCGAGGTGGAATCGGATATGGGATCGGTAGAAGTCGCTGGAGAGGCTATCGATAGAGAGTGCACCTATCAGAGGACGATCATAGTCTAGGGAGAGATGCCCGATCTCATCGAGGGAGGCATCATACATCCATACAGCGACAGAGGCACTATCCACACGCTTCCCCTCGTGGCTGAGGGTGAAGCTCCACTGCTCCTGCCCCCCTGCTAGGATACGATCTCTGAAGGTATCCCACTTGAGGGTCAGTGATCGCTTGGGTTGCTCACGACGGATCGTAGCGGTACGCTGGGTCAGGACGCCATGGTGCACCATATAGAAGTGGATGTCCAGCTGGTCGGGAGTAAAGCCATTCTTAGGCAGGGGGGCATCGAAGACGTTGATGGCCTCTGCTCGAGAGCGAAGGAGTCCCTCTGCGATACGACCACCCTGATAGCTCACCTCGTAGAAGACATATCCTCCCTCTAGCCCACTCATCCAGTAGATGCGAGCAGGGCGGGTAGAGCTATAAGTCCCGGAGGCTGGCTGGATGAAGAGAGGTAAGCGCATCCCGGGTAGACGTCGGTCTCGTGCCCCATCGTAGAGGTAGAAGGTACGCTTGCCCTCATAGCTCACACCTCGGCCATAGTCAGTGGAATAGGTGAGCGTATAGCGACCAGCCGAGAGGGGGGCTAAGAGGGTCTTGAGGTGGATGATGCTATCGAGCTGGACCTTGCCTTTGTGTAGCTCTCGGCTGTCCTGACGAATGCTGTAGGAGACGGACAGAGGCTCATTGCCCTCGTCGTAGCCATACCTACGGAAGGTCAGGATCGCATCCTCCTGCTCCTTGTTAATCAGTGGGGAGATCCAGGCTTGGATAGCGCTGACGCTACGTCCTACGGGTAGGTTGATCGTCTCGCTGTGGCTCTCGCCCGTACCATCCGTCGTGCTCACATACAGACGATAGCGGTACCAGGAGAAGAGCTCGTCCTCCGACCGCTCATCGGCTGTCTGCTCGACCTCACGAAGGCTCGCTGGGATGACGAAGCGCCCCTCAACATCGGTCGTCAGCACACTATCGACGAGTATCTTATTGTCTCCGCCACGGGCACCCTCACCCCAGGGAGCCCAGGAGTAGCGATTGGCCACGAGGCGGTAGGTCACCTTCGCTCCTGCGACACCCGTACCACTCAGGGTACGTACCTGCCCTGGGATCGACACGGTCTGACCGACCTGATAGGGAGGATCGGGGGGCGTGAGGAGAAGCTCTGTCGCACGTCGCTTGTACTCTGCCACCTCGAAGGTCTGAGCCTCCGAGCGGGCTGTGTAGACCCCGGGGCGTGCCGCCTGCTGGAAGAAGGCTCGCACATAGTACCGCCCCGAGAGGCGGTCAGTAGGCAGGGTGAAGTCCACGGCGAAGTCTCCCCATCGGCTGGGGACAGCCTCTCGCCGAGCGACCTCCTTGCTATTGGTATCATAGAGGCGTACGAGCACAGCTCTACCAGTGAGTGACCGAGCCGTCTCTATGAGGCGTCCTACCTCGGCTGTCCAGCCATAGACCCGTACGGTCTGTCCGGGACGATAGGCGGGACGATCGGGGGTGATCCAGATCATATCGGCTCGTACATTGGGGTCGTAGGTAAAGTCCTCATCAGGCTCCTCCTCATAGATCTCCCCATCATCGACTCTAAGGGGGTCAGAGGCATCCGTTAGGGCATACAGCTCGGCATCCTCATCCACCGAGTGTAGCCCGAGAGCATCCGTCTTGAGCTTCTTCAGCAGGGTGTACTCAGGCTCTGTATTATCCTTGCGGTCGGCCTCCTCATAGAGACTGATCCAGGTGGAGGCGAGGGGGCGACCCGTCATGGCCTCGAGCCACTGCAGACGAGAGCCATTCGTCGTGTTGATACGCTCGAGGGTAAGGTACTTCGTATAGGTAAAGTACTCCTCATCGGTGGGTGTACCTGTCGTAGCCCGTGGATCGGGGGTGACCTCTATGTACACGCAGTAGTTCCCCACTCGTGGTAGCGGGAATTCGATCGTCTGCTCCTTTGAATAGCCGAGACTATCGAGGGTGAGGGTAAGGTGTTTCTCCTGCAAGGGCTTGTCGAAGTCGCCTAGCCTCCACGACACTTGGTCTGGGCGAAGGATCTTCGGAGCAGCATAGAGACAGAGGCGCACCTTACTCACGAGATAGCAGCTGGGAAGCTTTACGGTGAGGGTATCCCTCCCCGTGACGCGTGCGGGCACGTGCATATCATAGGTATAGGCGAGGGCATTACGGTGAGCCTCACGGAGCTCCTTCTGCTCCTTGGCCAAGAGGCGTGTTGCCCGCTGGATGAAGAACTCGAGGAACGAGGCATAGGCGACCCCTCGGCGTGGGTAGTACTGGCGCAGCGCTGCGATATAATTGCTGATCTCGGGGGTGGAGACGTATTTGTGGGCGAAGGCATAGATGAGCTCCTCGGCTCGTGCATTCGTCAGCTTCCCCTTCTCGGGCGAGAGCTGCAGGCGGAGGCTGTGGAAGTCCACAAAGCTCCGAAAGTAGACACTACTCCCCCCCTCAGCGATAGGTCGTATCCAGCCCATGGCCTCGGTGAAGAACGTGGCATAGCGGGTCTGCTCCCTACGCTCCCGAGCATGGAGGAGGGCTAGCTGACCTAGGAGCTCTGTACCCAGCGTCTCGACTCCCACGACTGGCTCGTCGCCGAAGAGCTCCCGATACTTCCCGAGAGGCTCGTTGAGGACCTCCTGTGATCGGCGTAGCTTCTCCACCAGCTCCTGATAGCGCTCCTGATACTGCAGGCTCGTCCAGGAGGTGGGGTCGTAGAGGGTGCTGTCCTTCGCCTTGGAGCGGAGGATATCCTCTTGATAGAAGTATGAGGGACGTACACGCTCATAGCTGTATAGGGTATAGAGGGAGAGCATGGCCTGCTCATATCGCCCGAGCCAGGATGATCCCCGTAGCTCATAGAGCGTGCGGAAGAGCCCTGTACGATGCTCTTGGTCGATGCGTCTCCAGTTCTGCCAGATGGCATCCTGTGCTATGAGGATATGATAGAGGTTGTGCTGGTTCTGCCCGAGGAGGGAGAGTTCCTCGGCTGCCTTGATCGCACTGCGAGGGAGGTCTTCCTCCTGCGCTCGCTTGATCTCCTTGATCAGTGCTTCTGCGCTTTGGGTCTTTCGTTGGGCTTGTAGCTCCATCGGGATATGTAAGGCTAGGCATCCAAGAAGGATTACGAGGAGAGCTCCTCGGACAAGGGATATGTATCGCATAAGGGGTCGCTATTAAGGGAAGACACGACTAAGTCCGTACGCTACACCTCATCCACATACGCAGCTAAGGGTACCCGTACCGACATCACTATCAAAGGTAGGAAAAAGTGAACGATAGAGGGTGGAGCCACGCAGGGTAAGGCGCATACAGGACGACTAGCTCTAACGACAAACCCCTCCACCAGTCGAACTGGGGAGGGGTTCGCTAAAGGGGAGCCCTAGGGGCTCAGAGGATGAGGAGAAGGACTAGATCCCTACACCGCCACCACCGGGCTGAGAGGGTACCTTGGGCGTCTTGGGTGTCTTTGCACCCTTAGCCTTGGGGTTATCTACGCTGAGCGAGGCGGCACGGGCAGCCTGTCGGATCTTAGACTTGGGGAAGTAGCGGACACGTGGCGCACGGAGCGTCTGAGCGGAGACGTCCTCCTCCTTGAGCAACTGTCGGGAGGAGATCATCAGGCTGAGCATCCCGAGTTCCCCGAGATCGACTGCGAAGCCATCCTGTAGGTAGCCCTCCACGATATCGGTGAGGGCGACGATACACGCCCGGACATCAGCTCGGGTGAGCGTCGTGGCAAAGGCGACCGAACGCTCGATATCCGACAGACTCTTTCGGGGATGGGCTAGACGCTGTGCGAAGTAGATCGTCTGACCCTTGTTCTTGCCAAGAGTTGCCTTCTTGGACTTGACTTGAAACTCAATCATGGTCTATGAGTATATAAAATGAATAAATAGAATTAACTCATCGCCGAGTGGGGAGAGCTGTGTGCTACAGGGCGGGGATTCGCAGTCTCTAGCTCGCTGGGTGCACCACTGAATATATAGAGTGAGCAACAGATGCGAGGGCCTCGTCTTGGGCTTCTTCCCTCTCGACATGACAAAGGTAGAGCAGACTTTTTGTCCCACCAAATCACCCCCATAGGTACATATCACAATGCCCTCTCCCCCAAACTCAAAAAATTTTCATCACCCCCACCATCGCCCCCCTCTCTTCCTCCCCGACCGAGCCCCCACTCCCCTCACTGACGCTAGAAGCGCATCTCCCAGCGCACCGAGGGGACGAGGGAGAGGATGCTGAGCTGTCGCCAGCTATTGCGCTCATAGAAGATGAGATAGGGGTTCTTCCGATTGAGGATATTGTAGATCCCGATCGTGAGCTCATGGCTCACCCGACGTCTGTGCCAGAGGAAGGCATAGCTGAGGTCAAAGCGCATATATGCGGGCAGCCGATAGGCATTGAGTGAGGACATCTGCGTACGAGTGGTGGCATGATAGTCCCACAGATAGGAGCTACTACCTCCGCTCACCTGTGCATTCCAGAAGGGGAGCTCCTCAGCCTGATAGCTCGCCACTGGGATCGTCATCGTACTCCCCGAGGTCAGATAGCCCGCCAGAGAGAGGTGTTGCTCACGTCGTGCGGTACGGAGCACCTCATAGCGGGACTGGACATTGAGGATATGTGTCCTATCGTAGCTAAAGGGATAGGCTCGTCCCCCGTTGAGCTCGGGGAAGGTGCGGGTCGTCCGAGAGAGCGTATAGGAGAGTGAGCCCGTGAGCCGTCCCTGACGCTTCTCCGCCCATACCTCCAGGCCATAGGAGCGACCCCGCCCCGTGAGGACATCTTGCTCCCAGGAGACATTGCGCTGGGAGAAGTGGTTGAGCCAACTGCGGTTGGCCGTGAGCCCCGTGAGATGACGGTAGTATCCCCCGATGGTGACATAGAACGTAGGTGTACTCCAGACACCCCCGAGGTACCACTGATCGGAGTGCTCGGGACGGAAGCGACGAGAGGCAGGCATCAGCAGGTCAAGCGCCCATCCTACGGGGAGCCCCTCTAGGGTGTGCTGGTACTGGGTGAGGCGGTCGTAGGTCGCCTCTAGGCGGAGGGTACGAGTGAGTGGCACCTGCCCCTTGAGACGGACATCGAGATTATGGAAGATATGCCCATCGGCATCTCGGAAGAGGTCATAGCGTAGACCTCCTTGCAGGCCATAGGCTGTAGCCTTGTAGTCGCCCTCGGCATAGAGCGAAGCTAGCGTAGTCCCTCCCCTCGGGCTCCCATCCACCGTCCTCGTCTCCTCTAGGGATAGGGACTGCATCATCGGGTGGAAATGCTGTCGGCGCAGGTCAATCCCTGCCCCAAGATCTATGCTACGGACTCGGGTGGTGAGGTGGCTACGTAGGGCCAGCTCACTCTTGGTCGAGCCGAGGACGAGCCCCCTCTTATCCTTGTCATCATAGCTGTGCTGTCCCTGCTTCGTCGCATGGTCGGTATAGTACACAGAGGTCTCTAGCCGTAGACGATCCTGAGGGGTATAGATCCAGCTGGCCTTGACCGCCCTATTGGTCCAGCCTATGGTGACCTTGTTCCGATCGACATCCCGCTCTTCTTCGCCTAGATAGGCTAGGTAGTCGTTGCTCCCGAAGAGCCAGACCTCGGCCGAATGCTGGGGAGAGAACTCATAGTGGAGCTTGGCATAGAGATCCTGTACCTGAGCGTTGAAGTCCCCCGTGACGCCCTCCTCGCTAGAGAGCGCCTTCAGCAGGAGGTACTCGGGACGAAGGAGGGAGGAGCGCCCTGCCACCTGATAGGAGAGTCGATCTCCGATGAGTCGCCCCTCTAGTGCCCCACCCACCATCAGAGGGGATAGGGCAAAGGCACCCCGAGTTCTGCCCGAGGAAGGCCTACGGCTACGTATCTGTAGGAGGGAAGAGGTAAAGTCCCCCGAGGAGGCAGTGATCCCACCCATCTGGAAGGTGGACTGCCCTACTATATCGGGGTGAAAGACCGAGAAGAGCCCGAAGAGGTGCGTAGGGGCTGTGATCGGCACGCCGTCCAGCTCCGTCCTATTGTTCCCGCTACCGCCTCCTCGCACATAGAAGCCCATACCACCCTCCATGCCCTGAGAGACTCCAGGCAGGATCTGAGGGTAGCGCATCACATCGACTTCGCCTGCTAGGGTGGCAAAACCCTTGACATCCGCTGGGGAGTAGCCGAAGGTGCTATTGCCACGAGTGACCCCTCGCCCCACCACTGTGACCTCTCGGAGCTCCGTCCTCCGTGGATCGAGAGTGAGCTCTGCCCTCTGCCCCGATCGGAGAAGAGCCACCTGCTGCCGATAGCCATCGGCCAAGAGGATCACACGTAGACTATCTACACTATAGTCAAAGGCGAACTGCCCCTGTCCATCCGTCCACGCAAGGCGATGCCCCTGCATCGTCAGGACCTCGACTCCCGACACGACACGTGCGGTCTCTCTATCCCGTATGCGACCATTGTAGTGCTGCCCTTCGGCTCTCTGTAGCCCGAGGAGCAGGACGAGCCCAAGGAGTAGCCCTGTGACACCCGTCTGCCTGATATGCTGTGCCATATATTATATAGGTAGTGCCTCATGATAGTAGTAGGCCGTCTGATAGTAAGCTCCGAAGATGCCTAGGCCATGCTCTATATTGGAATAAACGACCGTTTGGTCAAACCATGCTGATGGATCGCCCTCACTCTCATAGAACTGCATCTTCTCTATCACCGAGCGCAGGTAGCGGTCATACTCGACCGAGGCTGCACGGAAGACCACGAAGGAGGCCTGTACCGGAGGATGCTGTACGACGAACTCATAGGGGAGTTCCTTCTCCCCTCCTCTAGGTGGGACGACACGTGTATAGTAGTGATAGAGGGCAGCCTGCTGATGGTCTGGATCCCACTTGCTCAGCTCTCCTATGCCGTTGAACTGGTCTACACGTCTATGGTCGGTGGCGATCTCCTTGAAGAGATCTACTTTCGGATCTTGCTCCAGAGTGGGGAGGCGCTGGGGGTCAGCGGGGAGCTCCTTGAGGCTAGAGCGCAGGCAGAGAATCCAATAGGGCTCACTAAGCTGCCTCTGGATGAAGGTGCGTGTGGTAGGGCTACGCCGCCCCCTCTTGCGCCGTACGGCCACTGGAGAGGGCATCGTAGTGGTCGCACGGAGGGTAGGACGCCCGGGCACCTCCACCTCCAGCCGATAGTGACGCCCAGGCGTAGGGCGGAAGTGGAGTTCCCAGTCCCCATAGCCTGCCTTGGTGAAGACACCGACAGCTGTCCCCTCCTCATAGAGGGTCGCTGTGGCCTGCTCTACCTCATCGAAGTAATGCCCCTGCCCCATCTCCTTGCTGTAGGTGAGCTTGAGACGCTGGAGATCGGTATTGGCCAGGACGCAGGAGGCGACGACCTGCACCTCCGCCCGAGGGCGAATATTGATCTCCTCGGTGCAAGAGACGAGGGCTGTGAGCGCCAGGAGGAGGACAATAAGTCTCGTGCTCATTTCAGCTCTACCTCTAGCGTGTCTCGGAGCACCTTGCCCTCCGTAGTCTCTAGGATGGAGACCAGTTTGGTCTTGATGGGGAGCTCCTCGGGGCGACTCTTGAAGCGGAAAATCACCGTAGGTGGTGCCATCGGCTCCATCGAGAGCCACTGCCTGATCGTCGTCACCTTACCCTTATCCGAATAGCCCCAGAGGAGAGCCTTTCGGCGGTAGGAGATGATTTGACGGGGACTGAACTCGTCAATGATAAAGTAGTCGTTCAGCGAACTCTCCGCAGGCTGCCCAAAGAGAGGCGAAAGGGAGATGATACGGAAGTCCTTCACCCCCGTAACCCGATAGGGCCAAGTCTTACGAGCGACAGCATCTACCCCCTTGCTGCCCGAGGCCAAGCTCCTCGATCCACCAACCCATATCCGAAAGTCCTCCCTTAACTGACGCTCTAGCTGGGGAATCGAGGGAGCAAGAAGTGGTGCCTTTTTTCGCCCAGGATGATCCAAGTCATACTGGTCTTGGTAGGTCAGAGCTTCCATCTCAGGATAATCCAATCTAGTATCCTTTAGGTCATCAGCTCCGGTCATCATCCATAGAAGAAACTTGCTGGCTTCGACAGCTTTCCCTTTTATGCGCACATACTCGTGGCGACGATAGACTTTACCTAAAACATCCTCTACCACCTCGACATCCTCTAGGGGTAGGGTAAACATCTGGGTGCATACCCTTGGACGGAAGTGTAAGGTCGCACTCTCCCTTGGGATGTATGTATCTCCGCAGGAGCTAGCCCCCAGCACTGCGACGAGGGCGAGTAGTGTAGTACGTATGTTCATATTAGTATGGAGTAGTTTTATATGTCGTGTCTGTGTAGTATCAGTGGGAGGATGTGCTCATCTCAGCTCTACCTCTAGCGTGTCTCGGAGCTCCTTGCCCTCCGTGGTCTCTAGGATGGAGACCAGTTTGGTCTTGATGGGGAGTTCCTCGGGGCGACTCTTCAGGCGAAACATCACCGTAGGCGGCGCCATCGGCTCCATCGAGAGCCACTGCCGAATGTTCGTCACCTTATCCTTGTCCGAATAGCCCCAGAGGAGTGCCTTTCGGCGGTAGGAGATGATCTGACGAGGACTGAACTCATCAATGATAAAGTGGTCGTTCAGCGAGCTCTCCGCAGGCTGCCCGAAGAGGGGCGAGAGGGATATGATACGGAAGTCCTTCACCCCCGTAACCCGATAAGGCCAAGGCGTGGGGGGAGGCCCCGATATGATCCGATCACGGCTGATCCTAGGCTTCCGTCCCCTCGCCTCGGGTCTATTGTTGTAGTCACGAGCCAGCTGACGCTCCAGTTCGCTATTGCGAGGAGCGAGCCCGTGCTCTCCTCGACCCAGAGACTCATACCAGTGGCTCCTAGCCTGCTCGCTGGGGTCTCTCTGAACCCATTCTCGCAACCAGGGTGCTCCTGTCATCACCCAGAGGACAAAGTCCTCGGCTTGGACCGCCTCATTCTCTACGATATAGAGACGTCGGCTGGTGTACGTATTCTTGCCAAACGAATGCGTCTGCACGACAGAACGCATCGGTCGGCTTACGATCTGATCGCAGACCCTCGGGTAGCCGAGGAGGTGGGCTTCATCGCGATCGACATACCAGTCTCCGCAGGAGCTAGCCCCCAGCACGGCGACGAGGGCGAGTAGTGTAGTACGTATGTTCATAAGAAATGGGGTGTTTTGATGTGTCGTGTCGGTGTAGGATTAGTGGGTGGATGTACTCATCTCAGCTCTACCTCTAGGGTGTCACGCAGTTCCTTGCCCTCCGTGGTCTTTAGGATGGAGACCAGCTTGGTCTTGATGGGTAGCTCCTCGGGGCGACTCTTCAGGCGAAACATCACCGCAGGCGGTGCCATCGGCTCCATCGAGAGCCACAGCCTGATCGTCGTCACCTTATCCTTATCCGAATAGCCCCAGAGGAGCGCCTTTCGGCGGTAGGAGATAATCTGACGAGGACGAAACTCATCAATGATAAAGTAGTCATTCAGCGAACTCTCCGCAGGCTTCCCGAAGAGAGGCGAAAGGGAGATGATACGGAAGTCCTTCACCCCCGTAACCCGATAAGGCCAAGGTCTAGGATAGGCTGTGGCTTTAGAGTCACTCGACGTACTCAGCGCTCGAGTTGAGGAGATGTAACTCCGATAATCATGCTCGAGCTGTTGCTCTAATGGTCGCATGTGTGGAGCCTTAAGCTCCCGCCCCTTCATTGTATGATACGTCTCGTATACATTCTCGTACTCTTTACTTTTCAGGTTGGGATACTCTGCTCGTAGCTCCTTCAGATCATCCTCTCCTGTCATCATCCATAGGATAAAGCGATCCGCCTCGACAGCACCATCCTCCAGCATCTCTGTCGTCTTGGTTACGAAGTGCTTATTACCAGCCGTACCAGGAATCTCTTTGTAACGGAGAGGAAGCGTAATAATCTGTGAACATTCCCGAGGCTGAAAGTGCATCGAGAAGGTATCCCGAATTTCCCTAGTATCTCCGCAGGAGCTAGCACCCAGCACAGCGACGAGGGCGAGTAGTGTAGTACGTATGTTCATATTAGTATGGGGTGTTTTGATATGTTGTGTAGATGTAGTATCAGTCGGTGCGTACACTCCCCTGTCTCTCCAGTATCCCAGAGGGTAGACCGCTGAGGTCTGCTCCTACGTCCACTAGAGGGGACAGCCTGCTCCACCCATGGGGACGCTGGCAGGGAAAGCCATCTATCCTTGGCTACGTGCATCATCGGTGTGCCGTTAGTTAAGTATCCTTACCGCAAATATAGCGATTAGACGGAAAGTATCACACGCCCTTAGAGCGAAAGGAAGATCAAGGCAAGGCATAGGGGGATATAGGACACATAATGCGGTAAGCAGGGGGAAGATAGCGCACTCTATATTCCTCTCGGGAAGAGCTCCACAGCAGGAGCGAGAGCTAGAGACGAACTGATAAGTCGAAATAGGTGCAATAGGTACAATGAGTCCAATAGGATGGCGAGCAAAGTGCGTGGGTAGCCTAGCCCGTGAGGGAGGCCTACCGCCTACTCCAGGAAGAGGGGAGCCAAGAGCGTGAGCAGACCCGTTAGCAGGCCTCGCTCAGCGAGGATGGCCTCTGGACGCTACAGAGCATACACACAAAGAAGTACCTGTGCCGAGACCTCAAGACCCGTACGCTCGCCGAGGACACTGCAGGGCTACGCTACTGGGGACTCAATCCCTCGGTCACTACCAGCAAGGACAGCAATCCCTACGCACTCTCCACCCTCCTCATCCAGCGTTAGTCCCAGAGCTCTCCCCCTCCCCTCAGAGGGACGCTCCTTAGCCCCATCCTAGTAGGCTCTGTATCAAGCACCTCGAGAGGGCAAAAACGATCATACCGAGAGCGCATGTGCGCTCCTATAATGAACGCCCTCGTCTCCTAGGTAAGGAGACGAGGGCGTTCTTACTTAGAGCCCTGAGGCGCTCTCGGTATGATCGTTTTTTCCCCCTCGGGATGGGCTTCAGTTGCCCGATGAGACAGGCGAGGGCGGGACGAGGGCTAGTGGGGGGCGGTGTATCAGCTCGTTGATGGAGCGGAGGGTGAAGGTCGGCAGTGCATCCCGAGCTGGGAGCTGATAGCCCGCACGTGCCGAGAGACGCAGACGAAGGGGACGCCCCGGGAGGAGGTCTAGGAAGTTATCCGAGAGGTGCACCCCGGGTAGGATACACTCCAGATAGAGATCCTTGACGAGGCAGGCGGAGGAGAGGGTGAGGATATAGCCTTCGCCCCCGACCTCGGGCTCGATCGTATAGCGAAGATCCCGAGCCTCGGGCAGGCGAAGATCCCGTGGGGGAAGGGCATAGTACAGCTCCTCGGCAAGGGTCTTCGCTCCCCCACCCTCCTCTACGAGGCGGTAGTGGACGAAGCGCTGACGGCGTGCCTCCTCATCGGGGTAGAACGAGGCGAAGGGAACGGCGAAGTCGTGCTGCTGCATCCCCCCCCCAAGGCTAACCTCAGCACTCCTCCAGCTATAGAGCTCCCGCCCCTCGAAGTCCGAGACACGAGCCTCCAGCCTGACCCGTCGCCCCTCAGGAGCATCATCCGAGACCAGACGCACACTATCCCCAGCCCGCGAGGTCACGAGGATCATGGGAGCGAAGGCTCGCTGGGCTTGGTACTGGAGCCCCTTCCACGTGCCGTAATAGTCGATACTTGACCACGAGACGGCAGGCCAAGCATCGTTGATCTGCCAGTAGAGACTGCCCATACAGCGTGGGGCGGCAGCACGCTGCACCCTTAGCCCGAGGGCAATGCCCCGCCCCTGCATGACCTGCGAGAGGTAGGCAAAGTCCTCAAAGGTCTTCGGCTCGGGGTACTCCTGACGTATGTAGTGTAGGATCACATCATTGCCGATGGAGCTCTTCTGATGCGCCCGCATGACGGGGCTCTCGATCTCCCAGTCCTCGGGACGAGAGAAACGCATGAGGCTCGGGAGCGTGGGGAAGGACTGCACCCCAAACTCACTCATGAACCTCGGGAGACGCTCCCGCAGGATCTCGAAGGGCTCACGCCCATACCATACCCCCCAGTAATGGCTCTCGCCGAGGCCCAGCGTCTCGGGTCGCCCCCAGTTCGCCGTGTCGGGGCTACTCTCGATATAGGGGCGGAGGGGGTCGTGCTGGCGGAGCTGGCTAGGGATGAGCTGACGGAAGAGACGCACATAGTCCCGAGCGAAGAGCTGGTAGGTCTCCTTGGGGTACTTCTTCTGCCAGCCCCAGTACTTCATGGCTTCACGTATCTCATTATTGCCACACCACACTGCGATAGAGGGGTGGGAGCGCAGACGACGGATGTTGTCCACGAGCTCTCGGGAGACATTGCTGAGGAAGGCATCGTCCCCTGGGTAGGCCGTGCAGGCAAACATGAAGTCCTGCCAGATCAAGATCCCCCGCTCATCGGCTAGGTCGTAGAAGCGATCCTCCTCATAGACACCCCCACCCCAGACACGGAGCATATTGAAGTGGCTATCGGTGACGTCATCGAAGAGCTGGCGAAGCTCCTCATCGCTACGGGTGGGGAGCATGAGGGTCGGGGGGATATAGTTTGCCCCCTTGGCGTAGATCGGCCTGCCATTGACACGGAAGAAGAAGCTTCGCCCGAGGCTATCGGCTTCACGCACGAGCTCTACTGTACGTAGCCCTACTCGTAGGCTTTGGCTATCGAGGGGCTTTGCTCCCCTTTCGCCCGAGAGGAGCTCCAGCTCAGCCGTGTAGAGGTAGGGCTCCCCCATACCCTGTGGCCACCAGAGTTTAGGACGAGTGAGGGTATGGCGGTGGATGATCGGACTCTGCCCTAGCACACTAGGCAGAGGCAGGAGGTGCTCATAGACGACAGCCCCCTCACGATCTCGGAGGCGGTAGCGGAGCTGGCGAGCCCCTCGCCCCACGATAGAGCCCGGGGGGATACGTAGCTCGATCGGCTCGCGATCCTCGGGGTGGTAGGTCACGAGTGGACGATCGGCGAAGTAGCTCTCCTGCCTGAGGAGTAGGCGAATGGGACGCCAAGGGCCCAAGGTGAGCATTCGCTCACCCCAGTCCCAGCCGTAGTGGTAGGGCGCCTTGCGGGTGAAGACGGAGAGCCTGAGCTGGGAATGGTCGTTGTCCGCTGGGTAGTTGAGCTTCCCCGAGGCTTCGTAGAGGGGGAGGGCAGCACGCAGTGGCGAGGAGAAGTGGAGCTCGAGGGTATTGGTGCGCCGTAGGTAGCGACGCACGTCCACCTCGTGGCGGACAAACATATTGCCACTCGAGAGGATGAGTTGGCCGTTGAGGTAGACCCGAGCATAGGTGTCCAGCCCCTCGAAGAGGAGGTGCCTACTAGGATAAGCCAGCTGTGCCGGCGTGAGGTCAAAGGCGCATCGGTAGACCCAGTCCCGCTCCCCGACCCACTGGATCGAGTCCTCCGCCAGCCTATAGTAAGGATCGGGAAGACGACCATGACGGATCAGATCCTGCTGCACCACACCAGGCACCGTGGCAGGAAGCCATTCGCCTCCCGAAGACTCCCTAAGACTCCAGCCCCCATGCAGAGAGACAGTCTCTGTGCTCTGCGCCGAGAGCGAAGGCGACAGGTAACTACCCGAGGTCATCATACCGACAAATAACGTGAGGAGCCTCAGCGGGCTCAAAGAGAAGATGGGACATCGCATATCGTCTAGCTGTCATAATAGTTTGTAGCACAAATATAAGTCCAATAGGTGCAATGGGACTAATAGGTCTAATAACAAGGTCGGGGAAAAGGCGGGGGAAGGTAACGAAAGGAGGCCTTACTCTCTACTGACTGGGAGGTACAGCTCACACCGACCAGCAGGGAGCACTGCGAGCCAAAGAGCGACTACACCCTACTCGGAGCGGTGGGAAGATCGGAGGATAACTCCCCATAGTCCTAGGATAAGTCCTGAATAAGCGAGGATAAGGTAGCCCATAAGTGGGGATAAGGTAGCTGATAAACGGGGATAAGAGCGACAGAATGAAGAGGGTAAGGCAGAGTGTAGGATAAGCCCAATAGGGGCAGTAAAGCCAATGGGTCTAATAATCAAGTGAGGGAAAAGATGGAGGGAAAGGGGCTGGACAAGGCGAGGAGAGAGGTAACAAAAGAAGGCTCTAATCTTTACGAGCAGGGAGGTACAGCTCACACCGACGAGCTGGGGAGACTCTATAAGGAGGGGGGCACGACTCACACCGACCAGCAGGGAGCACTGCGAGCAAAAGAGCGACTACACCCTACTCGGAACGGTGGGAAGATCGGAGGATAACTCTCAATAGCCCTAGGATAAGTCCTGAATAAGTGAGGATAAGGTCGCCCGTAAGTGGGGATAAGACCGCTGATAAACGGGGATAAGAGCGACAGAATGAAGAGGGTAAGGCAGAATGTGGGATAGGCTCAATAGGCGCAGTAAAGCCGATGGGTCTAATAATAAAGTGGGGGAAAGATGGCGGGAAAGGCGAAGGGAAAGCGATGAGAGAGGCGACAAAAGGAGGCTCTAATCTTTACCAGCAGGGAGGTACAGCTCACTCCGACGAGCTGGGGAGGCTCTACAAGGAGAGGGGCACGGCTCACACCGGCTAGCAGGGAGCCTGCGAGCCAAAGAGCGACTACACCCTACTCGGATCGGCGGGAAGATAAAAGCAACGAGGCGATGCCCCCACTTTAGGGACATCGCCTCGTTGTGTATAGAGTCTGGGCGGGGAGCCTTTAGGCTCTACGAAGAGAAAGAGAGGAAGAGGGAACTACCAACCGGGGTTCTGCGTCCACTTACCTCCCGTAGATGAGATGATATCTAGGCGGATAGGTAGGAGGTAGTCACGTCCAGGCTTAAAGCCCCAGCCATTCTCATGGCCCGCAGGATTGCTCGGCAGGATATAACGAAGGGCATCAGTAGGCGTACCCGTGAGGAAGAGGTTGTTGTTCTTGGGGGCATCATAGATCAGTCGCCCACCATAGCTGGGGTGGTTCTCTAGGTTGCTCCCCTTGAAGAGTGCCCCGACGGCACGCTTGCCGACAATAAGTTCCTCGGCAGCCGCCCAACGGATGATGTCCTTGAAGCGACGACCTTCACAGGCCTGCTCGACACGACGCTCACGGCGTACGGCCTGGATGTACTTGTTGAGCGAGCGGAAGGGATAGTCACTCTCCGTATTGTACTCTCTGTCGAAGTCCATATCGGGCATAGCGACACGTGCACGCAGTGGGTGGAGGATGGTGATGATCTCAGCAGTATGGGTAGCCCCATCTAGCTCGGCAAGTGCCTCCGCATAGTCGAGGAGGATATCCGCATAGCGGAACTGAATGCCAGGTGTCGCCCCCTTGTACTCGGCGTCGAGGTTACCCTCGTAGTCGATCTGTACGTGCTTGAGCTGGGAGTAACCTGTGACATTCTGATGGTAGGCTTCGCCGAGCAGAGGAGGTACGAGGTAGGGGCCCTGCTCATCACGACGTAGCTTCTGCCCTGGAGTACATGCTGTCTGCGCCAGACGAGGGTCTCTCACCGTGGGCAGTAGCTCACGTCCATAGACCTTCTTGGCCTCTAGGCGGTCATTGCCGACGAAGGGCTTACCATCCTTGGTGAGGTAGTCGTCTACGAGGGAGGAAGTGAGACCGATCACCCCACCTCCACGGTTGAGGTAGCGATTGACATTGTTCCCGACCTCATTGCCATCATACCGCTTGTACCAGAGTACCTCAGGGTTGGAGGAGAGGTTGGTCGTCTGGAAGAGCTCTCGGTAGTCGTCGTTGGGTCTTCCCGAAGTGGAAATCTTCCATACACCCCGATTGACGACAGCCTTGGCAGCAGCTACGGCTTGGTTGAGGTAGTCACGTATCTTGTCCTCGGTGACAGCCTTGTCGTAGAAGGCATCATCCTTGGCCTTGTGGTAACGTTCCCACGTAGCCTCGAAGAGGGCAACCTCTGCCTTCAGTGCACGTGCGACATCACGATGGACACGCATGGAGGCAGCACTGCTCTGCTCACCGAGATACTGAATGGCTAGGTCTAGGTCCTTGAGGATATGATCAGCGACCTCGAGGCGGGTATTGCGTGGGAGCTTGAGCTTATCTGCGACGGGCTCGAGGGGCGCATCCAGCAGAGTCACCCCTCCGTAGGAAATGAGGAGCTGATAGTAGTACCAAGCGCGGAAGTAATAGGCTTCGCCGACACACTGCTTGTAGTCGGCAGAGCTATTAGCATCGGGGGTCTTGAGGTTGGTCAGCAGATAGTTCACATTGCGGATGTGGGTGTACTCGTCGAGCTTCTTGGCATCGCTCAGAGCCACCTGTCCGTTGAGTCGGGCATTGAGCGCACTCCCAGAGATGTTATCACTCATCACATCATCGCCTGCGATACCGGAGCCACCACCAGCGAAGAGGCCTTGCCTACGCAGCCCCGTCTCATAGAACATATTGAGGTAGTTCCGTATCTCCCCTGTACTCGTGAAGGGATTGTCAGTAGAGAGCTCGCCCTCGGGGCTCTTATTGAGATCAAAGCAGGAGGTGAAGCCGAGGCCTAGGGTAAGGCAAGAGGCTAGGAGGAATATCTTCGTATTCATAGTCGTGTAGCGCATTAGAGATTGACGATGAGACCGCAGGAGAGGACACGGTTCATAGGATAGTTCTTCCCGCCCTCAGACGAGTAGTCACTCCTAGTGAAGATGGCTTCGGGGTCAAACATCTTCTTGAGCTTGGTGATGGTGAAGAGGTTCTCACCGGAGAAGAAGACCTGCACCTTGGTACCCTTCGTCCACTGCGTGGGGAGCTCATAGCTTAGGGTAAGGTTCTTCAGACGGCAGTAGGCAGCATTCTGCATATAGCGGTCGGTGGTCGTCTTGTTCTTGGCTTGGAAGGGAGCTACACCCCCACCCGAGTGGATGTAGGGACGTGGATAGTAGGCATTGGGACGCTCAGGAGTCCAGTAGTCGAAGTGATCCTTGAAGACAGTGACCTGAGCATACGAGCCCCAGCCCCAGAAGTAGATGCTTCGTCCAGGGTGCCAGTCACGCTTGCCTACGCCCTGGAGCATGAGGCTCAGCGTAAGACCTCGCCAGCTGATCGCACCGTTGAAGGTGAACTGATAGCGAGGAGTTGTATCCCCGATGACGGTCATATCCCCCATACTACCGAGCTTGTTCTCGCCGATATTGATCTTACCATCGCCGTTGAGGTCACGGTACTTTACATCACCAGGAGCCCACTTGAGGGCGCTGAGGTAGGAGAGGTCGTGGGTACGGTTGTACTCATCAGCCTCGGCCTGAGTCTGGATAAGCCCATCGGCACGATAGCCCCATATCTCACCTATGCTACGTCCCGCATACCAGTTACTCTGTGGAGCACTGTTGTCAGCACTAGCGTACTTGGTGACGATGGAGGTGGCATCGGAGATCTGCGCTCCGAGGTTGTAGGTGATCTCCTTGCCGATACGTCCACGATAGTTGAGAGAGAGCTCCCAGCCTCGGTTACGCATCTCGGCATTATTGGTCTTAGGCGCCTGCGCACCGAAGAAGTCGGGAAGGGGTAGGCTAGGGCCTAACATATCCTTCGTATCACGCTGGAAGAGTTCGAAAGAGCCCGTTAGACTATTATCGAGGAAGCCAAAGTCAATACCTATATTACGGCTGGCGACCTTCTCCCATGTGGTGTTTGGATCGATGACAGCTGGCGCCTGCGTATAGGTGTGTCGTCCGTCCTGGAAGTAGTATGACCCTAATCGCTTGCTCAGCTCCATGGTAGCGGCAAAGGTATAGAGGTCTGCTCCAGCTTGGTTACCGAGTAGGCCATAGGAGGCACGGAGCTTGAGGTTAGAGAGGACACCACGGGTCGCCTCCATGAACTTCTCCTGATGGATATTCCACCCGAGAGAGAGGGAGGGGAAGAAGCCCCATCGGTTGCTCGGCGCAAAGCGAGAGGAACCATCATAGCGACCATTGACCTCGAGCAGGTAGCGGCCAGCATAGTTGTAGTTGATACGCCCAAAGAAGCCCCGGGTAGCCCAGCCATAACGCTTATCGATGGGCACCTTGTCGCCTGAGCCTAGCCCGGCATTGGGGTTGGTGAGGGAGAAGAGTCCCGTGATGGAGGTCTCTAGGTAGCTCGTGTGGCTCTGCTCCTCCTGATAGCCGAGCATGAAGGTGAAGTGGTTATTTTCACCCAGGTCTAGGAGGTAGTTGGAGTAGAGGTTGATGGACTGGTAGTTGAGCTTCTCGAAGCTACGTGTATACTTCCCCTGAGGATAGACACTGAGCTCGTCACGTACACCGAGGGAGGTCGTCTTGCCATCCGAGGCATAGATCTTTGGTGCCTTGTTCAGCGCCTCATACTCGGTATTTCCGAGTCGGTAGGTATAGTCGAAGAAGATGTGCCAATCCTTCAGAGGGCGAGCCTCGAAGCCAACGGTGAGGTTAAGGTCATCACGCTTGTTCTGCGTATAGGTACCACTCTGTAGGTAGGGGACCATACTGAGCTCGGTGAAGTGCCCATGTGGATCTCGGGGTGAGACCGTGGGACGGAAGCGAGCAAGGGAGTGGTAGAAGCCTTCGGAGAGTCCGCCCTTGCCGAAGGGAGTATCGACCTTAGAGTGTCTGTACTTGGTATTGACCTTGAGCTTCAGCCATTCCTTCAGCTGCGAGGAGACATTGGAGGCGAAGTTGTAACGGTCGAAGCCCATCTTGGCATAGCGCATGATCCCGTCCTCGGTATAGTAGCCCCCAGAGATGTAGTACTGGGTAGACTGACTACCACCGCTGAGGCTGAGGTTGTGGCTCTGCTTGCGGGCGGAGGGCTTGTAGTGAAGCTGGAAGTAATCGACGTTCCCGATCCCAGACTCTGAGTTCTCAAAGGCAGGGTTCATCGACGACACAACCCCCTGAGGGAGGTCCTGCCAAGCATCTACACTATTGGGGTCTTCGATGTACTTGCGTAGGAGCTCTATCTTCTGATCACTATAGAGACGAGCAGAGCCTGCATTGCGTGCCCCTTCGTTCCAGTAGCGAGCGAAGTCATAGGAGTTCACCATCTTGGGCAGTACCGTAGGGCTGTTCCACCCTATCGTCCCCTGATAGTTGATACGCATCTTCCCTGCGAGCCCCTTCTTCGTCGTGACGAGGATAACCCCATAGGCGGCACGTGCACCATAGATAGCGCTGGCGGCAGCATCCTTGAGGACAGAGATATTCTCGATATCATTAGGGTTAATATCGGAGAGCGACATCTCGACTCCATCGACGAGGACATAGGGGGTAGCACTACCGCTGAGGTTCCCCTGACCACGTAGGGCGAGCGAACCTACACCACCTGGACGCCCCGAGGCGGTATTACTCACGAGTAGCCCAGGGACAAGCCCCTGTAGGCTCTGTGTCGCGTCAGCTACGGGACGCTGAGCGAGCTCCTTCCCCTTGACCGAGGAGACAGCTCCTGTGAGGTTCACCTTACGCTGGACGCCATAGCCCACTACGACGACGTCGTCGAGGACCTTGCTGTCCTCCTGCAGGGTTATGGTGAGCGGTGCACCCGTATAGCGGACGGTTATCGTGGCATAGCCGACACAGCTGATCTCGATGCTCGCTCCAGCCTTAGCACCCGCAAAGGAGAAGCGTCCCTGAGCATCTGTGGTCGCACCTGTAGTCGTGCCCTTGACACGAACGGAGGCACCTACGACAGGCTCGCCCTTGGCGTCCTTGACGACGCCTTCACAGCGAGCTCGATCGGCCTGTGGGCTCTGTTCATGTGGGGAGGAGAGAGGAGGGGGGAGGGTCTCTGCGACCGCCACTCGTCCGAGTAGCAGGAGGCTAGAGGCCAAGAGGTAGATAGTTCTTGACATAGGGGTAAAGTCTTTAGTGTATTGATAGTACGAGTATTCATGTTCGCTGTAGTAGTATGCTATGAGCCCTCATGTGTGCGTTGCCACACCCCCTCTGGGCATCGTCAGGGGACAAAGGTAGGATATTTATTTCATAGCTGGAGCTTATCCGAGAGGCGACCTCGGAGCATGTCATCAGGTATCATCAGTACAGTAGACTAGAGCCCACTCTACCCCAAGTCTATCAGAGGCAATGGGGCACAGCCCAGTGGCATCCCCATAAATAAAAACACCTCGACACCAGCATACTGACCGATCGGGTCAGTGCTAGTGTCGAGTGTTATGGTAGCCCCTAGGAGAATCGAACTCCTCTTTCAAGGATGAAAACCTTGCGTCCTAACCGATAGACGAAGGGGCCGCCTCAAGCAATAGGCGAGGGATTTATTCCTCTGATTGCGACTGCAAAGATACAACAAATAATCAAACCACCAAACATTTACCCCTCTCCAGTAAATATTTATTCCTCATCCCACCCTCCTATTCGACCTATTCGCCCTCACCTCTTCCACGACACAGGCCACAGCTCGGGAGCACCCCGAGCTGTGGCCTGTACCTATTGATGTTGTCCGCTAGGACTGTGGGTTACTTAAGCGTCCCGTTCTGAGCAGCCTCTACCATTGCCTTGTTAGGCAGGATGTAGACTTCCACACGACGGTTCTCCTTACGGCCTGCAGCGGTAGAGTTGTCTGCTACGGGCTCGTGACTACCCTTACCCTCGACACGCATACGGCTAGAGGAGACGCCCTGACTTGAGAGGAAGGAGCGTACGCTGGTAGCACGATTGAGCGAGAGGGGATCATTGATGCGGTCAGAGCCTGTGTTATCGGTGTGTCCGATGATCAGCAGGTCGGTCTGGTCGTTCACCTTGAGGTTCGCAGCGAAGTTGCGCAGGTTATTCTGCGAAGTGGAGGTGAGGGTAGAGGAGTTTGTTGCGAAGAGGATACCGCTATCGAAGGTCACGCGGATCGCCTGCCCTTCATTGACAGACTCGATCTTGGCGTTCTTGACCTGCTCCTCGAGCTCCTTCTTCTGCTTGTCCATCTTCTTACCGATGAGGGCACCAGCAGTACCACCTACGACACCACCGATAGCAGCACCGATAGCAGTATTACCGAGCACACGACCCACACCTGCGCCGATGATAGCACCAGCACCTACACCTATACCTGTACCCTTGGCTGTGTTGCTCAGACCACATCCAGAGAGGATGAGGGTAGCGGAGAGGGCAAGCGCAGCGATTGATTTCTTGTTTAGCATCTTGGATTTCGTTGTTTGAAGATAACAATACCTTGGTAAAACACTAGTTGTTGCGCATGCTGAAGTACTTCATGAACTGCATGCGCTCAAAGAGCGTTGGGTCGGGCACAGCACTGTAGCTCAGCCGACCTCTCAGCTCTTCTATATTCTCATAGCCGTGCTCCTGCATCCACGTCTGGAGCCCACGGAGGCTCTCTCGGATAGCCTGAGCACCTTGCTTATATATAGCGGTACACATCTGACCTACTTGCGCTCCTGCCAGCAGGCTCTTCGTGAGCTCTTGCCAGGTGTAGATCCCCGTCGATGCGGCAACCTCTACCCCTGGGACAAGGCCTGCGATAAGACCCGTATAGCGCAGGGTCTCGGTGAAGTCACCCTGATGGGAGAAGACCTCTCCGCCCACAAACTGCTCCCGCTCTAGGTCAATGTCGATCTGATACGTGCGGTTGAAGAGCGTGACGGCAGCAGCCCCTGAGGCTCGTAGCTTATCCACCAGAGCTGGTAAAGCGGTATGCTGACGGGAGAGCTTGACGATGATAGGAAGTCCAGTCCCTCGTAGCCCCTGTACAATATCTATATAGGTCTGCTCGGCAGCTACGGGATCGAAGTACAGATCTGTCTCTAGGCGCATGATATTGACCTCGAGGGCATCGGCACCCGCTCCACGTACCTGCTCGGCGAACTCGAACCAGCTCTCCTTGCCTCGGCAGTTGATACTTGCGATGACGGGCACTCCGAGCTTCTCTTTAGCCTCACGCACATAGCTGAGGTAGGTATCCACAGCCTCCGTACGCACATAGGCGGAGATATAGTCCTCGGCCTCGGGGTAGTCGTTGTGGGCGATGAGGTGGCCAGTGTGCATGAGGATCTGCTCCTCGAAGAGTGACTTGAGCACGACTGCGCCTGCGCCTGCCTCTACGAGGGAACGAGCACGATCGATGCTACGTGTCAGCCCCGAGCTGCTCACGATGATAGGACTCTCAAGAGGGAGCCCCACGAAGGAGGTGCGAATGTCTACCATAGTCTAATTCGTATAGCCAGTTAGGCTTGCCCCATAGGGCACAAGCATATACACAAAGGTATTACAATTTCTTTACAGAGCCTACCAAGCTCATTACAAACACCCCCCTCTGACATCAGCCCCATAGCTATCTAGACTACGATATTCCCTCTTGCTCATTACCCCCCCAAGCCGATTGAGCCATACCCCTATATATTATAATGGTGTATCCCACCATCCTGACTCACATCTACCCACACAATGATGAAACAGCCCCCACTCTCCCAAAGTATGGAGAGTGGGGGCTGGTATATTATTATGGAGTGGGAGGCTAGTTCTCGTCAAAGATCCCCCTTGAGGGTCCGTCCGTCTGCCATTCACCACACCCCTGGAAGGGATCTTCGATATCGCCATCTAAGGAGAAGGCGACCAACATATCAGCATGCGACTGCAGTACAAAGGTGGTAGCTATAGGGGCTTCATATAGCTCCTTAGCCGTAGCTGGAGCTTGATACTTCTTATTCATTTCTTCTTGCTTAGGTGAGAGGAAGACTAGTTAGAACCAACCCTCGGGAATATCCCCCTTGTGGACAAGCCAAAGGACAGTGATAGATCCATTACGTAGGGCGCCCTTGTAGTAAGAGGCATGGTGGGTGGCGAAGTTGTGATAGCCATCTTCACGCATCCCATTCTCCTTACCATAGTCATTCATATTGCTGATCTTGTAGCCAAAGACGAAGGGGATATCCTCATCTCCTGGCTTGAAGGACTTAGCTATGAGTGGGCTATAGAAGGTGAAGACCGTCTCCTCGGCACCGACACGTACTGGCTGAGTCATCATACCAGCCGAGAAGCTCACGGGACTCGAGAGCCTATAGCCATAGCCCTTACCATCCCTTTGGAAGCCACTAGAGAGAGCTCCCGTCTGAGCAGCGAGCTCGGTCTTGCCATCGGAGTAGGCGACCTTGATCTTTTCTAGATGCATCCCATAGATATTCAGACGATCCACGATAGCAGGCTCACGGAAGAGAGGCTCTCCGACGGGCACATAGTTGCCCTTCACCTTCTGAACCTTACGCGAGTAGGCCATATAGGCATTCTGGAAGCGTAGGAAGAAGATATGGCCAGCCATGCTGAAGCGTAGTCTGCCATTCGTCTTGTACTGATTGGGCTTCCCGCTAATAGCAGGAGCGACGTAGGAGAGAGGGTTATTCTCACTCTTGAGGATACAGAAGCCATCAGGCAGCGGAGTATCAGTCTGGGAACCGAAGTGCTCAAGAGCCTGGAAGCCCTTATTCTCAAATTCACCCGAGGCATTCAGCCCGATGTACACAGAGACCTTCGCAGTAGCTCGGTCTATAGGAGTGGAGGGGCTTGCGACCTCACCATTGAAGCTGAGGCTACGACCATTGTTACCGACTGTGAACTCCTTATAGGCACTACCTACGATACCATTCTTGTCTACTACGTAGATCCAGCCATAGACCGAGCCACGACCACGGAAGCTAACGAAGTTGCCTGAAATATTTTGCCCATTGGCTATCCCGTCAAGAGCTCTGGGGCTGGTCTCACCAACCTCAGCGGTAAAGCTTAGGGAGAAAGCCTCTCCCTGTCCTGCAGGTGTATCCTGTCGGGGTTCCTGAGATTCCTTACTACAGGAGTATAGTCCGATAACACCTACCATTAGTAGCAGAAATTTCTTCATACTAGAACACATTATTTGATTATAAATTTCCCACTGATGCGTATTCCAATTCGACATGATGCACTCTGTGGGTATGAATAGGTAAGCTCCCAGCATACGAGAGGCGGGGATACCATCTAGCAATCTCTATCCAGCGACAAAGTTATAAAAAAAGTTAACCACAACACACCGATACGTAAAAAAACACCTAGTCGCCATACCTTGATGATCTTCCTCTTTCGCCTGAATCACTCCTCCACCCACCATTCCATCTCACCCAC
>NZ_CAJZFJ010000029.1 GCF_915070105.1 uncultured Porphyromonas sp.
CTGCCCGCTCGAGAAGAGGAAGGTCAGGACGGAGAAGAAGGATACGATGATGACCGCTGAGAGGGCAAGCCCCAGCACGGTAGCGATGCGCCTATTTCTGAAGTTCTCCTTAAGCAAGGAGCTAAGTCCCCTCAGTCCTCGGGTCATCCATGTGAAGATAGCCCCTCCGCTCTGAGTGCTGGCACCTGTGCTCCTGCGCTCCCTCGTAGTGCTCCTACGCCCTGATGCTTGCTTTGTCGATTTGCTCATTGATCTTTGCCTTGCTCCGTAGTGCTGTCTGCTAATACCTTATTAGGATACAAAATTACAGAAAGAACTGCATTCGTAGAAATACGCTAAAGGGAAGTCTCTACCCACTTCCTTCCTTGCCCTTTCCCGCCCTTGCTTTACCCCCTCTCGGAGGTGCCCTCAGTACCTCCGATGAGGTATGCCCGCTACCTCGATCGAGGTACTGAGGGTACCTCTCGGCAGGTAGTGGGGCTACCTCCAGAGCCCCTCAGAGGCCACCCGTAGGAGCTCCCCTCGGGCAATATCCTCCGCCAATGAGGATGCCAGCATAGGGGTCGTGAGCAAAAAAGAGTATATTTGTGCTGTGCGAGTTGCCTCCTATCACGAGTCTCCCTCCGTGGAGCTTGTGGGATGGAGGTCGCCGTGTGTACAGCGCAGGCTGGGCTGAACCAGTGCCTGCACGACACCTAATTATATAGAACAAATACATACAGTGCAATGGAAAAGGTAGATGTCCTGCTCGGCCTACAGTGGGGCGACGAAGGTAAGGGAAAGATCGTGGACGTCCTGACGCCCGCCTATGACCTCATCGCCCGCTTCCAGGGTGGACCCAATGCGGGACATACGCTGGAGTTTGAGGGCAACAAGTACATCCTTCGCTCCATACCCTCGGGGATCTTTCAGGGGGATAAGGTCAATGTGATCGGTAGTGGCGTCGTCCTCGATCCTATCCTATTCCGTGAGGAGGCAGAGTCGCTCTCCCGTAGCGGGCATGACCTGAAGGGACGACTCGTTATCTCTCGTAAGGCACATCTAATCCTACCGACACATCGCCTCATAGATGCGGCACAAGAGGCCATGAAGGGCGATGCTAAGGTCGGGACGACAGGCAAGGGAATAGGCCCGACCTATACCGACAAAGTCGCCCGCACCGGCCTGCGTGTCGGAGATACGGAACACGACTTCTCTAAGAAATATCAAGAGGCAAAGCAGCGTCACCTTACCCTGCTTCGTGCCTACGACTATCCCACAGACGGGCTGGAGGCTCTGGAGCGCGAATGGCTCAACGCCATCGAGTATCTCCGTCAGTACTCCTTCGTAGATAGTGAGCAGTACCTAGGCCGTGCCCTACGTGAGGGTCGCCGTGTGCTCGCCGAGGGGGCGCAGGGCTCGATGCTGGACATTGACTTCGGCTCCTATCCCTTCGTTACCTCTAGCAACACGATCGCTGCTGGCTGCTGTACCGGACTGGGGATTGCCCCACGGAGTATCGGCGAGGTCTATGGGATCTTCAAGGCCTATTGTACTCGTGTCGGCTCAGGGCCTTTCCCGACAGAGCTAGAGGACGAGACTGGCGAACGCCTCTGCACCCTCGGGCATGAGTTCGGGTCGGTCACGGGGCGTCGTAGACGCTGCGGCTGGCTCGACCTTGTAGCACTTCGCTATACCATCATGCTGAGCGGAGTGACGAGACTGATCATGATGAAGAGTGATGTCCTCGACACCTTTGACACCATACGTATCTGCACTCGCTACCGTATCCATGGCACAGAGACCGAGGATCTGCCCTACGAACTAGCAGGGGATGTTGAGCCCATCTATGAGGAGCTCCCCGGCTGGCGATGCGATACCTCTCGTATGACCTCTGCGGAGGAGTTCCCACAGGAGCTACGTGACTATATCGCCTTCATTGAGGGGGCAGTCGGAGTACCCATTGCAGTAGTATCAGTAGGACCTGACCGAGAGCAAACCATCACACTGCACCCCACTCTCTTGCCTCACTAAGCCCCACGATGACCTATCAGGAGGCACTGCACTTCCTCTATACGGCTACCCCAGTCTTCCAGCGAGATGGCGGTAGCGCCTACAAGCCTGGGCTAGAGACAACCCGAGCCCTCGATGCCTACTACCAGCACCCACACACCGCCTATAAGACGATCCACGTGGCAGGGACGAATGGCAAGGGCTCTACCTCACACAGCCTAGCCAGTATCCTCATGGCCGCTGGCTACCGAGTAGGGCTATTTACCTCGCCCCACTTGGTGGACTTCAGGGAGCGTATCCGTGTAGACGGAGAGGTGGTGAGCGAGGAGTTTGTCATCAGCTTTGTAGAGGAAGTGCGTCCCCTTGTCGAGCAATACCGCCCCTCGTTCTTCGAGCTAACTACCCTCATGGCACTCGTGTACTTCCGTCAGGCTCACGTCGATATCGCTGTGATAGAAGTGGGCATGGGGGGCAGACTTGATAGTACTAACATCATCCAGCCTCTACTCTCCATCATCACGGGGATCAGCCTAGACCATACGCAGTACCTCGGGGATACCCTCACCGAGATAGCCGGGGAGAAGGCTGGGATTATCAAGGCTAAGACCCCAGTGGTCATCGGGCATACCGAGGAGTCGGAGGTACGCCAAGTCTTCGTACAAAGGGCTCAGGAGCTATGTGCGCCTATTGCCTTTGCCGACGAGGAGGTCATAGTCTCCACTGCAGAGACTCAGCCCCACGGACAGCTCTTCACCCTCGATCCATCCTCACCTATCCTTACCTCTCCTCATAGGTTGCTTTCTACCCCCTCGCTATTCTTCGGTTTGCAGGGAGGTGTCCAGCGACTGAACCTAAGGACGATCCTCACGGCTACTCGTATCTTGACCTCCGTGGGGCTCGAAGTCTCGGAGGAGGCTCTACGGGCAGGCCTTCGGGATGTAGCCCAGAGGACAGGGCTAAGAGGACGTTGGGAGATCGTGGAGACAGACCCGCTACTTATATGTGACACGGGACACAACGAGGAGGGCATTCGCTACGTTACCGAGGGGCTACGAGCCCTAGAGCGTCCACTGAGGATCATCTTTGGCATGGTCAGTGACAAGGATATAACCTCCGCCCTCTCCGCCCTACCACCCGAGGCGACCTACTACTTCACCGAGGCCTCTGTCCCTAGGGCAATGCCTGCAGGGGAGCTCCTTCGTCTAGCTACGGAGTGCGGTCTGAAGGGACGGGCATTTCCCACTCTAGCCTCCGCCCTAGAGACGGCGAAGGCAGAGCGAGCGTCTCAGGATGTCCTCTTCGTAGGGGGAAGTAACTTCCTCGTGGCAGATCTATTGGAATATCAATCAACTCACAAATTATAATCTCTATGGAACAACTACGTAGCTCCCTCCGAGACAAACCCGCAGCTCGCTGGGGAGCACTAGCACTGATCTCACTGACGATGTTCTTTGCCTACATGTTCGTTGACGTGCTTTCGCCCGTCAAGATCCTTGTAGAGAAGGAGCTCGGGTGGGACTCTACGGTCTTCGGACTCTATGGGGGAAGTGAATTCTTCCTTAACGTATTCGTTGGCTTCCTGATCCTAGCAGGCATCATCCTAGATAAGATGGGAGTCCGCTTCACGGCTCTACTCTCAGGATCGCTGATGGTCCTAGGGGCAGGGCTCAAGGTTTATGCTCTTAGTGCCACCTTCCGTAACGGGGGGATAGGCTATGAGACGATCAGTGGCCTCACTGGAGGTATCAAGAATGTCTTCGGATGGGAGCTACCACCGACGGCACTGCTTGCTTGCTTAGGCTTCATGATCTTTGGTTGTGGCACCGAGATGGCAGGTGTGACGGTGTCCCGAGCCATTGTCAAGTGGTTCAAGGGTAAGGAAATGGCGCTAGCCATGGGTATAGAGATGGCACTAGCTCGCTTCGGGGTCTTCATGATCTTCCGCATCTCTCCTTGGCTATCCGAGAAGTTTGAGTCAGTACAGGCTCCAGTGATCTTCTGTGCGCTCCTGCTGTGCATTGGCCTGCTCCTCTATGTCGTGTATTGGTTCATGGATCGTGCACTTGATAATGAACTTGGAGACGAGGAAGTAGAGGAAGAGGAACCCTTTAAGTTCAGTGACCTCGGTAAGGTCTTTGGTAAGGGTATCTTCTGGATCGTAGCACTCCTCTGTGTACTTTACTACTCAGCCATCTTCCCCTTCCAGAAGTTTGCCACCGAGATGCTCCACTATAAGGTGGGCTTCGAGCTAAAGGAAGCTTCGGATATCTTCAGCTACTTCCCTATCGGAGCTATGATTGTTACCCCCTTCTTGGGGTACTTCCTCGACCGCAAGGGTAAGGGGGCTACCATGCTTATCCTAGGCTCGATCCTGATGATCGTCTGCCACATGACCTTTGCGCTGTATCCCTTTGTGAGTGGTAGCTCGTCTAGTACAGCCGTGGCCTTCGCAGCGATTATACTCCTCGGGATCTCCTTCTCACTCGTGCCTGCTACGCTCTGGCCTTCCGTGCCCAAGCTTATAGATAATAAGGTACTGGGGTCTGCCTACTCAGCCATCTTCTGGATACAGAATGTCGGTCTGATGTCTGTGCCTATCATCGTGGGTAGTGTGCTGGACAGCGTGAACAAGAATGTGCCCGAAGGTCAGCCCAAGGACTACACGCTGGCGATGCTCATCTTCGCTAGCTTCGGTGTCGCAGCCTTCGTGCTTAGTGCCTTCCTGAAGGTCGTAGACAAGAAGAAGGGGTATGGGCTAGAGCTCCCCAACGTCAAGAAGTAATCCCCTACTAGGGCGTCCGAAGAGCCTCCTCTGAGGTGCCCTCACATCCACTTACTGAGGTTCCCCCGTAACCTCCGAGATGTTTCCCCTAGAGACGTCACGGAGGTTACGGGGGAACCTATATGGGGGTACTTATGTATCTTTGTAGGGCGAAACGATTAGACAGACAGATGAGCATAGATATTCAGCCGATCAAGCATCGCTTTGGGATCATAGGCACGAGCCCCCTCCTCGACCATGCTATCCGTATAGCTGTCCAGGTCGCCCCTACGGATATGTCCGTACTCGTTATCGGGGAGAGTGGAGTAGGGAAGGAGAACTTTCCTAAGATCATTCATCAGAACAGCGTCCGCAAGCATGGCCCCTATATCGCTGTGAACTGTGGTGCGATACCTGAGGGGACGATCGACTCGGAGCTATTCGGCCACCTCAAGGGCTCCTTCACGGGGGCTATCACCGATCGTAAGGGCTACTTTCAGGAGGCTTCGGGGGGGACGATCTTCCTTGACGAGGTGGGCGAGTTACCCTTAGCCACACAGGCACGTCTACTGCGTGTGCTGGAGACGGGTGAGTTCATCCCTGTCGGAGCAAGCCAAGCTCAGAAGACGGATGTGCGCATCATAGCTGCCACGAACGTGAACCTACACGAGGCGGTGGAGCGAGGGCGATTCCGTGAAGACTTGCTCTTTCGCCTGAATACAGTCCCTATTGAAGTCCCACCTCTGCGTAGCCGAGTACAGGATATTCCTTTGCTCTTTAGGTTCTTCGCCTCTATGAGTGCAGAGCGGTACAACATGCCCGCACTTCGCCTTACCCCAGAGGCAACGGAACTCCTACAGAGCTATCGCTGGCCAGGAAACATACGTGAGCTACGTAACTTCACTGACCGAGTGAGCGTACTGGAGGAGGAGAGACAGGTCACAGCCGAGATCGTGCGCAAGTACCTCCCCCGAACACCCGAAGGGGATTACCATCCAGCCCTTCGCCAGGCAACCTATGCGGGGAGTGAGGGCAATACCTTCGCCAACGAGCGTGAGATCCTCTATCAGGTACTCTTTGATATGAAGAAGGACATGGCAGAGATGAAGAGCCTCGTGGCAAGTATCATGCGTGGCGAGGTGAAGATACCTACTTCGCCGACTGCCCACGCAGACTACGGCTCTGCAGACCTGCATCACGCTCTGCCACCTCAACTGCAACCCGCAGAGGAGGGCTATGTCCCAGCTTCCGTACATCACGTAGAGCTCACCCCTAGGGAGACGGTGATCAGTGTGCCAGGGCATCACGCCTCCTCACACAAGGTACACGACGAAGAGCCCGACTACGAAGAGCAGCCACTCTCCCTGGAGGATGTAGAGCGCAATATGATCATCGCTGCGCTTGCCCGTCATGAGGGGAGACGCAGACCCGCTGCGGAGGATCTCAAGATCTCCGAGCGTACCCTATATAGAAAGATCAAGGAATATGGCATCGATTCGGAATAGACTCTACGCCTTCGTCTCCTGCGCCCTCGTGTGCATCCTCTGCCTAGGCTGTAGTGTGAGCTACAAGTTCAATGGCGGGGCAATAGACTACACCCAGCTCAAGACTATCTCCATAGGAGAAGTCTTCAACAAGGCTCCGATCGTATATCCACCCCTAGCGGCGAGCTTCACCGAACAGCTCAAGGATTACTACGTCAGCCGTACCCGCCTAGACCTAGTACCTCAGGCGGGTGACCTAGAGCTCAACTGTACCATCACAGGCTATGACCTAGCACCGATGTCGATAGGACAGGACAACTTCGCCGAGCGTACCGTCTTCACGGTAACGGTACAGGTGAAGTATGTGAACCGAGCTAATGAAAAGGAAAGCTTCGATAGATCCTTCAAGGCCTATCGCGACTTTCCTCGTGCACAGCCCTTCGTAGGCGTGCAGGACGACTTGCTAAGAGAGATCACCGAGGATCTGATCAAGCAGATCTTTAATGCTACCGTAGAGAACTGGTAACGATGCGCCGAGAAGAACTATACAGCTACCTAGCTGACCCCGACCGCTTGACCCCAGAGAGCCTGCCAGCTGTCACTCAGCTCTATGAGGCTTATCCCTATTGTGGGGTCTTCGCCTTCCTATACCTATATAATCTGTGTATAGCAGAGGACGTGCGTTATCCCTCCGAGCTACGTCGGCTGGCACCGATAGTGCCAGACCGAGAGCGGCTCTTCCGCTTGGTCGAGGGACGTCGCCCCACAGCCGATCCTGTGGCTACGACAGAGGCTGAGCCCGACCCCTTCGCCCTCATTGATACCTTCCTCGATGGTGCTCGCTCCTCGGGTGAAGCACTACCTGATAGCCTCCACCTAGAGGGGGCACCCGTGGCAAACGATTATTTCGCAGCGGAGGATCAGACAGAAAAGGAGACGACGCTTGATGAGCTCCTTCCGACCCTTGACATGGAATCCAAGGCTGCACCTACACCCTCTCCTGCCTCCCCGTCAGAGGGGGAAGATGAGGAGGATGGCTTGCTCTCCGAAAGCCTCTCTAAGATCTATATTCAGCAGGGGCATTATGATAAGGCTCTGAGGATTATACGCTCTCTTAGTTTGAATTATCCAGAGAAAAGTCGTTTCTTTGCAGACCAGATACGCTTCTTAGAGCGCATTATAGAGAATAATACAATAGATAAATAGATAGGAATATGTTCTACTTTCTCTCCGTACTCATCCTGCTAGCCTCCCTCGGACTGGTCTTGCTGGTGATCGTACAGAAGTCTAAGGGTGGAGGTCTGGCCTCTCCCTTTGCCTCAACCAATAATATTATGGGGGTGCGTAAGACGACCGATGTACTAGAGAAGGCTACGTGGTGGCTCTTCGGCATCGTCGCCGTCCTCTGTATCGTCTCGACACGCTTTGTCGGCACAGGTACGAGCTCTGCCTCTCGCACCCAAGAGACACTAGAGCAGAATGCTGCCAAGGGCTCTGCTCCAGCTGCTCTGCCTAACTTCGGGGGAGAAGCTCCCGCCACGAGCCCTAGCGCTCCCGCTCAGGGTGCACAGACTCCTGCTGAGACTCCTGCCCCAGCACCCGTAGAAGCTCCTGCTCCTGCTGCACAGTAATTAGCTTTGCCCCCATAGGGCAGAAGCACTAAGAGCTACCCGCACATCCACACCGCATCGAGTGTGGACGTGCGGGTAGCTCCGTTTCTAGGGGAAGGGGGTGTCTTAAGGGGGCTTTTAGGTTAAGGATTTTTATTACCTTTGTCGCGGACTAATGCAACGAAGCAGAAGTAACTAAACAACATTTACAAGTTTAATGGCAACTAAGATTAGATTGCAACGCCACGGTCGTAAGGCTTATCCCTTCTATAAGATTGTGGTAGCAGACAGTAGAGCGCCACGAGATGGCAAGTTTATTGAGAAGCTCGGTACGTACAACCCCAACACCGAGCCTGCCACAGTAGATTTGGACTTCGAGCGCGCTTTGCATTGGCTACATGTCGGTGCTCAACCCTCCGATACAGCCCGTAGCATCCTCTCCCATGAGGGTGTTCTCCTGAAGAAGCACCTCCTCGCAGGGGTGAAGAAGGGCGCCTTCGACGAAGTTACGGCTGAAGCGAAGTTCGAGGCCTGGAAGGCTAAGAAGGATGGTGAGCTCGGCACCCTGAAGGATGCTCTAGCTAAGAAGAAGGCAAGCGAAGCTAAGGCAGCCCTCGAGGCTGAGCAGGCTGCTAACAAGGCTAAGGCCGCAGTAGTAGCTGCTAAGAAGCAGGCTGAAGAAGAGGCTAAGGCCGCTGCTGAAGCTCCTGCCGAAGAAGCACAAGATACTCCAGCTACAGAGGAAGCCCCAGCAGAAGCTTAATCGACCTCCTCTCTTGAAATAGAGATGTCTTCGATGGAACATAACGGATACCTGTCCCTTCATACCCCCTACGGGGACGTGGAGCACGGGTATCCGTTGGCTCTTTTATAAAAGCACCTAAAGGTGCTCACTACTCACTAACGAAGCTCAGCTCTACGACATCCCACTCGGATGATACAAGCCTCGGGTCCACAACCCTAGCTTGTCTCCCTCCTCCCTCTCCCTCCAAAGATTGATAGAATTACAGACTAAACACAATTCGCACACATGAAGAAGTATTTACTCCGTTTCTTCGCTCTAGTGGCAATCTGCCTTTGGGCTCCGTCGCTCTGGGCCCAAGTGACGACCTCGTCTGTCAATGGTACGATTACCGATGACAGCAGCAAGGAAGTCCTAGTCGGAGCAACAGTCGTCGCCAAGCACCTACCAACAGGGACGACCTATGGTACAATCACGAATGCCAAGGGGAACTTTAGCATCGTAGGGATGCGCCCAGGTGGCCCCTACACGCTCTCCATCTCCTACATTGGCTTTGAGACAATCACGCTGAGCAATATCAACCTTGCCCTCGGGGAAACAGAGACCTTCAACGTCAAGATGAAGGATGGTGCTACCCAGCTCACGGACGTCGTCGTCACAGGGCAGAAGGGAAGCAACTTCAACCTCCAGAAGACTGGTGCAGGATCGAGCTTCTCTCGCCGTAGCATCGAGCGTGTGCCCTCCGTATCTCGTAGTATCTACGATATCGCTAAGCTCACGCCTCAGTCCAATGGTAATGGCTCCTTCGCTGGTGCCAACAGCCGCTTCAATAGCTTCCAGATCGACGGTGCAGTGAACAACGACGTCTTCGGTCTCGGTACCTCGGGTAAGAATGCTATTTCTCTGGAGGCCATCGATGCTCTTCAGGTCGTCATCGCACCCTTCGACGTCCGTCAGTCTGGCTTCACGGGCGGGGGGATGAACGCGATCACCAAGTCTGGGACGAATACCTTCCACGGGTCTGTCTACGACTACTTCTACAACCAGGATTTCTTTGGCTCGACTCCAGGCAAGGACGTCAAGAACCGCAAGAAGCTCGACAAGCAGTATGAGAATACCGTCGGCTTTACCTTCGGAGGACCGATCATTCAGGACAAGCTCTTCTTCTTCGCTAACGGGGAGTTCATCAATCAGGTCTATCCCTCCAACTACATCGCAGGGGATCAGAACTCCAAGATCACCAAGGAGGAAGCCGACAAGGTACAGCAGAAGCTCAAGGAACTCGGCTACGATGCTGGTGGATACCAGTCACGAGACATCCCCAATCGTACCTACAAGGGGCTCTTCCGTCTCGACTGGAATATCAATCAGGCCCATCACCTGACCCTGCGCTACAGTCACATCAACGACAAGCCCTACGTCTTCAGCAACACCCCCACTAGTATGCTCTTCTACAATACGGGGTACTACAGACGTAGCATCACCAACACCATCGTCGCTGAGCTGAACTCTAAGCTGAATGCCAATCTCTCCAATGAGCTACGCGTCAGCTACAGCGGTATCCGTGACAAGCGTTTCTACAATGGTAAGCCCTTCCCCTTCCTCTCTATTGACCTCGGGGCAAACCGTCAGATACAGGCTGGGGTAGACCAGCATACTCCCGCCAACGAGCTAGATCAGGACATCTTCTCGCTGACCAACAACCTCTCGCTCAACCTCGGCAACCACAGCTTCACCTTCGGGACGCATAACGAGCTCTTCCGTATGAGGAACCTCTTTATCGCCAACCTCTACGGAGCCTACTCTTATCGTAACCGAACCATACCCAATCCACTAGATCCTACGAAACCAATCGAGGTCACTGGACTCGAGGACTTCCTGAAGATCGGTACAGCCGATGAGATAGGTCCACAGAACTTCAACTACTCCTCCGTCAATACGGCGGTTACCAACGACCCTCTCTGGGCTCCACGCTTCACCGCAGGGCAGATCGGCCTCTATGCACAGGACGAGTGGAAGGTATCGGACAAGCTCCGTCTAACCCTCGGGTTACGTATCGATATGCCTTTCTTCATAGACCGTCCGACAGCTAACGCAGCATTCAATAGCTCTGCGCTGGCCAAGAAGCATGGTGTTACCAATAACTACCTTCCTCCCCTCAAGCCTCTCTTCTCTCCCCGCTTTGGCTTCCGCTATACGATAGACGATGACAACCGCTATCTCCTGCGTGGGGGATCGGGGATCTTCACTGGTCGTGTCCCCTTCGTGTGGATCTCCAATAGCTTCTCCAATAGTGGTATTGAGTATGCTCGTACCTCTCGTGATAAGGATGATGCCCGTAACAATGTCCGCTTCGCTGCCGACCCTCTCTCTCCTCAGGGACAAGCTAATGTGCTACCGGGCTCCACGGAGATCGACATGGTAGGTAAGGACTTTGTCTATCCTCAGGTCTGGCGCTCTAACCTCGCTTTCGAGACTCGCCTGCCCTTTGGAGTAAAGGCTACACTTGAGGGAATGTACACCAAGACCCTCAACAACATCCGCTACAAGGATCTAGGTCTCGAGGAGACTACTCCTATGGATCATGGTAATGGCATCAAGCGTACGGTCTACAACAGAGTAGAGAGCAATAAGTACTCCAACCTCATCCTCATGTCTAACTCCTCTAAGGGATATAGCTACAACCTCACTGCTACCCTCAGCAAGGACTTCGCCTTTGGTCTTGACGCCTCGATTGCCTATACCTTCGGTGAGACTAAGGCTGCCAATGATGGACTTTCCTCACAGGCTGTCTCCAACTGGATCTACAACTACTCCAATGATATCAATGGCGACGAGCTCTACTACTCCAACTTCGATACCCGCCACCGCATCGTCGGTCAGCTCAACTATCGTGTAGAGTATGCCAAGAACTTCGCTACGACCATCGGTATCATCTACACCGGCCAGTCTGGCCCTCGTTACTCTGTCCTCTCCTACACAGACCTCAATGGTGATGGTAAGGGATCTAATGACCTCGCTTATCTCCCCGAGACGGCACTCAAGGGTAGTAAGTCAGCCTACACCTATGAGCAGTTCCTCAAGGATCACCCAGACATCGCTGCCTACAAGGGTAAGATCGCTCCACGTAATGCCTTCATGGCTCCCTTCTTCCACAAGTTCGACCTACACTTCGCTCAGGACTTCTACCTCAACGTCGGTGGTCGCCGTCATACCCTACAGCTCAATGCCGACATCATCAATATCGGCAACCTCCTCAACCGAGGCTGGGGGATGGAGCCAAGGGTAAAGTACAACAGCATCTCGCCCCTCACATATGATAAGGTAAAGAAGGAATACAGTTTCTCCTCATCTACCCCTCACCCCTGGACATACTCTGATATCAACTCTCGCTGGAGAGCACAGGTCGGTATCAAGTACACGTTCTAGGCAGTATTCTTAGGCTACTTCAGCCTATAGGGGCTACACCTCACTTGGGGTGTAGCCCCTTTCTTTTTGCACATTCTGTCTTTGCTCCGGCTTCCTGTCCTTCACTGCGCCCTACGACCTCTTCGCCATCGCTTAGCTCGTTCATCTTTCTTTTGCACCCCAACGCTCTCCCTCCACCTTCCCCTCTCTGCCGGGGTGCCGTAATGTGTACTAGGTAGGGGGAAGGGGAGAGCACCCTCTCTGTCCAAGTATCATAATGTGCGCTCGGGTAAGGCTCAAGGAGTAGAGCTCCACCCTCTCTGCTCGGGGGGAATATCGATCATCTCTAGAGAGGAAACACAGACCTATAATGAGCCCAGAAGAGGACTCGGTATGTTCGCTAGCGCCCCTTCGGAGTCTCCGATACAGAGCGAGTTAGGAGGGAGTAGTGTACACGTGTGTACACCATAGTGTACCAACGTGTACACAGAAGTATACACACGTGTACACTACATCGCTCTCGGTATGTCCTCTGTGGGGCTCTTTTGTACTACGTTGCTCGGGACTCACGTCTAGCGTTCCAGAGATACGGCTAAGATACCTCCTTGGGCATGAAAGGTTATCGTCAAAGAGCTAAAGAATCAAAGCGAGAAGCATACTAAAAGAGATCATCCATTGGCTCTGAGGGTATAAGTGGAGCGATAGTAACGATGGTAGGGATTTGGGGGGCGTCAAGGCTAGAATGTGAGGGTGCTCATAGAGGGATATGGGGAAGAGTGGGAGAGTGATGGCTAGAATGTGAGGGTATCCATAGAGGGATGTGTGGAAGAGTGGGAAGGTGATGGCTGGACTGTGAGGGGACTTATAGAGGGATATGGGGAAGAGTGGGGGAGTGATGGCAGGAATGTGGGGGTGTCCATAGAGGGATGTCGGGAAGAGTGGGGAAGTGATGGCTGGACTGTGAGGGGACTTATAGAGGGATGTGGGGAAGAGTGGGGGATGGCTGGCTGGAATGTGGGGGGGGCTCATAGAGGGATGTCGGGAATGTAGGAGGAGCGATTATGGGGATGTGGAGATGGCGATAGCTGGGATGGGGGCGCACGATGGCGGTTAGGGGTGGAGGCGGATAAAGGCTTTTGTCTACGGGAGATAGGGAGGGTAGCGAGGGCTTTTTACGGGAAAAGTCGTATCTTTCGTTATTCTATCGGGCTCTAAGGACAGAGCTCGGAGTATGGACAGACCCTATTTATGCGTATCCTTACCCTTATTCCCGCTCGCTATGCCTCGACACGCTTCCCCGGTAAGCCCCTTGTGCTGATCCAGGGCAAGCCCATGATCCTGCATGTCGTAGAGCGGGCTCTCCTCGTGACCCCCGAGGTGGCCGTGGCCACCGACGACCAGCGTATCTATGACGTCGTCACACAGGCTGGCTATCGGGCGATCCTCACCACGGGCGATCATAGCTCGGGTACCTCCCGTTGCCTAGAGGCCTATGAGCGTCTAGGTCAGGAGGCTGATGTGCTTATCAACCTCCAGGGGGATGAGCCCTTCATCGCCGAGGAGCATATCCGCCTCTTGGTCCGAGCCTTCGATGACCCCGAGACCCAGATCGCTACACTTGCCCAACCCTTCCCCCCGACAGCGACCAATGAGGAGCTTGCCAACCCCAATGCCGTGAAGGTCGTACGTGCCTCCTCGGGGCGAGCCCTCTACTTCAGTCGCTCCGTCATCCCCTATCTGAGAGGGGTAGAGGGGGCTTGGGCTGCACAGCACGAGTATCTGAAGCACATCGGACTCTATGCCTTCCGCACGAGCCTGCTGGATCGCCTAGGCTCGTTACCCGCCTCTCCTCTGGAGCAAGGGGAGAGCCTCGAGCAGCTGAGATGGCTCTCGGCAGGCCTGCACATACAGGTACAGCTCACCGATGAGCCCACGGTCGGGATCGATACCCCCGAGGACCTTGCACGCATCAGCCAGCTACACCCCTAAGTATCTATACGGCCTTGATCGATCAGCAGACCCGCCAGCGCATCCTCGATACTGCACAGATCTTGGATGTCGTCAGTGACTTCATCAGCCTGCGCCGTCAGGGGGTGAACTATGTCGGTCTATGCCCCTTCCATAGCGATAGGAACCCTTCCTTCTACGTCAATCCCGCCAAGAATATCTGCAAATGCTTCTCCTGTGGAGAGGGAGGTACGCCTCTGAACTTCATCATGAAGCACGAGCAGCTCTCCTACAGCGAGGCGCTCAAGTACCTAGCGAAGAAGTACAACATCGAGGTCGTCGAGCGGGAGGAGACCGAGGAGGAGAAGCAGCGCAATAATGAGCGGGAGTCGCTCTTTATCCTCAATGACTTTGCGGCGAAGTTCTTCCGTGATCAGCTCCTAGAGAGCGAGGAGGGTCGGGCCGTGGGTCTGGCTTACTTCCGTGAGCGGGGCATCCGAGAGGAGACGATAGAGAAGTTTGGGCTCGGCTACTCACCCGAGGATCGATCGAGCCTAACGACAGCGGCTCAGCGGGCAGGCTACTCGCTCAAGCGACTTGTCGAGGTGGGGCTATCCATTCAGCCCGAGGGGCAGACGACAGCCTTCGACCGCTTCCGTGGGCGAGTGATCTTCCCCGTGCGCAACCTCAGTGGACGCTATGTCGCCTTCGGTGGTCGCATCATGGGCAAGCGGGACAAGATCGCTAAGTACCTCAACTCCCCCGAGAGCCTCATCTACTCTAAGAGCCGAGAGCTCTATGGGCTCTACTGGGCAAAGAGCGCCATCTCCAAGGCCAATAAGTGCTACCTCGTGGAGGGCTATACCGATGTGCTCTCCATGCATCAGTCGGGGATCGAGAATGTCGTCTCCTCCTCGGGTACAGCACTGACGATCGAGCAGATACGGCTCATCCGACGCTTCACGACCAATATCACCGTCCTCTATGACGGCGACCAAGCGGGGATCAAGGCTGCCCTTAGGGGGATCGATCTCCTGCTGGAGGAGGGATTTAGCATCAAGGTCGTCCTGCTCCCCGATGGCGAAGACCCTGACTCCTTCGCCCGTAGTCACAGCAGTGCCGAGCTACAGGCCTTCCTCAATGAGCACGAGACGGACTTCATCCACTTCAAGATAGACCTCTTCCGTGATGAGATGGAGCATGACCCGCTTCGTCGAGCCGAGCTCATCTCTGACATCATGCGTAGCATTGCCCTCATCCCCGATATGATCCAGCGAGCAGTGCTACTCCAGAGCTCTGCTAGCATCCTCCGGATGGATGAGCAGCTCCTGACCTCGGAGGTCAATAAGCTCCGCCGTCAGGGCATCACCGCACAGGGGCACTATACCCCACAGCAGCCCTCGACCACTGCTCCTGCTCAGTATCCTACCCAGCCTCCTCCCTATGAGCCCGATCCCTCCGCCCCGTCGGTCTATGCACCGACAGAGCCCGAGACGGCTGTACATATCCCCACGGCTCAGGTCGTGGATGAGGGCAGTATTGAGCCCTTTGAGCGGGAGCTGATGCAGCTCCTCCTGCTCTATAGTGATCGGATCATCTATGTCCCAGCAGCTATGGGGACACCCGATGAGGGGGGAGCACCCTATCCTCCTGAGGGGACACGCTTCTATCTGAGGGACTTTGTCCACAGAGAGCTGGAGGTGGACGGGGTCGAGGAGTGGTATTCGCCTCTGTTTAGTCTCTTCGTTAGGGAGCTAGAGGGACTCTGTCGGGAGCAAGGGATTGACCCGATCCCCCACTTTACCAATCACGAGGATACTCACCTTCGCCTCCTCTCGACAGAGCTTGTCGGGGAGAGTGGACTACTGGAGTTTCGCCCCGACAAGACTGACCTGCCTCAGTCCCTACTCGATGCTGTCAAGAATAGTTCGGGGGGCACCTCTTCGGAGGACGAGGCCAGCGAAGAGCGTCTACAGGAGGAGCGTTACCTCGGCTCGATGACTATACGAGCCTGTAATAGCTACAAGATGGCTCTGCTCGTGCGCTATATCGGTCAGCTCCAGGGCGAACTCAAGCAGGCACAGCGTGCCTCCGATGGTGAGCGGATCATGGAGATTCTAGCGGAGCTCTCGGAGCTCAATCGGGAGAAGCAGCGCTTCTCCAACCTCCTCGGTGATCGCACGATCGTAGGCTAAGGCCTTCGTGGGGAGGAGCGTGGGGCTACTTAGCGAGGGAAATAGTATCTTTGTGCTTCTTTTGAAAGAATAAGCTAATAAGCATCATTACTATAGACATAGGTGTATGAGAGAAGTAGTATTACACGGTCGTACCTTTGAGCTCTATCTCGAGGCAGAGGTGGTCAATCAGGCAGTACGCCAGCTGGCCCTCCGTCTAAAGGAGGACTTCAAGGGGCGTGACCCGCTCTTCGTGTGCATCATGAACGGCTCCTTCATGTTCGCTTCAGAGCTGATGTATGCCATCGATGAGGACTTCGAGGTAGCCTTCGCTCGCTACAGCAGCTACGAGGGAACCAGCAGCACAGGGCAGCTCCGTGAGGTCATGCCCGTGACCCAGTCCCTAGAGGGACGTGTGGTGGTCATCGTGGAGGATCTGATCGATACAGGCTTCACTATGTACTGCCTACAGAAGCGATTCTATGAGCTAGGTGCCAAGGAGGTGCACATCGCCTCCATGCTCTCTAAGCCCGAAGCCCTAAAGTGTGACGTCAAGACCGACTACATCGCCCTAGAGATCGAGAACAAGTTCATCCTCGGGCACGGGCTAGACTATGACAACTATGGGCGCATGTTCAAGGATATTTATCAACTCAAAGACGAAGCATAAGAACCATGTTGAATTTAGTGATCTTCGGAGCTCCAGGCTCTGGTAAGGGCACGCAGAGTGAGATCCTGATCGAGCAGTATGGTCTCGACCACATCTCCACGGGCGATATCCTCCGTGGTGAGATCAAGGCTGGCAGTGAGCTAGGAAAGGCTACCAAGGGATATATAGACGCTGGGCAACTCGTACCCGACGGACTGATCATAGACATGATCGAGAAGGTGCTCGGGGAGCGTAAGCCCAAGAAGGGTATTATCCTCGATGGCTTCCCCCGTACGGTAGCTCAGGCAGAGGCCCTAGATGCTCTCTTCGCCAAGCTCGGCACCCGTGTACACGCAGTCCTAGACCTGCAGGTCGAGGAGGCCGAACTCATAGACCGTCTCCTCAAGCGCGGTCAGGAGAGCGGACGTAGCGATGACAACCTCGAGACCATCCAGAAGCGTCTCGGTGTCTACCACGCTCAGACTGCCCCCATCGCAGCGCACTACGCCCAGCAGGGTGTGCACCACGCCATCCAGGGCAGTGGCGCTATCTCCGACATCACCGCTCGTATCGCCCGCGAGCTCGACACGCTAGCTTAATCAGAGCTAGAGGCGATACCTGAGCCCCCATAACGGTTGGAGGGACAAGGCATAGTGGCTGAAGTGTCACGCTTACCCCCACATCTGGGTAGGGCACTTCAGGCACATGCCTTTCCTTGTATATTCACTTTCCCCATCTTCACTTAGCGCCACTATGGCTGAATCAAACTTTGTAGACTACGTCAAGATCTACTGCCGCTCCGGTAAGGGTGGCCGTGGCTCGACACACTTCCGTAGAGAGAAGTACATCCCCAAGGGAGGACCTGATGGCGGTGATGGCGGACGTGGAGGAGATATCTACGTCCGAGCTAACGAGAACTATTGGACTCTACTCCACCTGCGCTACCAGCGCCATGTCATCGCTACTGGAGGTGGCAATGGTAGAGGTAAGCGCTCTACAGGTGCCGATGGCGAGGATCAGATCATCGAGGTACCTGTCGGGACTGTGATCTACGATGCTGAGACGGGTGAGTTCATCATGGACCTAAGTCGGGATGGACAGCAGGAACTCCTACTCAAGGGTGGACGAGGAGGGAAGGGAAATACCTTCTTCAAGACCTCTACGAACCAAGCCCCTCGCTATGCCCAGCCTGGCGAACCCGCACGTGAGCGTACCGTCATCCTACAGCTGAAGATGCTCGCTGACGTAGGGCTCGTAGGGCTCCCCAACGCAGGGAAGTCCACGCTACTCTCCGTCCTCACTGCTGCCAAGCCCAAGATCGCTAACTATCCCTTCACGACGCTAGAGCCTAACCTCGGGATGGTGCGCTATCGTGATGATCGCTCCTTCGTGATGGCGGATATACCGGGTATCATAGAGGGTGCTGCAGAGGGGCGAGGCCTAGGGCTACGCTTCCTTAGGCACATCGAGCGCAATGCCCTCCTACTCTTCATGATCCCAGCAGATACTGAGCACATAGCCGACGAATATCGCCTGCTACTCGGGGAGCTCACGAAGTACAATGCAGAACTACTGGAGAAGAGGAAGGTGCTGGCCATCACCAAGTGTGACCTCATCGATGAGGAGATACAGGGATGGATACGTGAGGAGCTACAGAACGAACTCCCCGAGAACCTCCCCCTAATCTTCATCTCGGGGGCAGCACATCAGGGTCTCTCGGAACTCAAGGACCTCCTCTGGCACGAACTCAATAGAGAGACCAAGCACCGAGCAGAGAGCATCATCCAGCAGGCGATCGATGTGACGAGTCTCACGTGGGATGACGATGATGAGCCACTTCCACCACTTGACGAGGACGATGAGTCTTGGGATGAAGAGGAGGATGGAGACCTAGAGCTTGACTGGGATGACCTCGAGCCTGCCTCCCCCGAAGACCTCGAGTAAAGGACTACACCCTCCGACATACACAGCACGATCTAACGTCACGAGGCGATACCTACCGATGTGTAGGTATCGCCTCGTGACGTTTAAGCCCCTCTAGGGGACGACAAGGAGTCGCTAGGCCTGTGGGTACTCGCTAGCTCTGGGGCTTAGCTGCACATAGTAGTAGCTGTCCATGAGGAGGCCATTCTTGATCACAGATAGCCTCTGTATCCCCTCCAGCTGATAGCCAGCCTTCTCTAGGACACGTTGAGATCCCTTGTTGTAGGGAAAGACGAGGGCAAAGATCCTCATGAGCCCCAGCTCATCGAAGGCATAGTCGGTCATCTGCCGTACCGCCTCGGTAGCTATCCCTCGCCCCCAGTGAGGTTCACCGAGCCAATAGCCTATCTCCGCTGATAGGCGCTGAATGTCTGTACCCATAATCACCCCGATGACACCTACTAGTGCGCCCTCAGCTTCGATAGCTAGGCTCAGGTGGGGCTGCTCCTGTTGTGTCATCTGGATGAAGGCCTTGGCGTCGTCGAGGCTGTAGGGATTGGGGAAGTAGTCTCGGAGGTTATCCCAAATGCGCTTGTTGTCCGCTAGGCGAGCTAGGCACGGGGCATCCTCAGGGGTAAGAGGACGTAGCCTTACGCTCTCGGCCTTCCCTTGCTCACGGAAGGTCTTGAGCTTCTTCTCGATGAAGCTAAGGTCGTTGATGGCCTTGTCCTTGTCCTTATTTCTGCCGTATCTATCGAGCCAAGCCAAGATCCCAAAGGAATAGAAGCAGAAGCCCTCGGGAGTGAGGTCTCTCACACGGATCGCTGTCTCGTCGGTCACTCGCTCCCCTTCGGCTAAGATCCTCCTCGTCGTGAGCCCATTGTCCTGTAGGAAGAGTATGATGTGCTCATAGAGGCGGCGACTATGCTCTTGTTCCTCGGTTGTGCGAGAGTAGGGCGCAGCTAAGCTAGGTTGGGTAAGCCAGCCACACTGAGAGATCACCAGATCCTGCTCGAGCTCGAGGTATTGGTTGGTTAGGGAGGCACGTGTTGGTTTCATACGAAGTCCTTGTGTCGGTGTGTGGAGGGTGAAGTATCGGCTGTATAGAGAGATACCCCACAGAGTGACTGCCTAGGCAAGTCCTCTAGTGGGGTATCCAAGCTGGGAGCTAAGTAGCCTAGAGGCGACGAGAGCCGTCCGAGATGACTACGTCGTAGAACTTAGGTTCGTGGCCATACTTCGCTGAATAGCGGCGGCGAACCTCCTCGACGAAGTGATCGTGGAGATCTTCCTTCAGGAGGTTGATCGTACAGCCTCCGAAGCCACCGCCCATCACACGTGAGCCCGTGACTCCGTACTCCTTAGCCAGGTCGTTGAGGAAGTCTAGCTCCTCACAGCTGACCTCGTAGAGCTTGCTCATGCCATAGTGTGTCTCGTACATCTTCTCTCCTACGGTGGCGTAGTCGCCACGGCCGAGGGCTTCGCAGACAGCGAGTACACGATCTACCTCACCGATGACATACTCAGCACGCTTGTAGTCCTCTTCGCTGATCTCGCTGCGTACCTCATGGAGCATCTCGTGGCTAGCATCACGTAGGAACTTGACCTCGGGGTGACGCTTCGCGATTGCAGCCACTGCACGCTCGCAGCTCTCACGACGCTTGTTGTAGGCGGAGGAGGCTAGCTCGTGCTTGACCACGCTGTCTACGAGCAGGAGGCGGTAACCCTTGGACTTGGGGTCGAAGGGGAAGTACTCGTATTCGAGGCTCTTGCAGTCGAGGCGGATGAGGTGCCCAGCCTTACCGAAGACGGAGGCAAACTGGTCCATGATCCCACACTTCACCCCGATATAGTTGTGCTCGGTGGCTTGACCGATCTTGGCAAGCTCGAACTTGTCGATGCCGAGGGATAGGAGGTCATTGAGAGCGAAGGCAAAGGTGCTCTCTAGGGCAGCAGAGGAGGACATACCAGCTCCGAGGGGCACATCCCCTGCGAAGACTGTGTCGAAGCCCTCGACCTTCTTACCCCGCTTCTGGATCTCACGGCATACACCGAAGATATAGCGTGCCCAAGACTCCTTGGGGGCATCCTCTTCGTTGAGGCCGAACTCTGCGCTCTCGCCTAGGTCTAGTGCATAGGCACGGATACGATCAGTGCCGTTGAGGCGAATCTCGGCTACCATAGCCTTATCTACGGCTCCTGGGAAGACGAAGGCGCCGTTGTAGTCGGTGTGCTCACCGATGAGGTTGATACGTCCTGGAGAGGTGAAGAGTGTGCCTTCGGCTCCATAGAGCTCTTGGAACTTGCTACGAATACTAGCTGTGTTCATCTGTAGTACTTATATATGATGTGTATAGAGAGGCCTATCCCCTCACCTGGATAGACCAAGCGAGGGGATAGGAGGGATGATGACTAAGGGAGCTGCTTTACCTTGTGTCCGATGAGGGCATAGTAGAGCAGGTAGGCCTCGCCGATGACGACGATCGCCCATGTCCACTGCCAGCCGTGGAAGCTGTCAGCGAGGAAGCCCTGCAGTAGGGGGAGGATAGCTCCACCCACGATACCCATCATCAGGGCACCAGAGCCTGCAGCGGTGTACTTGCCGAGCTTGTCGATAGCTAGGGCGAAGATAGCTCCCCACATGATGGAGTGGAAGAGACCAGCACCGATGAGGAAGTAGGGGTTGTCAAGTACCATAGCGACGAGGACGAGGATACCAGCCACAGCAGAGGTGAAAGCCAGCTGCTTGCTCGCACTGATGCTGCTGAGGAAGCTACCACAGAGACGACCTACGAGCATGAGCCCCCAGTAGAGGGTAGCCAGCAGGGCGGGGTTGGAGAGACCCTTGTTCTCTGCATAGAGGTTGATGTTGTTCCCTACGCAGACCTCGACACCTACGTACATGAAGATAGCGACGACACCAAGCGCTAGGTGGCTGAAGCTCCATACGCTCTTCTCGAGCACTTCGCCTTCCTTCTTCTCTGCGCTTGCGATAGTAGGTAGGTGGATCTGTGTCAGAGCGACGATCAGACCACCGACGAGTACGATCAGTACGAGGAAGGGGATGTAGAGCGAGCTGATCTGGATATCTAGCCCAGTCTTGCCAGCGAAGATCACGTGAGCCACGAGCAGGGGAGCGATGGTAGCCATAGAGGAGTTACCCGTCCCTGCGATGGACTGACGTGTGACACCCGTCGTCCCCTTGACGCTACAAGCTACGATGTAGGGGTTGAGTACCGCCTGTAGGAAGGTCAGTGCAGATCCTGCTACGAAGGCAGCTACGAGGAAGATGTAGTAGGCCGTGGGGATCACGACTGCACCCTCATACTTGTAGCCTTCGCCTGCAGCACGTGCTGCGTCGATCGTGGGCTGGAAGTTCGCTATATCCATCGTCTCAAAGACGTAGGCGGATAGCTCATAGAGTCCAAAGGCGGCGATCAGACCGAAGAGCCCGAAGATGAGGGTCTGCTTGTAGCCCTTCCGCTCGATGTACTTAGCGCTGGGGACACCCATAGCTAGGTAACCGAAGAAGAAAGCAAAGGTCAGCAGCGTCGTCAGGGTGTTCGTCTGTGCTCCTGCCATCAGCAGGAAGGCTGCCTTCATGGGTGCCTGGAACTGTCCGTTGAGGTTCGTGATAAGCCCTACGAGGGACATCAGCACCACCATGATGATGAAGGGCACTAGATAGCTCTGCGCCTGTTTCTGTTGTGTCATCTGTGAGTTGTTGAGTTATGTAAGTTGTTAGTAGGATTTATTCGAGATTAGTCCGCTAGGGTGAAGCGGAAGGCCGTCACCGACTGGAAGGTCTCCCCAGGGTTGAGACGTGTCGTGGGGTACTCAGGGCGGTTGGGGCTATCGGGGTAGTGCTGCGTCTCTAGGCAGAGGGCGGCACGTGCGGGATAGCGGTGTCCGTGCTTGCCACGCATATTACCACTCATCCAGTTGCCTGTGTAGAGCTGTACACCTGGCTGATCGGTATAGACCTCCATCGTGATGCCAGTCTTGGGGGAGGAGCAGCGTGCGGCGAAGCCGAGCTTACCGAGGGGCTTGTCTAGGATGTAGGTGTGGTCATAGCCACGAGCCCAGACGAGCTGATCAATGGGAGTGTCGATACGAGCACCGACCTCGGTGGGCTTGGTGAAGTCCATGGGTGTCCCTGCCACAGCCTCGGGAGCTCCATAGGGGATAGCTGTATCGTCTGTGGGAAGGTAGGTGCTAGCGTTGATCTCTAGGAGGTGGTCATGCACGCTGGCATCGCCGTCGCCAGAGAGGTTGAAGTAGCTGTGTTTCGTGAGGTTGAGGATCGTAGGGCGGGTCGTCGTCGCCGTGTACTCGATGGTCAGTTCGTTCTCCTCGGTGAGGGTATAGACGACACGTACGTGTAGCTCCCCGGGGTATCCCTCCTCGCCGTCCTTGGAGACGTAGGATAGGGCGAGCTGGTTGCCTGCGAGCTGCTCGGCATCCCAGATCACAGCGTTGAAGCCCTTGAGACCGCCATGTAGGGCATTAGGGCCATTATTGATAGGTAGGGTATATTCTACGCCATCGAGGGTGAACTTCCCACGTGCCACACGATTGGCATAGCGACCACAGATCGCTCCGAAGTAAGCCTCTTCGCTATCCAGGTACTCCTGTAGGCTGTCGTGTCCGATGACGACATCCGTCCATCCCGTACGGCTGGGTACGATGAGGGAGACGAGTTTGGCACCTTGGTTGATGATGTGTGCCTCAGCACCTTGGCTATTGTGTAGGGAGTAGAGATGGACGGGCTTGCCATCCACCTGACCCTCGAAGGCTTGAGGGTCGAGATTTGCTTTGTTCTGTGCCATAAAGTAGGCTGTATAGTGCGATGTACTTAATAAAGTATTTTATTTTGACCTCAAATATACGAAAACTTCGCACACCTTGGTATCCTTTCTACTGCTACCCATAGGGCATTCCCACCCATCCCACATACACATCTTAGGATGCTTCCCTAATAAGGCTGATACCCCCTCGGGCTCACGTAGGATGTCGCTCGGGAGCTTTCTCGTGCGCGAATACCTTATATAGAGGGGATGGGTATCGCTTATATCTTAGGGATATCCTAAGTATAATGCGATTGGGTATATCCTCATTGGCTGTGCTGGGGATAGCTGATGGGGGAGGTGTAGTGCATATAGAGGTTTGGCCTATTCTTCATCGTGAGTCGGGTAGGTATCCGAGTGGTGTTTATCTAGGTCTTCCCATTGCCCAGTCTGACCTATTGGGAGCTGGTTATGTAGCAGTGTCGAAATGCTCCGAAAATCCCTCTGCTAACTATCTCTGTATCAATCGTGCTAAGGGGGGCTTTGCGAACATACCGAGAGCGCACTTGCGCTCTCGGTATGTTCGCCTCGGCGCTCTAAGTAACATCACGAGTGCGTTCATACCGAGAGCGTGAGTGCGCTCTCGGTATGAACGTTTTTGCCCCCTAGGAGTGTTTGATGTAGAGGGCTTCTCCTCTCAGGTGTACGTATCTTTGTGCGAACGGAGGAGAGAACCCGAAGACAAGATGAGCCAATGACAATCGACGAGATACGCAAGATACTGCCTACCCTGCCTGAGTCCCCTGGGTGCTACAAGTACATCGGACAGGAGGGGACGGTGATCTACGTCGGCAAGGCGAAGAACCTGCGCCGACGTGTCAGTAGCTACTTCCAGCGCGAGGTGCAGGGGGCGAAGACTCGCCTCTTGGTACGTCAGATACGTGGGATAGAGTATGTCGTCGTGGGCTCGGAGGCCGAGGCCTTGATCCTAGAGAATGCCTTGATCAAGGAGCACAAGCCCCGCTACAACATCCTCCTCAAGGACGACAAGACCTACCCCGAGGTCGTGATCCATCATGAGCCCTTCCCCCGTGTGCGTGTCGAGCGTAGACCTGCACGGGATGGGTCTGTACACTTCGGCCCTTACCCCAATGTCGGTATGGCACATGCTGCTGTGGCGATGGTGCGTGACCTCTACCCGATACGTACCTGCGACCTCGACCTCTCGCCACACAAGATAGCTCTCGGCAAGTACAAGGTCTGCCTCGAGTATCACATGAAGCGCTGTAAGGCTCCCTGTGTCGGCTACCAGAGCCGAGAGGACTACGACCACAGTATCCGAGAGATCACCTCCCTACTACGTGGCAACCTACGGGACGTCATCGAGCTCTATCGGAGCGAGATGCTCCGCCTGAGCGAGGAGCTCCGATTCGAGGAGGCGCAGATCTACAAGGAGCGACTGCAGTACCTAGAGAACTATCAGGTCAAGCATACCGTAGCCCCACACCATATACATAATGTGGATGTCTTCAGCTTCGAGGAGGATGAGGACGGAGCTACCTATGTGAACTATATGCACATCACTCAGGGGATGGTCTCTCAGGTCTATACCCTAGAGTATCGCAGTCAGCTCGAGGGCGAGAGTAGAGAGGAACTCTTTGCCTCGGCGATCACCGAGCTGCGTCGGCGCTTCGGCTCTCGGGCAAAGGAGCTGATCCTACCCCTAGACCCTGGATGGCAGGATGATGCCAACGTGACGATCACCATCCCACAGCGAGGTGATAAGAAAAAGCTCCTAGAGCTCTCCGAGCGCAATGTGCGCCAGTACAAGGTGGACAAGTATAAGCGTGCCGAGCGACTGAACCCCGACCAGCGCCTCATGCAGGTCGTGGGAGACCTGCGCCAGAGACTGGGGCTAGAGCGTAGCCCGATGCATATCGAGTGCTTCGACAACTCCAATATTCAGGGCTCTGACCCTGTGGCGGCATGTGTCGTCTTCAAGCGAGGTCGTCCCTCGAAGAAGGATTACCGCAAGTTCAACATCCGCACCGTCGAGGGCCCCGATGACTATGCCTCGATGCGGGAGATCGTCACCCGACGCTATCGTCGTATGCAGGAGAGCGAGGAGGCTCTGCCCGACCTCATCCTCGCTGATGGAGGCAAGGGGCAGGTGGGCGCTATCCGTGAGGCGCTTGGCGAGCTAGGGCTCTCGATACCTGTGGCAGGCCTTGTCAAGGATGAGCGACACCGTACCTCTTCCCTGCTCTATGGGGAGGACTTCCTGCGAGAGATCCCCGTACGTCATCACAGTCCGACCTTTCACCTGCTGGAGCAGATCCAGGCCGAGGTGCATCGCTTCGCCATCACCTTCCATCGGGACAAGCGGAGCAAGAGCCAGCTGTCCTCCCGCCTAGACTTCATCAAGGGAATTGGCCCGAAGACGAAGGATGAACTCCTCTCCACCTTCCGTAGCGTCCAGTCTGTCTCCTCCGCTTCGCTGGAGGAGCTTACCACGGCTATTGGCCCGGCCAAGGCACGTATCGTCTACCAAGCCTTTCACGCTGAGGAGGAGACTGAGCCTACCGCTTAGCTCCCTTCGTACACCCTATAATAATGTTGTTATCCGTATGAGATTTTTGATCCAACGTACCCGATCCGTCAGTGTTCATATAGATGGTGTGGCTGTCGCAGAGACTTCCCGACCAGGGATGCTCATCCTCGTAGGTATTACCGCCGAAGATACCGAAGCCGATATCCAGTACCTCGTCAGCAAGGCTGTCCAGCTCCGTATCTTCGACGATGAGGATGGGGTGATGAACCGAAGTATCCTAGATGTCGGGGGCGAGGTGACGTTGGTCTCGCAGTTTACCCTCATGGCCGATACGCACAAGGGCAACCGCCCCTCCTATATACGTGCTGCCCGCCCCGAGCAATCCGAGCCCCTATATAATAAGGTAGTGGAGGCTCTACAGGAGCGACTAGGTAAGCCCATCGGTACAGGTCGCTTCGGTGCCGATATGCAGGTCTCGCTGATCAATGACGGGCCGGTGACGATCTGGATCGATAGCCACAACAAGTCTTACTAAGCTAAAGGTGAGTTCCGCTCGAGCAGCTTACCTTCTCATTATATATTACCGACTATGGTTCACTGCTGAGGGGGCAAGGTTCTTAGGGGGGACAGACTGCTAGGAGGGCTTGCTCCTATGTGCGTAGTGGGGGCTGGCTGGGTAAGATCCCCAGAGGGACTATTCTATTTAGGGGGGGCTCCTAGTCTCTGTAGTGAGCTCGTGTTTTTAGCAAGGAGCTTTAGGAGGATAGCCTACTTAGGCGATTGGTCCAATTATTTGTGCCCATTGACCTCTCTTGTATCTTGGAGGAGGGGGGCTTGAGATATGATTTTACAAAGATTGTATTTACGCGTCCTCAGCTAATACATTCTTACCTATATTTAGCTCCCATTTAGTACGCTTTGGGAGTAGAGATGAGAGCCAAGAGAGATTTATTGATAATTCATCGTCTGATGCCCTCCTTTTTCTTCCTACGAACGCTGTCGGGGACAGCGGAATACGAATAAAAATGAGAGGAGAGGGTCTCGAATGGTGAGAAATGAGGGTTTCAAGTGCCGAAAGTGTGAGTTTGCAACAAGCTGTA
>NZ_CAJZFJ010000030.1 GCF_915070105.1 uncultured Porphyromonas sp.
ATATGAAATGATATCCCCGAAGATCCAAAGGCAGGAGTGTGCGAGCGAGATCATGCATCGGCCCTGAAGGAGAGGGAATGTTTTTATATAATGTTGATGATACTTTGTTCCTTTGTGTTGTCTGGGCTATTGCCAATGCTCTATTGCTAAAAGTGAATAATTCGCTTCCACCTTAATATATGGTATAATATACACTCTATAGAGGTGATTTTCGATAGATAATCTCTCGCTGACTACTCGAGAAGTCTACCCTAGGCCTTATATAGCCTCCAGATACAGTACACGGTATGTCCACTGATCCCCCTCTTGATACGTGTAATATAGACCTTCTTAGCTCGATGGTTTTGGCAAGTAAGGTATAGATTTGTGTTCCATTTCATAGAACGGGTGGTATGGCTGTCTGATGAGGAGGATATGAGGTGTTACTTCTCCCGCTAGCTGAGAGGTGTCTTCGATGTGTCCTTGCTCGCTTGTGCTTCTCTGAGGAGAATACTATATCTTTGTAACAATATGAAATGAATTGATAAGGACGATTGATAGCCTTTCTTCATGAGATAAGGCTGTAGAGATGGGTATGATCCTCGTCATCGTCCTTGTCAGAGAGATAAACTAGCTCAATGGCAAAGCTCATCCTTGTACCGACACCGATCGGTAACCTAGAGGATATAACCCTGCGTGCACTCAATGTCCTTCGGCGAGTATCCTTGATACTAGCTGAGGATACCCGCACCTCGGGGCTACTACTACAGCACTACGAGATCCGCTGCCCGATGCAGAGCTACCATAAGTTCAACGAGCATGTAGCCCTCGTCCGCCTCTGTGATCGTATCGAGGTGGAGGGTGAGGTAGCCCTAGTCTCTGATGCTGGGACACCTGCTATATCCGACCCAGGCTATCTGCTTGTCAAGGCTTGTATAGAGCGTGGGATAGAGGTCGAGTGTTTGCCTGGAGCGACTGCCTTTGTGCCAGCCCTTGTTGTCTCGGGCTTACCCTCTGATCGCTTCACCTTCGAGGGATTTCTCCCTATAAAGAAGGGGCGACAGACGAAAATGCAGGAGATCGCTCGTTCTAACTATACGACGATCCTCTATGAGTCCCCTCATCGTCTCGTGAAGACGCTTGGGCAACTCTCAGAGCACCTCCACCCATCGACCCCAGTGGTCGCCGTGCGAGAGCTAACAAAACTTTACGAGGAAGCCGTTCGGGGCTCCATCCTAGAGGTGCTCCAGCACTTTACAGAGCACGAACCTCGTGGAGAGTTTGTGATCGTTATCGGAAGAAATACTACATTTGACCTATCATTAGCTGATCCTTTGTCCTCTGATGCTCCTTCAAGTGAGGAGCCACAGAAGGCGAAGCGGTCAAAGAAATGGAACAAATAAACAGAGACTATTATGACAAAGAGACTCATCCTATGCGGAGCTTTGCTCCTAGTCCTTGCCTCCTGCGGCAAGAACTCAAGCGACTATAAGGAGCTGAAGGCTCAGTACGACTCCTTGGCCGTTATCAACCAGAACTACGAGGCTGAACTGCATGAAACAGACTCGCTTGTAGCAAGCGTTCTGACCAACTTCCAAGAGATCTCCTCAGTCGAAGGTATGATCAATGTCAACCCAATGAATGGAGACATCAAGCGCTCTGAGCAGGATCGTATTAAGGACAACATGCTCCTGATTAATGATAAGCTACGCGCTAGCAGTGCAGCTATCGACGAGCTAACCAAGAAGCTAGCTACTAGCGAAAAGGGAAACAAGCGACTCGCCAACACCATCGCTGCTCTCCGCAAGGAGCTAGAGGCTCAGAAGGAGCGTGTCATAGCACTCACTCAGGAACTCGAGCGCAAGAATATCGCCATCGGAGCCCTAGACTCCATGCTCACGCAGCGTAACAGTGATGTGGATCGCCTAGCTACCGCTACGGCTCAGCAGGCTGAGGCTCTAGCTGCCCAAGATAAGGAAATGCATACAGTACGCTACTGTATCGGTACATCCTCAGACCTCAAGGAAATGAACCTACTGAAGAGTGGACGTGTCGTTACGGAGAATGCTAATCTTAGCTACTTCACCAAGGTCGACCTACGTGACCTCTCTCAGCTACCTCTGCTGAGCCGTAAGGCTAAGATCCTGACAGTGCACCCTGCTAGCTCCTATGAGCTGACTGCTGGTGCTGACAAGCAGCTGGTGCTCTACATCAAGAACCCACAGGCCTTCTGGAGCAACTCCAAGATTCTCATCGTACAAGTAGACTAACCTGCCCATACATCCACTTTGTAGCCCATACCCTCTCATCCCTACCACTAGGGTCGAGGGTATGGGCTACTCTCTGTCTATGTCCAGATGACCTTCCTCCCGACTCCTGCCATTGTCCTCTCCCGTATTCGTTACAACGACCGCTACTCCATCTACCATCTCTACACCCTAGAGCGGGGACGGGTAGGGGTGCTCGTTCCCGAGAAGACAAACCGTCGCAATCCGATACGGGTACACTTCCAGCCCTTAGCAGAGCTGGAGGTCATGTTGGAGGATAATAAGCGGAAGGACCTCCTGCATATCAAGGATGTACGCCCCATCGACCTGCACCATCAGGTGCACCTAGATCCAGTGAAGAGTGCTCAGGCGATGTTTCTCTCCGAGCTCCTCTATCGTGTGTGTACGATACCAGAGCCAGACAGCGAGCTCTACCACTATCTAAGTGCTTCGCTCCAGCTGTGGGGGCAAGTAGAGCGTGGGGTGGCAAACTTTCATCTATGTTTCCTGCTACAGCTCCTCCGGGTCTTGGGGATTGCGCCCCAAGAGGGACTAGAGGATGAGAGGAGGGGGCTGCCATTCTGCCTCCTTGACCTCGTCTATACTTCCTCGCCACGGGGAGCTTCACTTTCCATAGAGGAGGCTCAGCATCTCCCCGCTTTCTTGAGGATGACCTATGCCAATATGCACTGCTATCGATATAATCGTATAGATAGGGGAGTGATCCTAGATCATCTCCTAGAGTACTATAGGCTACACCTACATGCCTTTCCCCCACTTAGGAGCCTGCCCATCCTTCGACAGCTCGGGCAGGCGGGGGCTTCAGATTCGTAGAGTTAGTCTGCAGTGTGGAGTAGAGTATATAGCCAGTAGGGTCTAAATCAGGCATATTGACTTTTTGAAGTATCTTTGTGGGTCAATTAACAAGCTTCCTGTATGGGAGGCTCCAGAATAGATAGCAAATGGCAGTCGAAATAAGACAGATTACGGATAAGTCAGACATGCGGAAGTTCGTTCGCTTCAACCTCCGCCTCTATCGTCGCAATCCGTATCATGTGCCAGGGCTCATCGAGGATGAGCTGCTGACACTAGACCCAGCACGTAACCCAGCGTTTAAGTTTTGCGAAGCTGCATACTTCCTAGCCTACCGAGATGGTCGCATCGTAGGGCGTATAGCTGGGATCATCAATCATCGCGCTAACGAGACCTGGAATCAGAATAATGCTCGCTTCGGCTTCGTAGATTTCATCAATGATAACGAAGTCGTAGATGCTCTATTCGATGCCGTCATTGACTGGGCAAGGAAGCGGGGTAAGGAAATGCTTCAGGGGCCTATGGGACTCACGGACCTAGACCACGAAGGGATGCTCATCGAGGGCTTCGACCAGCTGGGGACAATGGCTACGATCTACAACTATGCCTACTATCCCAAGCAGATGGAGCGTATGGGCTTCGTCAAGGATCATGACTGGAAGGAGTACAAGATTTATGTCCCCGATGAGATGCCAGAGAAGCATCGCCGTATCGCTGAGATCGTCCGTAAGAAGTACGGACTAAAGACCTTGAAGTTCCGTAACCAGCAGGAGATTCTCCCCTATGCTCATCGTATCTTCGACACGCTTAACCAAGCATATTCGGTTCTCTATGGTGTGTCCGAGCTCTCTCGTGAGCAGATCGACTACTATGTACGTATGTATATACCGCTCCTTCGCTATGACTACGTCACGGTGATCGTGCGTGAGGAGGATGACAAGGTGATAGGCTTTGGGATTACTCTGCCTAACCTAAGCCGTGCTCTGCAGAAGGCTAAGGGGCGCCTCTTCCCCTTCGGATGGGTGCACCTGCTCAAAGCTTTGAAGATGAAGAATCCGGTGGTAGACCTCTACCTCATCGGTGTAATCCCTGAATATCAGAATAAGGGAGTCAATGCTCTTCTCTTCGACGATTTGATCCCTATCTTCCATAAGAATGGTATCCGATATGCAGAGAGTAATCCGGAGCTGGAGACCAACGCTGCTGTACAGATGCAGTGGAACTACTTCGAGCGCAAGCACCACAAGACACGTCGTGCCTGGATCAAAGAAATATAAAGATGCTCATCGAACTACTTAAATCCAAGATTCACCGAGTAACAGTCACTGAGGCTAACCTCTCCTACGTGGGGAGTATTACCATCGACCAAGACCTCATCGATGCTGCCAATATCCTCCCAGGAGAGAAGGTGCAGATTGTCAATAATAACAATGGAGCTCGCCTAGAGACCTACGTCATCGCTGGTGAGCGTGGCTCGGGCGTCGTCTGCCTCAACGGCGCCGCTGCTCGTCTGGTGCAGCCAGGGGATGTCGTCATCATCATGGCCTATGCTTGGATGACCTATGAGGAGGCTCAGGGCTTCAAGCCTGCCGTAGTCTTCCCCGATTCAGAAACAAATAGACTTATCCCATAACTTATATGTTCGAAAACCTAAGTGAACGCCTCGAGCGATCATTCAAGCTCCTAAAGGGTGAGGGCAAGATCTCCGAGCTCAACGTAGCCGAGACCCTAAAGGATGTACGCCGTGCCCTGCTAGAGGCTGACGTAAACTATAATGTAGCCAAGAAGTTCACCGAGGAGGTCAAGGCCAAGGCTCTAGGTCAAGACGTCCTGACAGCTGTCCGTCCTGGGGAGCTGATGGTCAAGATCGTACATGATGAGCTGGCCCAGCTCATGGGAAGCAAGGCCAGTGAGCTTAACCTCAAGGGCTCTCCTGCTATTATCCTCATGTCGGGGCTTCAGGGATCGGGTAAGACCACTTTCTCTGGCAAGCTCGCACACCTGCTGAAGACCAAGCAAGGGAAGAAGCCTCTCCTCGTAGCAGGTGACGTATATCGTCCTGCAGCTATCGAACAGTTACGCGTACTAGCGGAGCAGATACAAGTGCCAGTCTACCTAGACCTAGAGAGCAAGGATCCTGTTAGCATCGCCCGCCGTGGTGTAGCAGAGGCTATGGCCAAGGGCTGTGATGTGGTCATCATCGACACCGCTGGGCGACTCGCCGTAGATGAAGAGATGATGCGTGAGATTCAGTCGATCAAGGATGCTATTCGCCCTAGTGAGACGCTCTTCGTCGTGGACTCCATGACAGGGCAGGATGCGGTGAATACGGCTAAGGAGTTCAATGACCGGCTCAACTTCGACGGGGTCGTCCTCACCAAGCTCGATGGGGATACTCGTGGTGGTGCTGCCCTCTCTATACGTACAGTCGTAGACAAGCCTATCAAGTTCGTCGGGATGGGAGAGAAGATGGATGCACTAGACGTCTTCCATCCAGAGCGTATGGCTGACCGTATCCTCGGTATGGGTGATATCGTATCACTCGTGGAGCGTGCACAGCAGCTCTATGACGAGCGTGAAGCTCGCCGCCTAGAGGAGCGTATAGCTAAGGATCAATTTGACTTCAATGACTTCCTCGCCCAGATTCAGCAGATCAAGAAGATGGGGAACATCAAGGATCTAGCAGCGATGATCCCAGGTGTCGGTAAGGCAATAAAGGATATAGATATTAAGGATGATGCCTTCAAGAGTGTCGAGGCCATTATCTACTCCATGACTCCCGAGGAGCGTGCTAAGCCCCACATCCTGGACGGTCATCGTCGTAAGCGCATTGCCCTAGGTAGTGGCACGAGTATTCAGGAGGTGAATAAGCTCTTGACCCAGTTCACTCAGACACGCAAGATGATGAAGTCTCTTCAGGGCTTCAAGGGCGGGAAGATGCCCAAGATGCCGAAAATGCCTCTAGGTAAGCCCCGCTTCTAAGCTTTGCTAGGGCTCTAATCACTAGCATTAGCCCCATTTGGATCCTCTTCGGAGGTCTAGGTGGGGCTATTCTCTTGTCAATAAAGCACCCTGCCTGGGGCTTCACCCCTTGTAGAAGACTAGCTTTAGCGTTAGTCTGTGCCTATCTCTAGTTAGTGATAGTGTCCTCTACCTAAGCTTGGTGTATGAGACCGATAGGCCTTAGTCTTCCTCTGGGATAGGTATAGTGGGAATAGGTATCCCCTTGCTAGATCCTACAGTGTGGATGATGAGAGCCTTGCAACCTTCACTTATTACCAGCTGTTTGTTTAATCGGTGGGCTCCGATAGGCTTAGCACACCCCTATATAAGAATTCATTAGCGATAATGACGGATAAGAAGATCATCGTGGCCGTAGATGGCTACAGCTCCTGTGGAAAGAGCTCTATGGCTCGTGCTCTGGCGAAGAATATTGGCTATATCTATGTCGATACGGGTGCCATGTATCGTGGTGTCACGCTCTTTGCCCTTCGGGAAGGGCTGATCACTCCCTCGGGGGAGATCTTAGAGGCGGAGCTTGAGTCAAGGCTGAGCTCACTCTCACTCACCTTCGATCGTCAGGAGGGGTATGAGGAGCCAGTCCTTCATCTTAATGGGAGCTGTGTGGAGCAGGATATTCGCACTATGCAGGTTGCTTCGCATGTGAGCCCTATCGCAGCTCTCCCCTTTGTCCGTGAGTTCCTTACCCGTCAGCAGCAGGCTCTAGGGCTGGCAAAGGGTATCGTTATGGATGGGAGGGACATCGGTACAGCTGTCTTCCCAGAGGCTGAGATGAAGGTCTTTGTAACTGCTGACCCTCGAGTGCGTGCCGAGCGTCGTCTCGCCGAGCTACGTAACAAGGGCGATAACTCGATCAGCCTAGAGGAGGTGCTCCAGAACCTCCAAGAACGTGACTATATAGATACTCACCGTCCTGTCGCACCTCTGCGCCAGGCGGAGGATGCAGTCGTGCTCGACAACTCCCATGTGAGCATTGCCGAGCAAGACCTGATGCTACGCTTTGCCTTCGAGGCAATCCTAGCTCATCTACGTGGTGGGCAGAGGGGATAGTTCCCAGGCTCAGCTCACCTATTCACCCTATTTATACCCAATGTACCCAACGATAGAAATAGACCAGCAGTCAGGCTTTTGCTTCGGTGTGATTAACGCTGTCAAGCATGCCGAGCAAGAGCTGGATAAAGATAACCGAGAGCTCTACTGCCTCGGGGACATCGTCCATAACAATCAAGAGGTAGAGCGACTAGAGGCCAAGGGGATGCAGACCATCGACTATGAGGCCTTTAAGAAGCTAGAGGGGAAGCGAGTCCTCTTCCGTGCTCATGGGGAGGCTCCTGCTATCTATCAGCTGGCTCGTGAGCGCAATATAGAGCTTGTAGATGCTACTTGTCCTGTTGTGCTTGCCCTACAGAAGAAGGTACGTCGCAAGTACTCCGAGCTAGAACCTCTAGGGGGACAGATCGTCATCTATGGCAAGAAAGGTCATGCAGAGGTAAACGGTCTAGTTGGGCAGACGGAGGGTAAGGCCATCGTCGTACAGACCCCCGAGGATATAGAGCAGATAGACTTCTCTCGTCCTGTGGCACTCTTCTCGCAGACTACCCAGTCTCTGACAGGATTCAACGAATTGATCCAAACGCTAAGGGATCGGATGCTAGATGGGGCACGCTTCGACTACCAAGACTCTATCTGTCGTCAGGTCTCCAATAGGATGCCACACATCCAAGAGTTCTCCTCGCAGCATGAGCTAACCCTCTTCGTAGCTGGTTCTAAGAGCTCCAATGGTAAGGTGCTCTTCGGCTATTGCCAGAAGGGGAACGAGCGGAGCTACTTCATCTCCTCGCCCGATGATGTGCGCATGGAGATGCTCACACCTATACCCCGCTCTATCGGGATCTGTGGTGCTACTTCTACGCCTATGTGGCAGATGGAGGAGGTCGCTACTCGTGTACGAGAGCTCCTAGGGATACCCCAGCCTGTCGCCGAATGACCTCTATAGACTCTGAGCGACTCGAGCAGTATATCCTCGAGCACTCCACTCCCGAGAGTCCCCTAAGGGCTCACCTAAGCCGAGAGGCACACGTGCGCCTACTGCGAGCTCGGATGCTCTCGGGACATCTGCAGGGCAACCTCCTACAGATGATATGCCGAATGCTCAACGCTCAGCGGGTACTCGAGATAGGTACTTATACGGGGTACGCAGCCCACTGCCTCGCTGAAGCTCTTGATGAGGATGGAGAGGTGCATACGATTGAGTATGACGATGAGATGGAGGACTTCATTCGGGAGTTCCTCGCCGAAGCCCCTTATAGAGACCGCATACACTTACACCTAGGAGATGCCCTAGTGCTTATACCAGAGCTGGTACAGCAGCATAGCTTTGATCTAGTCTATATGGATGCCAATAAGCGGCAATATATAGACTACTATGAATTACTCATACCTCACCTGCCTACTGGGGCCATTGTCCTAGCTGATAATACGCTGTGGGATGGTAAGGTCGTTGAGGACCCTTTGCCTACAGACAGCCAGACACAAGCTATTCTAGCCTTCAATGACTGGGTACAGCGTGACCCTCGGGTGGAGAACCTCATCCTACCCCTACGTGATGGGCTAAGTATCATTCGCAAACGGTAAGAGTACATCACTCGAGGACTTCTAGCCCCTTATCCTTCCAAAGGGGAAAGCACTAAACATCGCCACTGATAAAAGAACGAAGGTCGCAGATGAGCCTATTGCTCATCTGCGACCTTCGTTCGTTATGGCTAGTTTGTATTGGTCTTTAGATGTATTAGAGGCCGTGCTCGCTAAGATAGCGTTCTGCCTCGATAGCAGCCTTACAGCCAGAGGCTGCAGCTGTGACAGCCTGACGGTAGAGAGGATCTGCCACGTCCCCTGCAGCGAAGACACCTGGAACCTTGGTGCGTGGTGTAGCTCCCTCAGTGAGGATATAGCCTACTTCATCTCGATCGACCCATGGGGCAAAGAGCTCAGAGTTCGGGTGATGACCGATAGCGAGGAAGAAGCCATCTATTGGGAGGTCTACACGCTCCTCATCGGGTTTTCCCTTACGCTTGACCAGATGAGCACCCTCGACACCGTCCTCACCGTATAGTCCGAGCGTGTTGTGCTCATAGAGGACCGTGATCTTGGGGTTGTTCTCTACACGCTGACGCATGATCTTGGAGGCCCTTAGGTAGTCCTTACGCACGATCATGTAGACATGCGAAGCAAGGCTAGCTAGGTAGATCGCTTCCTCGCAGGCTGTGTCACCACCACCGACGACGGCGACCTTCTTACCACGATAGAAGAATCCATCGCAGGTAGCACAGGCAGAGACACCCATACCAGCATACTTCTCTTCGTCGGGGAGACCTAGGTACTTGGCAGAGGCTCCCGTAGAGATGATGATGGTGTCAGCTTCTACCTCCTTGCCATCGCTGAAGGTAACTAGATATGGAGCCTTCGACAGATCGACAGCAGTGGCGATACCACTGCGGATCTCTGCGCCGAATCGCTCAGCTTGCTTGCGAAGGTCTTGGACGAGAGCCGTACCAGTTACGCCCTCGGGATACCCGGGGAAGTTCTCGACCTCTGTGGTCTGTGTGAGCTGACCTCCTGGCTGTAGTCCCTCGTAGACGAGGGGGGAGAGGTTAGCACGTGAGGCATAGATCGCGGCTGTGTAGCCTGCGGGGCCTGACCCGATGATCAGGGTGCGGCGATGTTCTCTACTCATAATAGACTGTGTGACAATAGTGATGTGTGATGGAGTGTAGTAGGGGGCTAGCGCATGTCGTGGAGCTTCTTCTGTAGCTCCTGACGAGCGAAGAAGATCCTACTCTTGACAGTCCCGAGGGGGATGCCGAGGGTCTCGGCGATCTCGTTGTACTTATAGCCAGAGACAAACATGGAGAAAGGCTCTTTGAGCGAAGGCTGGAGAGCAGCGATCGCCTGAGTAATCTCCTTGATATCCATCGATCCCTCGGGCGTATTCTCTCCGCCCTCGCTGAGGAGGGGGACGTTATACGCATCCACGTTAGAGTCGATGATCCCTTGCGTACGGACGAGCTTATGGTAGTTGTTGATGAAGATATTACGCATGATCTTTAGTACCCAACCCTTGAAGTTCACGTTATCGACGAACTTATCATAGTTATTGAGCACACGGAGCGTTGTATCCTGCGTCAGGTCTTCGGCGTCAGCTTCGTCCTTGGTAAGCGTGCGAGCGAAGTTCTTCATATAGTCCTGCATCCCGATCAGGTCCTTTTGTATCTGGAGTACGTCCATAGCTTATGTCGTTACTAAAGTTTCTCTTGTCTAATATTTTTACAAAGATAAAACTATTTCTTGGCTATTTCTTCCTCCTCTGTCTATAATGCCATAGAAACGGTCTATGATCAGTCGGCTTACCATTCTATTGGGGTAAGTCCATGCTGCTGTAGGTAGGCGTTGCAGGCGGAGAAATGCCGACAGCCGAAGAAGCCTCGGCTTGCAGAGAGAGGGGAGGGGTGGGGAGCCTCGAGGACCAGATGGCGGGAGCGGTCAATCATCGAAGCCTTGCGCCGTGCTGGTGTCCCCCAGAGAAGGAAGACAATGTGTTCTCGTTGGCGGTTGATCGTCGTGATCACTTCGTCGGTAAACGTCTCCCAGCCTAAGCCTTGGTGGGAGGCTGCTTGCCCCGATCGTACGGTGAGGGTAGCGTTGAGAAGCAAGACACCTTGTTGTACCCAAGGGAGGAGGTTTCCCTCTCTGATGATGGAGGGACGACCGAGGTCAGAGGTGATCTCTTGCTTGATATTCCTTAGGCTAGGTGGTGCAGGTACTCCATCGGGGACAGAGAAGGAAAGCCCTTCGGCTTGTCCCGCACCATGGTAAGGGTCTTGTCCTAGGAGTACCACCCGCACCTGTGGTAGAGGGCATAGATCTAGAGCACGGAAAATCTGCCCCGCAGGAGGATAGACAATCCCCGTCTGATACTCTGCGCGGATACGATCTGTCAGTAGGGCAAAGTAGAGCTTCTCAAATTCAGGTGCCAATGCCTCCCGCCAGCTGTCCTCTAGTCGTACTTTCATCTTTCTCTCCTGGATATAGCAGGTGGTGTGTCTACTTAACGACTATGGGCGTCCAACCTTTCGATCAAACGCCCACTCGTACTCTTAATGATGTTTACGTCATGAGAGTTATCATGACCTTGGGGGTGGAAGATGGGATTCGAACCCACGACACCTGGAACCACAATCCAGTGCTCTAACCAACTGAGCTACAACCACCATGTTTGCTTTGACCTCTCTGTCAAAAGCAGTGCAAAGATAGGAAGAGTTTCTTAGATGACAAAATCTAGGCACACTCTTTTCTCTTCCTCGCTTGTCTTGCGAAGCTCTCCTCTTTTGGTAAGTGTCTGTGCATAAGATCGAAATCAATTCTGAGGGATGAGATGAAGGTTCTTCAGAAAGTTTGTCCACTGGGGGCTCTTGGTGTCCTTCTCTTGATTTGTGCCTTGCCTTGTCTCCCTATGTTCGCCTTGATGAATGAGGATTCTTCACAAAAGGCTAGCTCGATAGCGCAAGGAAAGTACCCCCAATACCTGCGATGGGTTTCCCTCGCTACCTACGATGAGTTTTCCTTAGTACCTTCAGGGAGGTTCCCTTGATACCTTTGTTGAGGTTCCTTTGGGGCTTGTGGCTTGCAGTGTCTGATAACTTTCTGGTAGGGCCTTCGCTAGTCTTGGGGCTTTGTCCTTGGAGAAGGGAGGGCTTGGGTCTTGGTAGGATAAGGGAGGTGAAGGGGAGGCGGATATTCCCTCTAGCTGGGTGACCGCCCTTGGGTAGAATGAGCCTCGAGCAAGGGACGACGTAGGTATTTTACTTACCTTTGTCCTAGAACGTCCGTATAGATACAGTTAAAATGAAAACAATAAAGAAAGTTATCCTCGTCCTAATGGTGCTCGTCGTCATCGCGGCTCTTGTCTCGCTTCCCTTCTTGAACGAGGCTCAGCGGATGATCGTCGCTATGGGGGCAGGCCTTGGTCTGCTGAACCTACTAGGTCTCCTCTTCTTCCTCAACAAGAATAGCAGACCTCCCCAGAAATAGTACCCACACAGCCCAAAGCAAAGCGCCCCTACTCTCCGAGAGTAGGGGCGCTTTGCTTTGGGAGATGAGTGCTAGTCTCTTCGCCTCTGCATTGAGCGAAGGAAGAGGGAGGTCGGGTAGAGCGAGATCAAGTAAGAGATCAGGGTCACTGTCCCGAAGGTCAGGAGCAGGTCATCCCAATGTAGATCTACAGGGAGAGGCTGTATGCCAGAGCCAACACCCGCAGTGATGAGTCCAAATCGCTCCTGTAGGTAGCAGACCAAGACACCGAGCAAGACCCCAACGATCGAACCGAAGAGTGAGATCAAGAGCCCCACACGGCGGTAGATAGAACCTACGAGAGAGGGATGAGCACCCAGAGCGTAGAGGATACGTGCATCCTCCTGCTTCTCTAGGATGAGCATCATCAGCGAGCTGGCGACATTGAAGGCGGCCAGTAGGAGGATGAAGAGTAGGATCAGGAAGGTCATGATCTTCTCCATCCGGATGAGGTAAGAGAGGTCAGGGTGCTGCTCTTCTCGGTTTAGCACTCGTAGCTTATCCCCGAGACTTGTCTCGAGCTGGTTCTTGATAGCTGTAAGGTCTGTCTTCGGACGGAAGTGTAGGGCTATAGCAGAGATCTCATTGGAGGTATAGTCCAGAGCCGATCGCAGAGCGCGTATGGGGATGTAGACAGTATGGTCGGTCTCTAGGCTCAGCGAACTATATTGCCCGACGACCACTGCTGAGAGCGAGGAGAAGGAGGAGCTAGGTGCCATGGGGTTGATGAGCCCCACACGCTTGGGGAAGAGTAGCTCTACCTTCGGAGCTGTGCCATTGTGTGCAGAGGCACTCGAGGAGAGGGTAATCCCTGCCCCGATATTGATGGGTACGATCTCAGAGTCTTCGGGGAACTGTCCCTCGAGCTTGGTCAGCACCACTCCCGAGGTGATCTGCTGTGCCATAGAGAATACGTTTGGGAAGTAATGGTCTATCCCCACCACATCTACGACCCACTGCTCCTCATTAGAGCGAAGGAGTCCCTTGCTCTCTAGTAGGAAGGAAAAGTTCTTAACCCCAGCCTCCTTGAGGTGGGTCTCTAGCTGAGGGTGCTCCTTGAGGTCAATGGTCTTGCCACTACGGCTGCGGATGAGCAGCGCTGCATCCGTCTGCTCCGTACCCTCGAGGATCATCTCTACGTAGCCGTTGTAGACGGATAGGACACAGACCAGCGCCATCGAGACGACAGCGATGGCGAGGGCGGAGACTGCCGTCACATAGTTCACAGCGTGTAGCCGTGATCTACTGAAGAGGTAGCGGAGGGCGATACGGAAGCTTAGCACGGGAGGAGCGAGGTGGTTATTCCTTTAGACCAAGGAGGCTATCAATGCGCTCTAGGTAGTCGAGCGAGTCGTCAATGAAGAAGGTTAGCTCAGGGAGCTTGCGCAGCTGCTTGCCTATTCTCATCCCGAGGTCATAGCGTATCGTGCGTGCATTAGCACGGATAGACGCAAGGAGCTCCTCACTCCTCTCCGAGGGGAAGATGCTTAGGCGAACACGAGCAATGCTCAGGTCTGGGCTAACGGTGACAGAGGTGACAGTGATCAGGGTGCCAGGCAGGCTCTGTGTCTGCTGTCTGAAGAGGTCACTGACCTCCTTTTGTATTAGCCGATTGATTCGGCTCATCCTTGTATTATCCATTTCTTTGTTGCTTATCGGCTACAAAGGTAATAAGTATGTCTTACTTATTCTCAGCTATGTAGCGAAGTAAGGTCTCGGGAGTACTCATCTCGGAGCATTGCTCGAAGGGTATCCGATAGTCACACCCAGCCTTATATTCGGAGCAGCCAAAGGCATTCCTGCCCCGTAGTAGTACACCTCTCCCACACTTAGGACAGGTGATACCAGTCGAGTAGGAGGTGGCGGAAATGGTAGGTTGTGGGGTAGGGGATAGGACAGACTGCGTAAGCTGTAAGACCATGGTCTTGAGCTCATCTATGAAGGTCTTTGCCTCTAGCTCACGACGCTCTATCTGGCGTAGCTTGTACTCCCATTGCCCTGTGAGTGCAGCACTCTTGAGTAGCTCATAGTTGATCAGTGAGATCAGTTGCTTGCCTGTCTCTGTAGCATGGAGCTGGCTACGCTTGACCTTTGTGATGTAGCCACGTTTGTAGAGCGTCTCGATGATGTTTGCCCGGGTAGAGGGGCGTCCGATGCCATTCTCCTTCATCGCCTCCCGTAGGCTCTCGTCCTCGACGAACTTACCGGCAGTCTCCATGGCTCTGAGGAGCGTAGCCTCGGTATAATACTTCGGAGGCTGTGTCTGCTTTTCCTTGAGTTCGGGTGTATGGCTACCAGTCTCCCCGATAACAAAGGACGGAAGTGAGGCTTCTGCCCCATCGGGGCTATCCTTATCTCCCTCGTCCTTCGACTCGGGAGGTGTCTCTACTTCGCCTGCGAAGACGGTACGCCAGCCTGGCTCTAGGACTTCCCTCCCCGAGGTCTTGAAACGAACGCGCTCGACCTTACCCTCGACGCTGGTCGTGCTTATCTTACAGTCAGGGTAGAAAGTAGCGATGAAGTGCCGAGCGATGAGGTCATATACCTGTGCTTCTCGTGTTGTGAGCCCAGAGGCACGCTGTCCTGTAGGTATGATGGCATGGTGATCGGTGACCTTAGCGTTGTCGAAGACCTTCTTGCTCTTGCGTATCGGGGCACCACTTAGTAGAGGTGCCACGAGGGTCGGGTAGGGAGTGACGAGGTCTCTAAGGATGGCAGGCACCTTGGGATAGAGGTCTTCTGTTAGGTAGGTCGTATCGACACGAGGATAGGTGGTGAGCTTCTTCTCGTAGAGGCTTTGTATGGTGGTGAGTGTATCCTCTGCACTCATCCCAAACTTCTTATTGCATGTGACCTGTAGACTCGTTAGGTCAAAGAGTGCTGGCGGGCTCTCTCGTCCGTCCTTCTTCTTTACCTCTGTGATCTCAAAGGGCTTACCCAGCACAGTGTTTAGGGCTTCCTCTGCCTTCTTCTTGTCACTATACTTGCCTTTGTCTGCAGAGAATACGGTCTCTCTATAGCGGGTCTTTAGCTCCCAATAGGTCTCTGGTACAAACTGTTCTATAGCCTGCTGTCGCTCGACAACAAGAGCTAGTGTAGGGGTCTGCACTCGACCAATAGATAGGGGTTGCTTTCGTCCACTCTGCCCGTAGCGAAGAGTATATAGACGGGTGGCATTCATCCCAAGTAGCCAGTCTCCTATGGCACGAGCTAGCCCAGCTTGGTAGAGGGATAGGTAGTCAGACTCATCGTGAAGATTCTGGAAACCCTCCCGAATGGCTTCGTCGGTAAGTGAAGAGATCCATAGGCGCTTGACAGGCACATGACACCCTACCTTCTGTAGGACCCATCGCTGGATAAGTTCTCCCTCTTGCCCTGCGTCACCACAGTTGATGATGAGCTCTGCCTGTGCCACGAGACGCTCGATGACTGCCAGCTGTCTTTGGTAGTGATCAAACTCAATGGCCTTTATCCCGAAGCGATCGGGGATCATAGGAAGGACACTGAGGCTCCAAGCCTTCCATTCTGGATGATAGTCGTGAGGCTCCTTGAGGGTACACAAGTGTCCGAAGGTCCAGGTCACGATATACCCATTGCCCTCGATATAACCGATACCACGATCGACATTCCTATTGGTAGCTCCTAGGATGGTAGCTATATCTCGGGCTACGCTAGGCTTCTCAGCGATGCAGACAATCACAGACAGTCGTATATGAGGGAGATAGTCTATCTTCGATTGTTACGAGATAGAAGCTTTGAGATGGGTTGCTCAAAATACTTATTGACTATGACACTCCCAATGATAGTAGCAACAAAGGTAATGACAAACCTCAGTGCCCAGTGATGATCCGGGTACACCTTACTTAACGCCTGTTTGGTAATTAGGATGGCCAAATTGTGGATCATATAGAAGCTGAAGCTGATCTCTCCAAGATAGAGGAGGAATTTGAACTTAAGTCAAGAGGGAATCCCATACTTTCTTTCAAATAATGCATAGGATAGGATGGTTACAGCACTTGCTAGATAGAAAACTCGACCTGATAGCTCCATTAGGTTCGTCTGTCCGTGGACAATAAATAGTCCTACAGCAAAGAAAATTATGGGAGGCACATCCCTATAAACGAGAGAGGAAAGCTTTGCCTTATCAAGCTTGATATACAAGTGGTATAATATCATTCCTAAGATAAAATCGAGAATACGTGTAGGAGGAAATTTGTACCAGTACCAGTCCTGAAGATGCGAAGGTACTAGGGTGTATGATAGTAGAGATATGAGGAGGAAGTGTAGGACAAAGAGGGCTATGAGTCTCTTTATTTCGAGTTTCGCAAGGACCGGATATACTGCGTAGAAGAAAATAAGTGTTGCTAGACACCATGCAACTGAGTTCCCCTCCATCTCTTTGATAGGAAACCAAGACTGTAGTAGAAAGGCATTGCCAAGAAGAGGTAATAGGTGAATATCCTTACTTCCCCAAGCCATATAAGCAGCCCCAATCCATATAAGGAGGCATAGTAGGTGTAGAGGCCATAGCTTGATGAGTCTCTTTAGGATAAAGTCTGACCACCTGAATGTAGTTTGTGTGACTTTATTAGCATAACCTAGACTCATGACAAAACCACTTAGTACAAGGAAAAATGAGACTCCTATGCCCCTCCCTCTGCGAAAAGAGGCTCATCGGTATTGATGGGGAAATGAAAGCAAAAGATGAGACATGCAAAAATAAAGCGTAGTGCTTGTAAGGACTGTAGCATTATTGTTTGTTTTTGGACGTTTTTCTTAGTTCATTGAATAACTCGATCCATTGATTCATGATTGCCTCTTCCGAGAACAATTGCTTGGCTCTTTCCCGAGCCTTTCTTCCCATGGCTTTTCGGATATCTTCATCTTCTATTAGTCGTACGATTGCGTTAGCCAAGCTAACGTGGTCGCCAACCTGCTCTATAAGGAAGCCCGTCTCTCCGTCGACTATTATATCTCGAGGTCCACAGGGACATGCATATGAAACACCAGGAACACCACACATGTGAGATTCTACTAGGATCATAGAGAGCCCTTCGTGCTTTGAGCTACAAGCACAGATAGAAGAGTCCATGTATTCCTTAAGCATGTCTTTGGATTCATATCTTTCAATGCAGTCTCCTAGGCCCAAGGTGTTGATCATAGAGTCTAGATTCTCTAGTCCCTGCCCACAAAGCTTCAGAGTCCATTCAGGATGGAGGCTATGTACGATTTCCCAAGCCTCTATGAGACTTTCAAAGTTCTTTTGTTCTCCATATCGTCCTGAGGCTATAACTTTATGTACATCGAGGCTTGCGGCTTCGGTTGGTTCAAATGTACTCGCATTAGTGATACAAATAGAGTTACTTACTCCCCATGTTGGTAGGTCTTCATGAGTTAAGGTGACCAGGCGATCAAACCTTTTGACTATCTGTAGGTCTATCCAATTGTGAAGCTTGCCAAGGAGTCCTTTCCTTGAGAAAATCCAAGTATATCTAGCTCCATGAGCCTCAAGAATCTTTGAACTACCATCCTTGATGAATGGAAGGATATAGATATCTCTACCAAACATGGAAATAGTTATATCGGGATGAATCTCGAATAGAGCCTTCTTGAGAAGCTTCCTATGACGAAGCAGGAATCCTGGATTCCGTTTGATCTTTTCCCACTTGCTCAGTTGGTCAGCTTGGATGTAACCGATGTTGAAGTCTATCATTTTGACGCGGGGGTCAATTTCATAGAACGGTTGTTTCCCTTGTTGATCTGTTGTTAGAATATATACTTCATGCCCATTTCTTACCCAGTAGTTCACCTTGTTTGCTAGAACTCTAGTTTGTCCACCTGCGTACCAGGTGTTGTTGAGGAGGTATACTAGTTTCATTGTTTTCGTTTTGTGTTGATCTTACTAATATTCCGCTGAACTATGCTGTATTTAGCTAAGAGTGGCTTCTTTACTTTTCCCTACTGTTGTTAGTCGTCTCGTGATAGGTTGCTCAAAGTATTTATTGACTACAATGCTTCCTATGATAGCGAGTGCAAATGTAATCACTAAACGTGATATCCAATGGATATCAGGATATACCCAGTGAAAGGTCATATTCATTATCCGAATAACCAGGTTGTGAATCATATAGAAGCTAAAGCTAATTTCACCTAAGTAGATTAGCCAAGGTTTGCATAGATAGGCTGGGATACCATCCTCCTCTCCGCTTCTTTGTGCTAGAGCAAAGGTGCAAATGATGACAATGCTAGGTATAAAGTAAGGATATGCGTGATGTCCAGCCACATCATGCCGACTAGCAAATTGGAATGCTCCAAAGAAAAGCACGATAGGAAGAACCTCTATTAGCACTCGCTTTGTAAAGCTTTGCTTTTGCCACCAAGGTCGGAAACCTTGCTCCTCTGCGTATAAGAAAAGACGGTAAGCAAGTATTCCAATGATACAATCGATAAGCCTAGCAGGAGTAGAGAAATAAAAGAACCAGTACCGGAGAGAAAAGTCTCTATCGTCAACCAAGGGAAGATTTACTCCAAAGATGACTATAAGAGCCCCATACGCTGCTAATCCTAGGATAAGCCACTTAGTCTTCAACCGCGTAAGCCAAGGGAAGAGAGCATAGAAGAATACCAGTGTGGACAGGCACCATGAAACATCATTGCCCTTAGCTTCAATCATGGGGATCCAACCTTGTAGCATGAAGAGATTGCCAATCAAGGGTAAAGGGGGGCGAGAACCAAGTGAACCATTGAGACCAGTTGCAACTAGCCAGACCAAGAGGCAGAGTATGTGTAGAGGCCATACCCGAATGAGACGCTTCTTCATAAAGTCCCACCAATCGAAGTTGGTACTCTTCACTTTCTCAGCATAGCCGATGCTCATCACAAAGCCACTCAGTGCAAGGAAAAAACCTACACCCATAGGTCCTGCGCCAGGAAGTAGAGCTCTTACATTCTCCCCCAACAATAAAAAGTGCTGAGCGAAGATAAAGACTGCGAATATGAATCGTAAGGCTTGTAGAGATGATATCATACTAGGAATTTCTTATTTGTTTGCCCACAAAGATACACCAAAGCAGTGAGAGGTAAGTGCCTATGGTAGCTATATACTCGCCAATATGTCTCCATTACCTACCTCCCCTAAGTTCAAGGCAAAGGAGGATCGGGATTGATCTTTTCACATAGATGTAGACTTCCCTGATCTTGACATCTGTTAGTCGTAGCAACTAGGAAAAGTAGCTGAAGATACGAGGGGATGCTATACAAGAAAAGGGGCTTTACCTTCCTAGAGAAAGGGCACCCCTATAAAGCAAGAATTGGTTGTCTCCCGACAACCAATCCTTTTCGTTAACCTTAAATCTAATACCATGAAAAACACACTGCAAAGATAAGGCAAATAACCAATACAAACCAAACTTTTGTATAAATTATTCCCTCCTTTTGTTTTTACGTGTTGGTGTATAATGAGTTATGGGTGTGAAAATATTTGAGATTAAATGCAAACATTCCAAGATATACACAGAAAGGGCTCCTCGATTAGCCGAGGAGCCCCTTCTTTTGTATGCCCGTCTCTACCGAAGGGGTAGAGGGTGGGGGGGATTACTTGTTGCTTACACCAAGCTTCTTGGCGATGTCGTCTGGGAGAGCCTTACGATTGATGATAATGTTCATCGTCTTACCCTTGACGAAGTTGTAAGAGGCATACCATACCCCCTTGTACTTACCTGTTTCACCCCAAGAGTTCTGTACGAGGAAGAACTTACGACCGATCTGGTTCTTAGCCATACCATAGATCACCATACCATGGTCATCGGTTAGCTCGTAGTTGTCGTAGCCCTTCTGGCGATACTCCTGTGTAGGCTCGATCTCTGGGACATCAGGACGATTGACCATCTGTCGGATGTAGTTCTGCTTCTCACCGTAGCTAAGACCTACCCAACGTGCCTGGTCAGAGCCCTTGGTCTCGATCTCTTCGATGTCGGGGAGGACTGCGAGACCATCACGGGTGAAGCCTTGTTCGCTCACGTCAGAGCCCCAAGCGATGGTGTAGCCCTTGTCGATAGCAGTCTCCATCACACGCATGAACTCATCGATGGGGATGTTGTAGCTCTGTGCCCAGCGCCAGTTGTCCTCGATCTCTAGGGCAAACTTGCTATAGAATGGGTGGTGCGTGAAGGAGGTCAGCGAGATGTAGTCATCGGGGTTGAGCCCTATAGCCTGGGCATAGGTCTTAGGCGTGTACTTCTTGCCTGCGAAGGTGAACTCCTCGGGTAGCTTGCCTAGGTAGGAGTCGATGATCGAGGTGAAGGCTGGATACCACGCCGTGGAGAGCTTGCCATTAGGATTCTTGATGACCGCATCGAGGAAGGCCTTGAGACCAGTCTCCATTTCGCTGTGTTGGTTCTTGTTCGTTCCATAGTTAAGCCCCATCATGACAGAGCGGGGAACGGCACCGTAGGTCTTTAGCACGTAGAGGACATCATAGAATGATCCCCCCTGAGCGAAGTTGAGCTTGCCGTGTAGGCGGACGTACTTGCGCCCCTTATCACGATAGGAGTGACTGACGACAAACATCTCGGAGAGGTCAAAGTTACCCTTGCCTATACGCAGGAGTTCACCTTCTAGGAAGCTCTGGCCAGAGTAAGCCCAGCAAGTCCCAGAGTTTGCCTGGTTCTTAATCGCACTCATTCGTGCGTCCTTCACAGTGGTGAATTGATTGGTCTCTGCAGCGTCTTTGGGCTGGTTAGGCGTCTGAGCTGAGAGGGAAGACACCATCCCAGCTACCGCCATAATAGCGATGAGTTTCTTCATTTCGCGATGAGTTGTACTTACTGTTATTTGAATTGAACTAGTTCGCGTAGCATGTACCTGATACCACAGGCAAGCCACCCAAAGATAGTCATTTTCCTGATAAGGCCTTTCGCTCTTGCTCTCATGAGGGCTCTTTCGACTAGGGTATACTCGTGCCAAGGCTAAGGGGAAGGTCTTGGCTCTGGATACTTCACCTACCTATGCAGGCTGCAGTCTCAGAGCTTATCTCAGCTCCAAATTTGTGATAGCGTGGAACTTGCAAACAGAGAGCTGGGAAGGTGCCTTATCCCAGCCGTTATCCCTCAAGGAATGGATGCTTTTATGCTTCTTTGTGGGCTTTCTTGTCGGCTTTTTCGGGGATGCTTTTTGTCTCCAGTGAAGGTGCCCCCATAACCTCCTTTGGGGTACCCTCACTACCTCATCAGAGGTTCCCCCGTCACCTCACTAGAGGTATCCTTGTAACCTTCGAGGCCTTTGTTTTGCAGCCTCTGGTCTAGTGCCTAATCTCAAGGAGTTAAGGCTTTAAGCTAACCTCCTTCCTATCAGCCCCTGTGGTGGAAGAAGTCTGGCTGGGAGAGTTTGGGGGGCTTTCCCCTAGCAGTCTTGGGGAGCTTTCCCCTGATCGGGCGATGTGGTGCAGGGACAATTTCGTATTTTTGTCTCGTAAGAAGTAGGAAGAAGAATACAAGATGCATCAACCACCCATCATACTAGGCATCGAGAGCTCCTGTGACGACACCTCCGCAGCCGTCCTCTCGGGGCATACCTTGCTCAGTAACGTCATCGCCTCCCAAGCTGTCCATACAGCCTACGGCGGGGTCGTACCTGAGCTAGCGTCTCGGGCTCATGAGCAAAACATCGTACCTGTCGTCAGTGAGGCCATCCGCAGAGCTGGTATTACCCCTGAGGACCTTGATGCGATAGCCTTCACACGTGGCCCTGGGCTCCTAGGGTCACTTCTCGTTGGGACGAACTTTGCCAAAGGACTAGCACTCTCACTGGGGATCCCCATGGTCGAGGTCAATCACCTGCACGCACACGTCCTAGCTCATTTCATCGAAGAGGAAGGCGAGCCACACGTAGCTCCTCAGTTCCCCTTCCTCTGCCTACTCGTCTCGGGGGGCAACTCTCAGATTATCCTCGTTCGCTCCGCATCTGATATGCAGATTATCGGGCAAACGATCGATGATGCTGCGGGAGAAGCCTTCGACAAGTGCGCTAAGGTCATGGGGCTAGGTTACCCCGGTGGCCCCGTCGTCAATCGCCTAGCTAATGAGGGTAATCCTAAGGCCTTCGTCTTCAGTAAGCCCCATGTAGCTGGTTATGACTATAGCTTCAGTGGTCTGAAGACGTCCTTCCTCTACACGCTACGGGATGAACTTGCTAAGAATCCCAACTTCATCGAGGAGCGTAAGGCAGACCTCTGCGCCTCCCTGCAGGCCACAGTCATAGATATTCTGATGAAGAAACTCCGTCAGGCTGCCAAGGACTTAGGGATTGACCAGGTAGCCCTTGCAGGGGGTGTCTCAGCCAATACTGGCCTGCGAGCAGCCTTCGAGGAGCACGCTAAGCGGTATGGCTGGAAGATCTTCATCCCCAAATTCGCCTACACCACAGACAACGCTGCGATGGTAGCGATGAATGGTTACTTTAGCTATATGGAAGGCCGTCGGGCAGGCCTTGATGCCGTGCCCTTTGCGCGCGTAACAATGTAGATATGTCACAAGCGAACATCACCGAGCAGATCGCCCTTAGCCTCCAGCGTGAGGCCCTCACTATCGCTACAGCGGAGAGCTGTACGGTGGGAGGGGTGTGCGCCCGCTTAGGTAGCGTGCCTGGAGCCTCTGCCTACCTACGTGGTGGTGTCGTAGCCTATCAGATCCCACTGAAGATAGAGCTCCTCGGTTTATCCCCTCAGCTCATCGAGCATCATGGTGTCGTGAGTGAGGAGGTTGCCCTAGGGATGGCTCGTGGTGTACGGGAGCGTCTCCATGCTGATATCGGGGTGGGTACGACAGGAGTAGCAGGGCCTTCGGGTGGTAGCCCAGAGTGCCCAGTGGGGACGATTTGGATCGCTGTCTCTAGGGGCTGTCCCGAGGGAGAGCGGATAAGGACAAAGAAGCTAAGCCTAGGAGGGGGCCGAGCCCACAACATCTCCGAGGCTATTGATCAAGCTCTCCTACTGGTGAGCGAACTTACATAATGTATCTCTTTCATAGTACTGCCAATGACAATAGTTAAATACCCTGTACCACGCCCCATGAGAACGCTTGCTTTGCTCCTCTGCCTGCTCTCTACGCCCCTATGGGCTCAGAAGGGGGAAGCCCCATCACTCCTCTACCGATCTGGTCTAAGCTATCAGATCAGTAGCGACCCCAGTTGGGGCAAGGGATGCCCTGTAGTCACGGGGAGTAGACCCTATAGCCCTGCTTATACTGCTGACCTTAGGGTAGGGGATATCATTAGGCAAATCGATGGGGTGTCTACACAAGGACTTTCGCTAGAGGATATCCAAAGCCTCCTAGAGCGTCCCGTTCGTACCCATCTACTCACCATCAATAGTCCTGGTAGGGAACTAAGACAAGTAGCGCTGACCCCCGAAGCTAAGGAGCAGGGTGCAGTCTCAGAGCGAGAGCTAGCTAAGGCCTTTGCGCTCTATAGTCTAGAGGATGAACAGGTACGTCGTCTCAGCTATCCCTTTGTCTACCGCTCCTCTGTGAGCTATGACCTTTCTAGTGTTCGCACTTATTCCTTTGCTCCCTCTACGGAGGAGAGTCGGGAGCTTGATGCGGAGCTCTATGCTCAGATCTCTGAGCTACTCGAGAGGACGGGGCTAAGGAGAGATGATACATCTCCAGACCTGATCCTCGAATGCTTTTATGAGCTTCGTCCCGAGACCAGTACCCTGCGAGATGCTTCCATCCCTAAGGTGACAAGTCACTATGATCTCCGAGCACGGGACTTCGCACGATTGCCCATCTTGCCCTATACAAGTGGCGTTACAGGAAGCTACTCGGTGCACTTGGCACTTCATGCGACTCGTCCTCAGCACCAGGACAGCATTCTCTGGAGCTGTGAATCTAGGGATATGCTTAGTGAGGCTATGACTCTTAAGGACTATGCTCGCTACATGCTCCCCATGATGCTCCAGGGCTTCCCCTATGTCTCTGTCTCGGAGCGTCCCTCTTATCTCATCCACACGTCACGTTACTACTACACGGGACTCCTCTATGATGTCTCTTCTCTGGATAGAGTGTATGATGTAGAGGATCATTCCCCAGCCTTCAGGGCAGGTTTGCGTCGTGGTGACCAGATCCTTCAGATCAATGGTCGTAGGCTCTCTCCTGCTTCGCCTCAGGAGCTTTCTAAACTCTACCGCACCTTTGTCTCCGAGACTTATCGATATCGGGATACGAAGCTGGATACCTTCACGGATGCCCGAGGGGTGCAGGGACTTAGCCCATGGAACAAATCCGAGTATAGCACGATACGCAAGGCTTTCGCCAAGGAGAAGTATGTGACGGCCTTTGACTACCTCTTTTCGTTTAGACCCTATATTAACGACACCGACCACACAGTGCTCACCTTCGAGATTATCCGAGGGGGCGAGACCTATACGATCCGTCTCACACCCGAGCTTAGAGATGAGAGCACCATTAGCCTAGATAACAATCGATGATGGACGTTACTTCCCTCACTACTTACCAACTAGGGCGCGTACAGCAGCTCCCTATTCTCCGCCTTGTCTCTATAGGGGCTTACCTAGATGGAGGCATTCAGGAGATCCTCCTTCCCCTCAAATATCTGCCCAATGGGGCTCGGGAGGGAGACCTTGTTACGGTCTTTGTTTATCACGACAACGAAGGCCGACTAATAGCTACAACCCTTCCTCCTCTAGCCGAGGTGGATCAGGTGGCTTATCTTCGCTGCACCTCAGTGACTGATGTCGGAGCCTTTATGGAGTGGGGCATTCATCGTGATCTCTTTGTCCCCTTTAGAGAGCAGACCTCTCGTATGCTAGAGGGCTATAGCTATGCAGTGTATCTCTATATCGACCAGCTCAGTGAGAAGATCGTAGGATCCGCTAAGCTCGCCAAGCACATAGGTAATACACCGGCCGAGTACGAGCCCGGGCAAGAGGTCAGCTGTCTCGTCGTAGAGCAGCACGAGCTAGGCTATAGATGTGTCATAGAGCATAAGCACTGGGGCTTCATCTATACAGACGATGCCCCACGTATGCTACGCCGTGGAGAGGTACTGCAGGCTTACGTAGTACGTCTGAGGGAGGATAATAGGGTAGATCTATCACTCTCCCCCGTAGGCTATGCCAAGATAGAGGGCGAACAGGTCAGACTGCTACGACTACTCGAGCGACAGGAGGGTGGTATGCTCCCTCTAGGGGATAAGAGCCCAGCTAGTGATATACTTCTATTGACGGGGATGAGTAAGAAGACCTTCAAGATGGCTGTCGGTGCCCTCTACAAGGCACAGATGATTACCATGACCCCTACCTCCATCAAACTAGTTAAGGCAAGCCCCAAGTAGCCCTTTGATGTCCTCCGCTTTTATCCCTTCACCACAAGTAAGGGCTACCCTAGAGGCGATGAATGCTGCTTCGTCTCGTGGGGAGCCCTTCTTCTTTATACTTGACTTTGAACTCCGAGAGGGACTCTTTGTGGCTTCTCCGCTTGAGCAGAGTGAGCCTCAGGCTTATTTTGACTTTCCTTCGGCTCACACCCTCCCTCCGGTGGGAATAGAGTCCCCATTGGATCTAGCTCTA
>NZ_CAJZFJ010000031.1 GCF_915070105.1 uncultured Porphyromonas sp.
TGATTCGATCTCTGTAACGACCTCATTCCTTCGTGGAGGACGCACAGGATGGTTCAGAAGCGCGCTCTCGGGACAAGGGCCAGGGCAGTATCCTCTCGTTCCAGCACCCGAGCCAGAGTTCCGTGAGCTGCTCTATGTGGCGATGACCCGAGCTAAGCTGGAGCGAGATTGGGGGCTGAAGGAAGTCGTCGCTGGAGGTGGAATATTTTGGTCTTCTGGTAGGAAGCACCAGTTTGTTGTCTCTCATGAGGAGGATCGGCCTATCCTCATTGATGTGACAGAGCGAGTGATCTATAAATTTAGGGAGTGTGGATATGATACGCCTCTCTATATGCTCCTCAAGCAATACTATCCTCTTCTTGACCCAAGGAAAGAGCAAGAAGATGAACCTCTGGTGGAGTGAAAGGCTTGAGGACTGGGCTATTCCTTTTCGCGATGCTCAGTGCCGAGGCTCAGATCACGATGAGCCTGCGGGTCAGCTGGTACACAGAGGTGAACCCGCTGGATACGCTGAAGTGACCGATCGCAGTGCCTCCCTGCTCTGAGTGAGCGTAGAGTACATCTACAGCCTACTGGCCTTCCGCCTTATCCGAGGGCAGTATCCCATTGCTATCCCAGACTAGGGGGCTAAGGATACGACTATGGACAATGACGGTATAGGATGGAGGGTGATCCGAATGAGGGGCACTCCGAAATCAGCCCCCAAGCTCTATGAGGGCTTCCAGCTCTATCGAGGAGGGGTACGTGGTGACTCCATCTGGATAACGATGTAGTGAATAGAGGTGTAATGATATGACCTCATGTATCTATGTCGTGTCGTCGTGTACTGGTATAGGTAGCCTAGGGTATGAGGTCTACTTCCGCTAAGCCTTTTTGTCCGTAGTGCTATACTTATGGGAGGAATGTATAGGTAGCGGAGGAACACTGAAAACTTTGTATTTTTGTGGTAGAAACATTATTACTACAAAGGGCGAAGTGACAGCTCAAAGGAGCCTCGTCCATCCAAGGAGAAGAAAAAGATATGTATCGTACTACTACCTGTGGCGCACTGCGCCTCAGCAACGTCGGGGAGCAGGTGACGCTCGCTGGTTGGGTTCAGAAGGCACGTCGTATGGGGGGGATGACCTTCATCGACCTAAGAGATAGATATGGGATCACACAGCTCGTCTTCAATGAGGCTGTCGTCGGCGAAGGACTTGTCGCTGAGGCCGAGAAGCTCGGGCGTGAGTATGTGATCCAGGTCGTGGGCATAGTCTCTGAGCGTGAGAATAAGAACCCTAAGCTCCCGACTGGGGATATTGAGATCGCCGTTAGCTCCCTTCGTATTCTCAACCCTTCGGAGGTACCTCCCTTCACGATCGAGGATGATACCGATGGTGGGGATGACCTCAGGATGAAGTATCGATACCTAGACCTACGTCGTAGCTGTGTGAGGTCCAACCTCGAGCTACGTCACCGCTTTGCCCTAGCAGTACGTCGCTACCTCGATGCCGAAGGCTTCCTAGAGGTAGAGACCCCAGTCCTCATCAAGTCCACCCCCGAGGGTGCTCGTGACTTCGTCGTCCCCTCACGTATGAACCCCAACCAGTTCTACGCCCTACCACAGTCTCCTCAGACCTTCAAGCAGCTCCTCATGGTCAGTGGCTTCGATCGCTACTTCCAGATCGTGAAGTGCTTCCGTGATGAAGACCTACGTGCTGACCGCCAGCCTGAGTTCACACAGATCGACTGTGAGATGAGCTTCGTGGAGCAGGAGGATGTGCTCTCTATCTTTGAGGGTATGACGCAGTACCTCTTCAAGGAACTACTCGATTTGGATATCCCTATGCCCTTCCCTCGTATGAGCTGGCATGAGGCGATGAAGCGCTACGGCTCTGATAAGCCCGATACTCGCTTCGGTATGGAGTTCGTAGAGGTGAAGGATGTCCTACAGGGGCATGGCTTCTCGGTCTTTGATAACGCAGCCTACATCGGGGCAATCGTTGCACCAGGTGCAGCTAGCTATACCCGCAAGCAGCTGGATGCGCTCACGGACTTCGTGAAGCGTCCTCAGGTAGGCGCCTCTGGCATGGTCTATGCTCGTGTAGAGGCTGATGGTACCGTCAAGAGTAGTGTCGATAAGTTCTATACGCAGGAGACGCTCCAGAGCCTAGCCACAGAGACTGGTGCCAAGGCTGGTGACCTCATCCTCATCCTCTCGGGTGGTGATGCGATGAAGGTAAGGAAGCAGCTCTCGGAGCTCCGACTAGAGATGGGCTCACAGTTGGGACTACGAGATAAGAAGAAGTTCTCCTGCCTCTGGGTGGTAGACTTCCCGCTCTTCGAGTGGGACGAGGAGACACAGCGCTTCTATGCGATGCATCACCCCTTCACCTCGCCCAAGCCCGAGGATATTCCCCTACTGGATAGCGATCCAGGCGCAGTACGTGCCAATGCGTATGATATGGTCATCAACGGCGTAGAGGTCGGTGGTGGATCGATCCGTATCCACGACAGCAAGCTCCAGGCACGTATGTTTGACCTCCTTGGCTTTACGCCAGAGAAGGCTCAGGAGCAGTTCGGATTCCTAATGAATGCCTTCAAGTATGGTGCTCCTCCCCACGGGGGCTTGGCTTATGGTCTCGACCGCTTCGTCTCGCTCTTTGCTGGGCTGGATAGCATCCGAGACTGCATCGCCTTCCCCAAGAATAATGCAGGACGTGACGTGATGATCGATGCTCCTTCGCTTATTGATCAGGAGCAGCTCGATGAGCTCCATCTGCGTCTCACCCCTGCTACGAAGTAATTACTCACCCCTTAGTATACCGATTGCCGAATGATCTATCGTCTATTAATGCTCTCTGATGAGAACGACTATTTCAAGCGAGAGCTACAGATCGACTCCGAAGCCACGTTCCTCGAGCTGAATGATTTCATCCTCGATGCGGTAGGCTATGCCCATGATGAGCTGACTACCTTCCACATCTGCGACGAAGCTTGGCAGAAGGAGCAGGAGGTCACGATGATGGATATGGGGATGGGCTCCGAGTACGACAGCTATCTGATGGAGAGTACCGCCCTCGAGGAGCTACTTGATCACAAGGGGCAGCACCTCTTCTTCGTCTTCGATATGCTCTCCGAGCGAGGTTTCTTCATCGAGCTCGTAGAGATGATCCCTGGGAAGAGCTTGGATAAGCCGGTTATCACGCATGCGGAGGGGAAGGCTCCTCAGCAGCTTGCCTCTATAGATGTGGCCGCCTCTCGCTCTGTCGCTCCAGCCTCGGGTGAGGTGTGGGATGAGGACAGCCTCGAGGAGGACTCCATAGATGAGGATGATATCGACCTTGAGGGCTTCGATATAGCCGATGCAGAGAGCCTCTACTAGAGACCAGCGTCCTACGCTCGTAGTGCTCCTAGGTCCTACGGGTGTAGGGAAGACTGCCCTAGGGGTGCAGCTCGCTAGCCAGCTAGGCTGTAGCATCCTCTCGGCAGACTCCCGACAGATCTATTGTGAGCTACCTATAGGCACAGCAGCCCCGACTCCAGAGGAGCGGGCTGCTGTGCCTCATTACTTCGTGGGGACGCATAGTGTCACCGAGGGCTATAGTGCGGCCAGCTACGAGGCTGATGTGCTGAGTCTACTAGAGAGACTCTTTGCAGACCACGCAATCCAGCTCCTCTCGGGAGGCTCTATGATGTACATAGATGCTGTATGCCGAGGTATCGATGAGATACCCGATGTGGATCCTACCATTCGGGCAGAGGTCTGGAATCGCTATGAGACGGAGGGGCTAGCCCCTATTCTCTCCGAGCTGGAGCACCTTGACCCTAGGTACTATGCTACAGTAGATCACCAGAACTACAAGCGTGTCCTACATGGTTACGAGGTATGCCTCTCCTCGGGACGACCATTCTCCTCCTTCCATACGGGGCTAGCGAAATCTCGCCCTTTCGATATCATCAAGATTGGCTTAACCCGAGAGCGCGAGGAACTCTATACTCGCATCGATGAGCGGGTACTTCAGATGATGTCGTTAGGGCTGGAGGCCGAGGCTAGAGCGGTCTATCCCCATCGTCGCCTCAATGCACTCAATACGGTAGGCTATAAGGAACTATTTGCCTATTTCGATGGCACAGTCTCCCTTGACGAAGCTATTCGCCTCATCCAGCGCAACAGCCGCCACTATGCCCGCAAGCAGCTCACTTGGTGGAAGCGGGATCCCGAGGTGCACTGGTATCACCCTGAAGACACAGAGGGGATACAAGCCCTTTTGTCAGATGCTAGAGGGTCGTAAATACGTAAGGTAGGGAAGTCTACGGATATTACTATACAGAAATGCATAAGATATGTAAAAATGGAGTTCCTGGGGGTGTACCTATTGGTTACTTTGGGGTAAAAGGAGGGAGGCACCTATGAATTATGATAGGAAACGGAAATAATTTGCTTAGGTGTAGTTAATTCCTTAGCTTTGTCTTGCATATTAGAAGATGCAACAGAATGTCGGCGTAGGACGGCCTTGACTACAAGTAACGGTGCTATCACAACCATACTCTCACAGCAGTGCTAAGGCTCGTGCCGCAATGACACACATCAGATATATAAAGAACTATGGACGAACAGAAAGCGGTCAAAACGCTCAAAGACATCGTCATTCGATTCTCTGGAGACTCGGGTGATGGGATGCAATTGACGGGGACGATCTTCTCTGACCTTTCCGCCATGACGGGGAACACCATTTCCACGTTCCCTGACTTCCCAGCTGAAATTCGTGCACCTCAGGGTACCCTGAGTGGGGTATCTGGCTATCAGGTGCAGATAGGCTCTCGTGCTGTACGTACCCCTGGGGAACGTGCAGATATCCTCGTGGCTATGAACCCTGCAGCACTCAAGGTGAGTGTAGGGCATCTGAAGAAGGACTCAATCATCATCATTGATACCGACTCCTTCACTACAAATGACCTACGCAAGGCTGAGTACACTACCGATGAGCCCTTCGAGGAACTCGGGCTGAAGACTCAGCAGATCATCCCTGCTCCGATTTCCACGATCGTGAAGGAAGGTCTAAAGGACTTCGGGCTGGATGCCAAGTCGGCTCTTCGCTGTAAGAACATGTTTGCTCTTGGGCTGATTTGCTGGCTCTGCGATCGTCCACTAGAGCATGCTGAGCACTTCCTCGAACGCAAGTTCGGCAAGAAGCCTCAGCTACGAGATGCTAATATCGCCTCGCTCAACCATGGCTACGACTTCGGGCATAACACCCATGCCTCCGCAAGTATCTTCCGCATCGAGACTCAGAAGCCGATCCCAGGTCGCTATCTCGATATCAATGGGAATAAGGCAACAGCCTATGGTCTGATCGCCGCCTCCGAGCGTGCAGGCCTAGATCTCTTCCTCGGTAGCTACCCCATCACTCCCGCTACGGATATCCTCCATGAGCTCGCTAAGCATAAGGCGCTTGGGGTAAAGACTGTGCAGGCAGAGGATGAGATCGCTGGTATCTGTACAGCTATTGGTGCAGCCTTCGCAGGCGACCTTGCTGTGACCACGACCTCTGGCCCTGGGCTAGCTCTAAAGGGTGAAGCTACAGGTCTAGCTGTGATGGCAGAGATCCCACTAGTGATCATCGACGTACAGCGAGGTGGTCCCTCGACAGGGCTACCTACCAAGAGTGAGCAGACCGACCTCATGCAGGCTCTCTATGGGCGAAATGGTGAGGCCCCTATGCCAGTCGTAGCTGCTACGACCCCTGACACCTGCTTCCTCTATGCCTATTGGGCTGCCAAGATTGCAGTAGAGCACATGACACCTGTCGTCCTACTCACCGACTCCTTCATCGCCAACGGCTCCTCGGCATGGCGTATCCCAGATCTAAAGAGTCTACCTACTATTGAACCTAACTACGTCTCTAAGCTCCCTGAGGGGGTGACGGCTGAGAACTGGAAGCCCTTCTTCCGTGATCAGGAGACCAAGGTACGCTATTGGGCTGTCCCTGGTACTCCAGGCTTCGAGCACCGTCTCGGTGGTCTAGAGAAGAACTACACGACCAGCGCTATCAGCACCGATGCTGCTAACCATGCCCTCATGGTCAAGACACGTCAGGAAAAGGTAGACTATATCGCTAACTGCATACCTCAGCTCGAGGTAGAGGGTGATCAGGATGCAGAGCTCCTTGTCGTCGGATGGGGGGGCACCTATGGTCATCTATATGAGGCTACGCATAGAGTGCGTGAGCGTGGTCATAAGATCGCTCACCTACACTTCAGCTTCATCAATCCTCTACCACTCAATACAGAGGAGCTACTACGTCGCTATAAGAAGGTCGTCGTCGTCGAGCAGAATAGTGGTCAGTTCGCTCGCTACCTGCGTGGGTTCATCTCCGACTTCTACCCACGTCAGTATAATGAAGTCACAGGTCAGCCCTTCGTGCTCTCCCAGCTAGTAGAAGAATTCATTAACCTTATCGAGGAATAACAGCAATGGATACGAATGTTAGTGGCGTTAAGCTAGACGCCAAGAGCTTTAAGAGTGACCAATACGTACGCTGGTGCCCAGGCTGTGGAGACCATGGGGTGCTTGCTACCCTGCAGAAGGCTATGGCTGACCTCGGCATCCCAACAGAGAGGACAGCTGTCATCTCTGGGATTGGCTGTTCATCACGTCTACCCTATTATGTGAATGCCTATGGCTTCCACACCATCCATGGTCGTGCAGCAGCTATTGCCACAGGGCTGAAGACGGCTCGTCCAGACCTCTGTGTGTGGATTGCTACAGGGGACGGAGATAGCCTAGCTATCGGAGGTAATCACTTCATCCATGCTGTCCGACGTAATGTTAATCTGAACTTCATCCTCTTCAATAACCGTATCTACGGACTCACGAAGGGACAGTACTCGCCTACATCGGCACGTGGCTTTGTCTCTAAGAGCTCTCCTTATGGTACAGTAGAGGATCCATTCATCCCAGCAGAGCTCTGCTTCGGTGCACGTGGTCGCTTCTTCGCTCGTTCGCTCGATATCGATATGAAGCTCCTCGGGCAATGTATGCTTGAGTGTGCTAAGCACAAGGGTGCAGCTATCGTCGAGGTACTGGTGAACTGTGTGATCTTCAATGATGGTGTCCACAAGGGGATCGCTCAGCGTGAAGTGCGTGATGACCGCTCTGTGGTACTCCGCCACGGAGAGAAGATGATCTTCGGTAAGGAGAAGAACAAGGGGATTGTCCTCGATGGTCTTCGCCTCAAGGCTGTGACGATCGGAGAAGATGGCTATACCCTCGATGATGTCCTCACGCATGATGCTCACGAGGCAGATCCTACCCTACACACCATGCTTGCTATGATGGGTACGAGTGAAGGTAGTGACCTCCCCGTAGCCTTCGGTGTGATCCGAGATGTAGAGGATATATGCTATGATGAGGCAGTCGCTCAGCAGATCGAGGAGGTAAAGGCTCAGAAGCCTGGCATCCGTTCACTCGAAGACGTCCTCATGAAGGATCCCTACTGGGAAGTCAAGGCAGAGGATTAGCCTGCCATAACCCACCCTTACCCTGCTAAAGGGTATCTAGGAGGCGCATTATAGCCCTGGCTATGATGCGCCTCACTATATGTAGAGCTCTCATATAGAGCTCTTATAGTGATCCTGTGTAGAGCGAAGGTGTGGATAGAGCCCGTATAATAGGGCTTTTTCGTATTTTTGAGTTCAGCAAAATACCCTCAACACTAGCAAATAAAGGTAGGGGGAGAGACGTTTACAAAATAGAGATGGAGACAATAAGACAGATATTTCGGATTGGGCGTGGCCCCAGCAGTAGTCACACAATGGGACCACGGAGGGCGGCTGAGCAGTTTGTTGCCTGTTGCCCTGGAGCCTCTGGCTACGAAGTCACCCTGTATGGTAGTCTAGCTGCTACAGGGAAGGGTCACATGACTGATGTAGCTATTCTAGAGACGCTCACTCCGATAGCTCCTACAGAGATTATTTGGAAGCCTGATATTGTCCTCCCGTTCCATCCTAATGGGATGGAGTTCAAGGCTTATGGTGCCGATGGTAAGGTGCTCGATACCTATACCGTCTATAGCATAGGTGGTGGGACGCTCGCCAACGAAGACTTCAACGAACAGCACTCCGCAGAGATCTACCCCCAGCATAGGATCCTAGATATCATGCACGTCCTGCATGAGCAGGATATGACCTACTGGGAGTATGTGGAGCACTATGAGGGTGAGGGTATCTGGGACTTCCTAGCTGAAATCTGGGAGGTGATGAAGGAGGCGGTCCACTCAGGGCTACAGGCTGAGGGAGTCCTTCCTGGAGGCCTTGGTCTAAGACGTAAGGCTGCAACCTATAAGGTCAAGGCTGAGGGATATGGCTCGGCTAGTATCAAGAATAGAGGCCTTGTCTACGCCTATGCCCTAGCCGTCAGCGAACACAATGCCTCGGGTGGGCGTGTCGTCACTGCACCTACCTGTGGGAGCTGTGGGGTAGTCCCTGCTGTGCTCTACCACCTTAAGACAAGTCGTGACTTCCCCGATCGCAGTATCCTGCGCGCTCTAGCTACTGCAGGGCTCTTTGCCAATGTCGTTCGTACCAATGCCTCTATCTCAGGTGCAGAGGTAGGGTGTCAGGGTGAGATAGGGGTTGCATGTGCTATGGGTGCCGCTGCTGCTAGCCAACTCTTCGGTGGCTCTAATCTCCAGATTGAGTACTCGGCAGAGATGGCGCTAGAGCACCACCTAGGACTGACCTGTGACCCCGTATGTGGGCTGGTGCAGATACCTTGTATTGAGCGTAATGCCTTTGCTGCTGCTCGTGCTCTGGATGCAAATACCTATGGTACGTTTAGCGATGGGCGCCATCGTGTGAGTTTCGACCAAGTTGTAGAGGTGATGCGCAAGACGGGGCATGACCTACCTAGCCTCTATCGTGAGACCTCTACAGGCGGACTAGCTACAGAATATTCTCTGAAGGTCCCTCCTCGCCCTTGGTAGGGACTCTCTCATCCCCTTTCTTATCCGCTCCCGAGTATGTGTTTTAGCTTCTCTCTTCGTCATACGCTCCTGCTCTTGTTCCTCCTCCTCGGAGGAGGAACAGAGCTCCTCGGGCAGGTAGTCTCCCAGACAGAGCATAGTGTGGAGCCTGATACGCTCATAGAGGTGATCCTCCCTGATGTGAATATCTATGCAGGACGGAGTGTACGTCCTATGACACCCGAGGAGCGGAGACAGCTCTGGCGGCTGATTCGGGATGTGAAGATTGCCTATCCCTATGCCAAGTATGTCGCCTCGACGATCATCGAGACCTACGAATACATGGAGACGCTCCCTGAGAAGTCTCGTGAGGCCCATCTCAAGCAGGTGGAGAAGGATCTCAAGCGGGAGATGACGCCCAAGATGAAGAACCTCACCCTGCGTCAGGGTAAGATCCTCATCAAGCTCGTCCATCGCCAATGTGGGATGACAGGCTACGAGCTGGTGAAGACCTTCCTCGGAGGCTTCAAGGCTTGGACGTGGCAGATCTTCGCCCGAGTCACGGGGGCTAATCTCAAGTCCCCCTATGATCCTCTGCATAACCCAGAGGATGCGACGATTGAGCGTATCATCCATCTCCTGCAGCAACGCCTGCTCTAGCCACCAAGCCTTATTCTATACACTCCCGATACTAACTATATAGACCCGATACTATCGAAGTCCCTCCCCATGATAAAGTTCCCTACTCAGCTTCTATCCCTCACCTTACTCCTATTCGCTTCTCTGTCCGTCCATGCTGCACCTCGTCGTACGACCCCGATCCGTGTAGCCTGCATAGGCAATAGCATTACCTATGGCTATCTACTCAAGGATCGTGAGCATGAGGCCTACCCCGTAGTCCTTCAGCAACTCTTGGGCTCTGGCTATCAAGTGGGCAACTTTGGGAAGTCTGGGGCTACGCTTCTTGCCCGTGGTCATCGCCCCTACATCCAGCAAGAGGAGTATCAGAAGGCTCTAGACTATCGAGCTGATATAGCTGTGATCCACCTTGGGGTCAATGATACCGATCCCCGCAACTGGCCTAACTATCGGGATGAGTTTGTCCCCGACTATCACCGCCTCATCGAGGCTCTACGTGAGGCCAACCCCAAGGTACGTATCCTCATCGCACGTACGACACCCATCGGCGTGGAGCATCCACGCTTCGAGTCTGGTACACGAGACTGGCAGGATCAGATACAGAAGGCTATCGAGCAGGTCGCAAAGGGGGCAGATGTACAGCTCATAGACCTACATGCACCACTCTACAGCTACCCTCATTACCTTCCCGATGCTGTTCACCCAACGGCTGCAGGTGCTCGGATTATAGCTCGGGAGGTCTATGCTGCGATCACAGGGGACTATGGCGGGCTTACTCTCCCCGAGATACTCTCCTCCGGCATGGTCTTGCAGCGCCAGAAGCCTCTGGTGCTCGAGGGAAGGGCTAATGCCCTTGAGCATGTCTCCCTAACCTTCGGCGGATCCACTTACACGACTAGGACTGGTCAGGATGGACGCTGGAGCATCATCCTCCCTCCTCTGGAAGCAGGAGGCCCCTACCGCCTTAGCCTAGAGGCTCGGTCACGTAGCTATCAGCTGGACTCAGTCTATGTAGGTGAGGTTTGGCTCTGCTCGGGTCAGTCCAATATGGCTATGATGCTGGGAGAGACTACAGATCGTGATCTGGCTGATAATGCCTATGATCCTGAGCTGCGAATCTTCGATATGAAGCCTGCTCATACGACCGATGCTGTCAGCTGGCCTGTCTCCTTCCTTGACTCACTCAATAGACTAGAATACTATCGCCCCACTCAATGGAGGGGGACGACTCCCGAGATAGCTCGCTCGACCTCAGCCATAGCCTATCAGTTCGCTCGGGAGCTACGGGATAGTCTGCATGTACCAGTAGGGATTATTATCAATGCGGTCGGTGGAGCACCCACCGAGGCTTGGATCGATCGTTATACGCTGGAGCATGAGTTCCCACAGATCCTCCGCCACTGGCGTACGAATGACTTCATTATGCCGTGGGTGCGTGAGCGTGCTGCGCTCAATGTGAAGCTTCAGGATACTCCACTTACTCGTCATCCCTATGCTCCTACCTACCTCTTTGACACGGGGATAAGACCCTTGGCTCGCTTTCCCATCCAGGGGATACTCTGGTACCAAGGGGAGTCTAATGCCCACAATGTCGAGGCACATGCACGTCTCTTCCCCCTACTCGTGACGAGCTGGAGGCAGGTCTTTAGCTTCAATATCCCCTTCTATTACGTACAGCTCTCCTCTATGAATCGCCCTTCCTGGCCACACTTCCGTGAAAGCCAGCGTAGGCTCATGCGCTCTGCCGAAGGGCTTGAGATGGTTGTCTCCTCGGATCATGGTATGCCTAATGATGTACACCCACGAAATAAGCGTCCGATAGCTCACCGCCTGGCACTGCTAGCTCTGCATAATGAATATGGCTATAGCTCCCTAACTCATAGGAGTCCATGGCTAAAGGCATTATATAGGGAGGGCAATAACCTGATCCTACTCTTCGGGGGGACAGACGAACTGAAAACCTCTGATGGTCAGGAGCTGAGGGGCTTTGAGATTATCGGAGAGGATGGCCTCAGCTATCCCCTGCCTCCCATCAAGCTCCGTGATGCTCGTGTCATCATCTCGCTACCCCGCCGGATAAGCTCACAGAAGCTCCAGATACGCTATGCTTGGGAGCCCTATACCGATGCCAATCTCGTCGGACACACAGGGCTACCCGTCTCCACCTTCTCCATCCGCGAAGGTTACTTACCCTAAGTCTCAACGAAATGAAGATGAAGTTCCATTCCCTATTCCTCTCCCTCTTCGTAGCCATCCTTCTCGGCTCTTGTAGCTCACAGCCCAAGGGCTCTCGTCTCGTGATCCAGCTAGACTCACCCTCAGGAGGCGACACTCTAGCCCTAGTGACTTATATAGGACCGGATGTCCAGATCACAGACACGCTGACGAACTTCGATACCCGCCTCGAGCTCTACCTAGATACGGCACGCTTCCGCTCGGTACTTGTCTCTCATGACGAGGGGCGACGTGTACGTCTCTTTGACCTGATAGGTAAGGAATGGCGGGAACAAATCTCTCCAGCCCAGCCCAAGCCACAGCCCTTGACCTCCGCCCCTCTCTTCTCGGGTAAGGATGTCTCGGGAAAGCAGCGTGACCTCTCGGAGCTATATCACAAGCACCCTGTACTGCTGGTCTTTGCTTCCCCTGAGGGCTTGGCTTCGCTGACGAAGCAGGAGCAGCAGACCCTCAAGGCTGGAGCTAAGCCCGATAGCCTCTACTTCGTCTTTATGATGCCGACCCTATCGGATAGTGTAGCACGCTCACAGCTACGTCGGGATAGTCTGGAGGGGATAGCCTTCTCTGATAGTCTTGGGCTGGTGAGCCGTGTCCGACAGCTCTATGGTGTGCAGGGCCAGGCTCAGGTCGTCCACTTCCGCATAGATAGCCTAGGGAAGATCAAGTAGCCCTGCCACCCCAACTATCAGATCCACGAACATACACACTATGCTAATCAAAACATACGCAGCTGCCCTACAGAGTATACAGGCACGGACAGTCACTGTCGAGGTCAGCTGTACACCGGGCTCTTACTTCCAGCTCGTGGGGCTACCCGATGCCGCTATCAAGGAGAGCCAAGATCGTATCATCTCTGCTATCGAGAGCTGTGGCTATAAGTTCCCTGGCAAGCGTATCGTGATCAATATGAGCCCTGCCGATCTGCGCAAGGAAGGGGCTGCCTATGACCTCCCGCTAGCCATCGGGCTCTTGGCTGCTGATGGGCAGATCCCTGCCGACCTGCTAGATCGCTACCTGATCATGGGGGAGCTCTCACTAGATGGGAGCGTACGTGCTATACGAGGGGCATTGCCGATCGCTATACAGGCACGTAGTGAGGGCTTCGAGGGCTTTATCCTCCCTGCGCCCAATGCTCGTGAGGCGGCTGTGGTGAATCAGCTCAAGGTCTATTCTGCTCACTCCCTACGAGAGGTTATCGAGATGCTCTCTGGACAGTCTCTCCTCCCGCAGGTCGAGGTAGACACCCGAGGCGAATTCTACGAAGCTCAGGGGGTAAGTCCCTTTGACTTCGCTGAGGTACGAGGACAGGAGACGGTCAAGCGTGCCCTAGAGGTGGCTGCAGCAGGGGGACATAACCTCCTGATGATCGGCGCTCCAGGCAGTGGCAAGTCTATGATGGCAAAGCGTCTGTCCGGCATCCTCCCTCCCTTCACCCTACGTGAGTCCCTAGAGACAACGAAGGTTTATTCGGTGGCGGGTAAGCTGGGCAAGGATGTGACGCTGCTGACTACTCGCCCCTTCCGTGCTCCACACCATTCTATATCACCTGCAGCCTTGGTCGGTGGAGGAAGTTCTCCACAGCCTGGAGAGATAAGCCTTGCCCATAATGGGGTGCTCTTCCTCGATGAGCTTCCAGAGTTTAACCGCAATGTCCTAGAGGTCATGCGCCAGCCCCTAGAGGAGCGCATGGTCACGGTCGCACGGTCACGCTTCACGGTGGACTACCCTGCGAGCTTTATGCTGATCGCCGCTATGAACCCCTGCCCCTGCGGCTATTACAATCATCCCACTCGTCACTGCGAGTGCTCCCCCCAGCAGGTGCAGCGGTATCTCGGCAAGGTCTCGGGGCCTCTGCTTGATCGTATCGATATACAGGTGGAGATCACCCCAGTGCCCTTCGAGAAGCTCTCGGGACAAGAGGCCACAGAGCGGAGTGCCGATATACGTCGTCGTGTGATGGCGGCTCGAGAGCTACAGAACCAGCGGTTCGCCAGCACACCAGGAGTCTACTGCAATGCCCAGATGACCCCAGCGCAGATGCAGACCTTTGCCCGTCCAGATGCGGAGGGCTTAGCTCGCCTCAAGACAGCTATGGAGCGACTAGATCTATCGGCACGTGCCTACGACCGCATACTCAAGGTAGCCCGCACCATCGCTGACCTCGCAGGAGAGGAGGCTATTCATAAGGAGCATATAGCCGAAGCGATCCATTATCGTAGTCTAGATCGTAGCTCCTGGGGGCAGAAGTAATGCCCCAAACACCCTCTCTATAATACCCTCTCTATAATACCCTCACAATAATAGTCTCAGCCCCTAAGCAAGCACATTCTTGCTTAGGGGCTGAGACTATTATTGTGAGAGGAAAGTCTTCGGTTGCCCTCCCTGTGACTAGAAGGGTAGGGCGATGAGCGATCGGATCTTGTCCAGCAGAGGGAAGACGATCGCTCCCCACAGGATCTTCCGTACCTGGTCTATGAGAATGCTCCCAATGAAGACCACGATGAGGAAGCCTACGAGGTAGACGAGGAACGTCCCTGTAGGATAGAGCCTTAGCTGTCGTACAAAGGCGATGAAATGGTGGATGAGATGCTCATTGCAGTGTATGAGATATACAGCTAGTACGGAGGAGGCTACCCAATTGATCAGGTGGCTCCGTATCTTCAGCCGTGAGAAGGCGATGAAGAGACATACCGCTCCGATGATATTCAGTGGAGAGCTATAGGCTAGTGGGATGATGCTGATCATCTTGTGATTCCCTAGATCGCTCGGGATAGAGGGGAGCAGCAGGTGGAGAGCCGAGGCGACGTATGGAATGAAGGCATTGAGGAGGGAGATGCCTAGATAGATACCTAGGTAGCGACTTGCCTTACCCTTAGAGTAGAAGGTCTCCGGGTACTTCCGTAGGTATTGCCCGATCAGATAGAGCAGGATGAAGGAGAAGAGGGAGTAGCCAGCACCCACCTTGAGATGGTCGATTCCCCAGCCGAAGACACTCTGCATCAGCAATAGGGCTATAATGATCCCTAGCAAATCTTTCTCCCTCGCTTGGGTGACGAAGGCATTGAGAATGGGGGAGAGCAGCATAAGCCCTATATACACGGGGATGAACCATCCTCCGCTTGGATCTAGGGGAGAGAGACAACGGACGAAGTGTCCGACCGAGAAAGCTTCCCAGCCAACCGCCACCAGGACCAAGTAGACTCCCATGATGTAGAAGACTGACTGGAAGAGTAGCCCTGCAAACCGCTCCACTTGTAGCCGTATCCCGAAGTAACCCGAGATGAGCACAAAGGTATTGACCGCTACGACAGCGATTGTCTCCAGCCACGTCCTTAGGAAGGCAGAGAAGGGACTCGCTGCGATCTCCTGCGTGCTGGGAAAACCAAAACTGAGGTGATCAACATGTAGGATGAGGATGAAGATCATAGCCACGATCCTCAGGAGCTCGAAGTTGGACTGTCGCACGCTCCTACTGGGCGGAACTACTAAGTAGAAGTAGTTTTTGTAGTCATTCATTGGGGGAGATAGTTCGTTATGGGAATATCAGTCGCCATGTGGACCTCACAAAGGTACAGCGATATTTTGAACATAAAAGCCCAACCAAGATCCTCTTCCCCCTCCCTCCCCTTCCCCGTTCCCTCCCAGCCTTATGCCCACATTCTCCTCCGCTCCACTACCATCACGATTCGTCACCTCACTATCCCCAGTAGCTCCGTCACCGCCTACACAAATATCCCCCTCTGCACCTTCCTGCTCCTTTCCCCATAGACCACCCTCCTCTCTGTATATAGCCTTCCTCCCAGGCATGAAAGTGTCCCTCCTCAAATAGCCCGTCCTATCTCCCTCCGCTCTCTGCACCAGCTCCAGTATGGATATAGCCCTCCAATTCACTCTCTACTCTTCCTTATCAGTCACCCCGTAGCTCCTCCCCAGTGTGTATGTGGGTTCTCCCCACCGACAGATATGCTTGCTTCATCTTGATGTACATTGTCCCTTATCCTAAAGGCTATAACCACAAAGAGTCCTTCTCTCTTAGTCCTACCTCCTCCCTAGTCTCGCTATCTGTATGATGCGGTAAGGTGATGGGAGGTGCTTCCACCGTTGGGTGAGGCATGGCTTTGAGCTAGCTAGATGATAGGTATAAAGGGCAATCCATCCTTTCTTCTCAAGCATCTATCTCGTCATAACAACCATTCCGAGAGGGTGAGTAATGCACTAGTTATGTCCCCAGGAGAGGACTCGGTATGAACGCCCTCGTCACCTATGTAAGGTGATGGAGGCGAACATACCGAGTCCTCTACATCGCTCTAGTAATGTCCTCTCCCACCTTCTCGCCGTGTTTGAGATCACGTTGATTATCAGGTGAATATATATGGTCTTTTAGCTCCTCTCCATAGTGGCCGATCTATCGCTACTCTGTGGGCTGGATAGGGACGGGGGATCACCCTTCGTAAGTCTGAGCTTGGCATCCTTAGGAGGGTGAGGAGAGCGGAGGTATGTATGGTCTCTGTCCGTGGCGAGGTAGACGCAGCTTAGCCTAGAGCGGGCGATGAGGGATATATACAAACGAGACCAGCACCATCGGGAAGGTAATTTCCCGATGGTGCTGGTCTCGTTAGGGGTGGGATGGCGAGAGCTGAACTAGTTGAAATAGCGAGCTCGGTATTCGGAGGGAGTGCATCCCTCGAGCCTTCGGAAGAACTGAGAGAAGAAGGAGGGGGAGGCAAAGTGCAGTTCGCTGGCGATCTGCTGTATGGAGAGATTAGAGCTCGTTAGGTACATCTTCGCCGTGGTGAGTAAGAGGCTATTGATGCTCTGAACAGCTGTCTCACCCCCATACTCCTTGCATACCGATCCTAGGTAACGTATGGAGATACAGAGCTCACGCGCATAGAACTCGGCAGCGTGCTCCCGATGGAAGTTCTTCAAGAGGAGGTCTAGGAACTCGGCGTAGTAGATCTTGCGCCGAGAGAAGTGTGAGGGGTCGTACTCTACGTCTTCCTCGTAGTGTGCAAAGACCTCGCAGCTAGCAGCCGAGAGGAGGTACTGGAGGATGTCTATGTTGTACTGTGTCCGCTCTCTCTGCGAGACCTCCCCAATGAGCATTAGTATCTGCATGAAGCTCTCGATGCGATTGGAACGGAGTGTGAAGCAGGGATAGAAGAGAATTTTCTTAATGAGCTCAGGGCTGGGAGGCTTTCTGCGGATGGTGGTCTCGAAGTCGTCATCCCACGAGAAGAGGTAGGCCTCGCTCTCAGGTAGCCGATCCAGTATGCGGATGGACTGATTGATGAAGACGAAGCAGGCATCTCGATCCTTTAGCTGGTAGGTCTCTTGGCCGACTTGGAGTGTGAACGAGCCACGGGTGCAGATGAAGAAGCGAGAGTACCTATAGGACTCCATGATGTGGCGGTATCCGGAGAAGTCCCGGAGCTCATCGGTGATGTGCAGGGTCTCGAGGCGCAGATAGTTAGGGAGGCGAGAGGGGGGCATGGTACGATGTGTTTAGGGGGCGGTGGTAGGATGGTTAGTCCTTAGAGCTAGTGTGTTCTAGGTATCCGTTGTAGCGTGCCATGACTTGCTCTACGTAGCGGGCGACACCCTTTCCTCGGAGGTAGCCTGCTCGGCAGACGGGATCGTTGTAGTACTTGGCTTCGCTCTTTAGGCGCAGTGTCTCTTCGATCCCACCAGCCCATTTGGTCGTAGAGTAGCCATACTTCTGGGCTAGCCTGATGGCATCCTGCAGGTGAGCCGGGCCAGCATTGTAGGATGCGAGGACTACTGAGATACGATCGTCTCCCTCGGGGATGGACTTGAACATCTTCTCTATACTTCGGATGCAGTCTACGGCGACTCGTACGGAGACCTTAGGATCGAGGAGCTCCTCCTTGCTGGCACCATAGATCTGTCCCGTACGAGGCATGATGCCCATCAGACCTCGTGCACCTGACCAGCCGATGACGGTGGGTTTGAAGTTGGACTCTTGGTAGGCGATGGAGGCGAGTAGCTGCCATGGCCACCCAAGCCGTGCGGCTTCCTTGCGGAAGATGGTATCGAAGGGCGATATACCCCCCTCGTGGACATAGGTACGTTCGCCTCGCCCGATCTTAGGCCCTTTGGGGATACGTTCAGTGGGGGACTGAGGTTGCTCAGCAGAAGAGGTGTCTTCATTCTTGTTGAGCTCGAAGTACTTGCGGTAGATGGTTTTGAAGGCCTTCTCCTGCGGGATGTTCTTCGCCCATTCATCTAGGGCCTTTGCTAAGCCTTCGTTGTAGGGAGAGGTGAACCAGCGTAGACGCTGTGCGAAGCCTACCTCTACGGAGATGTCGATGTTGGGGTAGTAGGTCTTGGCGAGTCGTGCCAGCTCTTGGTCTGCAATGGTGTAGTCGATCACCCCATCTGCGACTTGGTCGATGAGATCTTCGCTATCGAGGGTGTCGGAGGGAAGAAGCTTGATATTGATCGTACCCCCTAGCTGCTCCTGTAGACGCTGGATGCGCTCCTCGGCACGAGAGCCTGCCAGTAGAGTGACTGTCCGATCAAGGAGTCCCGTCACATCACGCACATATCGAGCGGTATCCTCTCGGTTTAGGACACGGCGCTGTACGAGAGTAAGACCAGAGAGTTCCTCTGGACCCGTGAAGAGGAGTTCCTCCTTGCTGGACTGAGTGACAGCCCTCGGGGTGATACAGAGGTCCATCTGGCGGGTACGTACGAGTCGCTCGGCTTCGTCTAGGTCATGTGCTAGGTAGAGCTTCATAGGACGACGTATCCGCTCAGCGAAGAGACGAACGAGCTCGTACTGGTATCCCATCGGCTCGTCACGGTAGACGAAGAAGGTCGTGGCACCAGAGAGCGTCACCACGCGCAGCGTATCGGGTAGCTTGGTACGTGCGATACGATCAGCCTCGATCGCCTCAGTGTGTCGGCGATGAGTCAGCAGTATGCTCGAGATGAGAGCAAGTAGAAGCCCAGCGACCACAAGTAGGGTCGTTGGGCTAAGTCTCTTAGGTAGTCTCATAGAGTGCAGGGATAGGGTCGAGGACTAGTGCTGCTGGCGGATGAGCTGCACGACATTCTCGATATGGTGTGTATGGGGGAACATATCTACGGCACGAGACTTCGTGACACGATAGTCTCCCGTAGCTGTCAGTAGCTGTAGATCACGAGCCTGCGTAGCGGGATTGCAGCTCACGTAGACGATACGCTGAGGGGCTGCTCTGAGGATCGTGGAGATGACCTCCTCGTGCATCCCTGCCCGTGGAGGGTCTGTGATGATCACATCGGGGTGCCCATGCTGTAGGATGAAGTCTTCGGTCAAGATGTCCTTCATGTCACCAGCGTAGAATAGGGTATTGTCTATGCCATTGACCTCACTATTGATCTTGGCATCGACAATCGCCTCGGGCACATATTCGATACCGATGACAGAGGCGGCCTGGCGAGCGACGAAGTTAGCGATCGTGCCTGTCCCCGTATAGAGGTCATAGACATGCTCCTCTCCCGTGAGCTCGGCGAAGTCACGAGCGACCTTGTACAGCTCGTAGGCCTGCTCGCTATTGGTCTGGTAGAAGGACTTCGGACCTATACGGAAGGTGAGTCCCTCCATCTGCTCCTCGATATAGTCACGACCTGCATAGCAGTGGATCTCCTGATCGGTGATGGTGTCGTTGCACTTGCTGTTGATCACGTAGAGGAGGGAGGTGATCTCGGGGAAGCGTGTCTTGATGGCATCGAGTAGTGCCTCTCGAGCCTCTTGGTCTTCACGGAAGAAGACTACGACGAGCATGATCTCTCCTGTAGAGGTCGTGCGCATCATCAGGGTGCGCATGAAGCCCTCCTGCTTACGTAGGTCGAAGAAGGGGTACTTCTCGGGCTCAGCCTTGCAGTAGTCTCGGATGAAGAGACGGATGTCATCTAATACCTTTGCCCCCAGATGGCACTGGTCTATATCTAGCACCTTGTCAAACATCCCCGGTAGGTGGAAGCCTAGCCCCGTGAGGTCCAGTCCCTCGGTATCGGTCTGCTCCTTGAGTTCGTCGGGGAAGAGCCAGCGACGGTGACTGAAGGTGAACTCCAGCTTGTTGCGGTATCGCTCCGTACGCTTTGATCCGAGGATGGGGAGGTAGCGCTCTACCTCGATCTTGCCGATACGCTTTAGAGCATCCTGCACGACTTGCTCCTTGGCCTCTAGCTGGAGCGAGTAGGGGAGATGCTGCCACTTACACCCACCGCATATAGTGAAGTGGGAGCAGTGAGGGGTGACACGCTGAGCCGAAGGGGTGATGATCTCTGCGATCTTCCCCTCCATGAAACTACTTTTCTTCTTTGTGACCTGTATATTACATACGTCACCAGGCGCAGCGAAGGGGACAAAGAGCACCAACCCATCTACATGGGTGAGCGCCTTGCCCTCGCCTGCTAGTCCCTCGATCGATATCCCTTCTAGTAGGGGTAGTTCCTTCCTCTTTCGTGCCAATGCTTGTTCGTGTAAACCATTTAATAATAAGACGCCCCATAGCCCTTCTGACCTAGAGGTGAGGGGGCTATGGGGCGTATAGAATGTCTTGTTAGCTTAGGTAAGAGCTGATGAGCTGCTTGTACTCGTCTGCTAGAGCGGTGGCTTCCTCGGCAGAGGGAGCCTCGGTGTAGATACGGATGATGGGCTCGGTATTGCTGCGACGTACGTGTACCCAGCGGTCGGAGAAGTCGATCTTCACCCCATCGATGAGGTTGATCTCTCCCTTGCCCTGCTCCTCTCGAGCTAGGCGGTCAAGTAGGCTCTGTGGATCGATGTCAGCCGAGAGCTCTACACGCTGCTTGCTCATGTAGTAGCTAGGATAGGTAGCCCGGAGCTCACTCACGGAGCGACCACTCTTGGCGAGCATGGTGAGGAATAGGGCTATGCCGACTAATGCGTCACGGCCATAGTGGAGCTCGGGATAGATGACACCACCATTACCCTCTCCGCCGATGAGGGCATTGACCTCCTTCATCTTCGTCACGACATTCACTTCGCCTACGGCTGCTGCGTAGTATGAGCCTCCGTGACGTAGAGTGACATCTCGTAGGGCACGTGTGGAGCTGAGGTTCGATACGGTGTTGCCTCCACCATTTAGGCCGAGGAGGTAGTCGGCGATCGATACGAGCGTGTATTCCTCTCCGAAGAATTCACCATGCTCGTCTACGATAGCTAGACGATCGACGTCTGGGTCTACGACGAAGCCTACATCAGCAGATGTCCTACGTACCTCTTCGCAGATAGCAGTGAGGTGCTCGGGTAGGGGCTCGGGATTGTGGGCGAAGTCTCCCGTAGGATCATCAAAGAGCCCATGTACCTGCTCCACGCCAAGAGCCTTGAATAGGGCTGGTAGTGCTACACCCCCAACAGAGTTTACGCTGTCAAAGGCTACACGGAAGCCAGCCTTGCGGATCGCCTCAGCGTCTACGCCTCGTGCACGGAGGACTGCCTGGATGTGCTCCTCTAGGTAGCTCTTCTGCTCGATGACTCGACCAAGCTGATCGACAGGAGCGAAGTCAATATCCATAGTCTCTGCTAGGCGAAGGATCTCCTTGCCCTCAGCGTCACTTAGGAACTCACCTCGGCTGTTCAGGAGCTTCAGAGCATTCCACTGCTTGGGGTTGTGGCTAGCGGTGAGGATGAGACCTCCGTCTGCCTTCTTACCTGCGACGGCCATCTCCGTGGTCGGTGTGGTCGCTAGGTCGATGTCTATGACGTCACAGCCCATCCCGAGGAGGGTGCCGATCACGATGTTCTTGACCATGATCCCTGAGAGGCGGGCATCACGTCCTACGACGATGGTGGGGCGCTCCTTACCTGAGTGCTTTCGTATGAAGGTGGCATAGGCTGCGGTGAACTGAGCCGTACTGATCGGATTGAGTCCCTCCGAAGCAGCTCCACCGATTGTGCCTCGGATGCCAGAGATGGATTTGATGAGTGTCATGTGTGGTGTACTTGTCTATGCGTATGGTGACAGTCTACTGGTAGATGTATCGGGCTTCTTCTACGAAGATCGAGTTCCCCTCGGTGTAGGAGGCAGTAGGGCCTAGCTCGAAGGGGATGATGAGCTGTACACGTGCTCCGCTCCCTAGGAGTGAGGCCGGAAAGGCTACCCCCTCGCAGAGCAAGTGGTCGAGCGAGTCTGAGAAGCCCCCACTACTGATGGCGCGGTAGTGCTCCGAGCCCACATTATAATAGGAGACATAGAGGAACTTTAGTTCGCCGTAGCGGGGATTGTTCAGAGAGTTGAACGTATAGCGTACTCCCTTGCTCTCATTGAATACCTCGCCCTTCATCTGGACGAGTACACGAGTCTTCTCTGCGACAGCCTTCTTCTCCTTGTCTCCAGCGTCGAGTACACGCATATAGAGCCCATTGGAGAGGCGATAGAAGACGCTCTTATCGATCTCCTCAGGTAGGAGCTCATTGTCTCGGTTGATGACCTTTAGGTTCTTAGACGAGATGAGGCGGTCGATGGCTCGGCGCTGCTCCTTCTTGAGCTGGGAGAGGGGCTTGATGTCGCTCTTCTTCTTACAGCTCCCGAATAGTAGTGACAGGATCAGGAGCAGTGCGAGGGTACGATAGTTGAGTATTCTATTCATTATTGGATGTCTGTAGATGCCTGAGGGAGTGACTTGCGTTGTAACTCCTCTAGCTGGCAAAGATAGATATTTTTAGCGTCTTCGATATTTCCTTGGTACTCTGCTCCAGCGGCATTTAGGTGCCCACCTCCGCCGAAGGCTAGAGAGGCAAGTTCGTTTACGGGGAAGTCCCCTGTGGAGCGGAAGGAGAGCTTGATCTGCGTCTTATCCTCTCTGATGAAGCAGGAGCAGTGAATGCCCTCAATCGATAGGGGGATGTTCACCAAGCCCTCGGTATCTCCCTTTGTAGCCCCAAATTGCTGGAGCTCCTCTTGGGTCAGGGTAAGGCAGGCGGCACCGAGCTCAGGATAGAGCTCCATACGCTGATCGAGGACATAGCCCTGTAGGCGGATCTGTGCCTCGGGGTTGTGGTAGGAGAGGCGATCGATGATGAGTGGGTAGTCTGCCCCTAGGGCTAGCAGTGCAGAGGTCGTCTCAAATAGCTCTGGGGAGAGGTGGCTGTACATGAAGCGTCCTGTGTCGGTGATGATCCCCACTAGGAGGAGTGTCGCGGTCTCCGCCGTGATATGCTCTGTCCATCCAAGGGCTTGGGTGAGGAGGTAGACGAGCTCACAGGTCGCCGAGGCATTGGGATAGCTGAAGCATGGGTTACAGCCCTCCTCGGGATCGAGATGATGGTCGATGAGGATACGTTGTGCCCCGCTCTCTCGTACGGCCTCTATGAGTGCTGGGTAACGTAGTCGCCCGACCTCGTTATGATCTAGGTGGAAGATAACCTCCGCCTCTGCGATCAGCTCAAGTGCACGCTCCTCCTCTTCAGGGTAGATAACGAGTTCCTCTAGGGCTGGGAGCCAGCTGAGATAGTTCTCGATCCTATCGGGGCTGATAGCATGTATCTCTGCCTCAGGATGTACGGCACGTAGGATACGCATCCAGCCAAGGATCGACCCCAAGGCATCCCCATCAGGGCTGGTGTGGGGGAGTACGACGATGCGCCTACGCTCGGTGATGAGCTGGCGTAGTCGCTCTATGGCGGAGGGATCCCAGTTGTATTTGCCCATGTGTTCTATGTCTTATGTCTCTTCTGTTTGTGTCTATTCGTGCTTTGCTAACCGGCCTTCTCCTCTAGCTCTAGCTGCCTCAGGACGAGTTCATCGAGTTCCTCTACGATCTGACCTATACGCTGCGAGGTCACTAGGAGCTCTGTATGCTCCAGCGTGCCTGAGCTTAGGGTCGTCTCTAGTGAGGCCTTCTCTTGCTCTAACGCAGCGATGCGCCCCTCTAGTCCCTCTAGCTCTCTCTTCTCTGCATAGGTGAGCTTGGGAGGGCGAGGTGTACTGTGTCGCTTGGGCTCTGTCGTGGGAGTCGATCGGCTGGACTCTAGGCGAGCCTGCTCTTCCTCCTGTGCTGCTTGCCAGGCTCTATATAAGGTATAGTTTCCCGGGAAGTCTCGTACCTTGCCCTCCCCCTCGAAGCAGAGGAGGTGCTCGGTGACCTTATCCATGAAGAAGCGGTCGTGCGAGACGATGAGTACACAGCCAGAGAAGTCTTGTAGGTACTCCTCCAGGGCTTGGAGGGTCAGGATGTCTAGGTCGTTGGTAGGCTCGTCGAGCACGAGGAAGTTCGGGGCACTGACGAGTACGGTACATAGGTATAGCCTGCGTAGCTCTCCTCCGCTGAGCTTCTCTACGGGTGTGTATTGGCGCTCTACGGGGAAGAGAAAGCGGGTGAGGAGCTGTGTGGCAGAGATGTGCTCGGTATTAGCTCCTGCAGGTAGGGTGAAGGAGTCTGCTATATCCTGCACGATGTCGATGACACGCTTCTCTGGGGCAAAGGCCGGTTGCTCCTGACTATAGTAGCCG